>CALLUQ010000089.1 GCA_938010565.1 uncultured Flavobacteriales bacterium
TGGGTTTTGTATGGGATGGTCTTGTATTCGCAGGTCTCGATGAGCTTTGAGGCCTGGAGTTATTGGGTTTTGTATGGGATGGTCTTGTATTCGCGGGTTTTGACGCGTTTTGAGATCTTGAATGATTGGGCCTTGTATGAGATGGTCTTGTATTTGTGGGCCTTGACGAGCTTTGAGGCCTTGAATGATTGGGCCTTGTATGAGATGGCCTCGCATTCGTTGGTCTCGATGCGTTTTGAGGTCTTGTTGTAATGGGACGTGTATCAGATGGTCGGGATGTAGTTCCGTTGTTGTGGGTGTTGGTCGTATGATTTTGTTGCAACACATGCTGATCGGAACGCTGATTGCCCGGGTTAGCCGAAGAAGGAGTGGCGTGGGTCAGCCGGTAGCCATCTACATTGGCAACAGGCCTGGAATTTGCGTGTCCCACCCTTTGCGGATCCGTCGGGGTGAAAACGGAACCGGTATAGCTTGAGGAAGATCCGGTGGTACTGCTGGTAGACCCCAAAGGACCGTAATAAAAGTTGCCGTTGTTATTATTGGAATTGTTGAAAACACAATAGCTGTCGCCGTATCCGTTGTAGTAGCCATTCCAGTAGCCATTGTGGTAACCGGTCCAGTAGTTGTTGTCCCAACCAAAGTTGTAACCATAATAACCGCTATATCCCCATGATGGGTTGCTGTAGTAAGTATTCCAACCATAGTTGCGGCGATACCTTCTTCGTTGGTAAGGGGACCAGGTGCAGTAAGCAACCGGAGAACCCCACCCTATGTAAATGGAATTTCCGTAATAATACGGGTCATAATCGTACCAGTATATATTCGTGTAATAAGGATCGTAATAAGAAATGGTAGAAGCAGGATGATGAAAACGGCGAATACGCGACGCATATTCGTAATCATAATAATCGTCGTAAACAAAATCGTTATCGTCTTCGTAATGGTGATAGTTTTCGATCACGTAAGTATCGCCGCTCTCCTTGTTTTCGGAAAAACGCCTGTTGGCAGATGTATTGGAATTACCGGCGCCATTACCGGCATCGTAATAATCATTGCCACTGGTGGTAGAAGGAGCATCGTTGCCCGGAGGGGCAACCGTCTGGCTGCGATCGTTTCGGGTGGCATAAATGTCGTCATCGTAGAGGTGGTAAGTATGTGATTTCCAGCTGGAACAGGAGGTGGCGCCGAGTATTCCGGTGAATAACAAAAGGGAGTGGAAGTTTTTCATGCCTTTTTAACCTTAGTGTACGTTCAAAGGATTCGTGGGTAACCCCTGAAAAATTTGAACGATAAATTTTAACTTTGTTGCGAGCAATGAAATAATTGGCAAAAACTATACCAAACCAAAAACAAAAATGGGAAAGAAAAAGCATACTCGTATTTCCGATTACTCCGGATGGTATAACGAAATAGTTGACAAGGCCGGCCTGGCAGAGCATTCGGCAGTTCGCGGATGTATGGTGATCAAGCCGTATGGCTTTGCGATCTGGGAGAAAATGAAAGATGCTTTGGATAAAATGTTCAAAGAAACAGGCCATCAGAATGCTTATTTCCCGCTTTTTGTTCCCAAAAGCTTGTTTGAAGCCGAAGAGAAAAATGCGGAAGGGTTTGCCAAAGAATGTGCAGTGGTTACCCATTATCGCCTGAAAAACGATCCGGAAAACCCCGGAAAACTCATGGTAGATCCGGCAGCAAAGCTGACCGAAGAATTGGTGGTTCGCCCTACCAGTGAGGCCATTATATGGAGCACCTACAAAGGCTGGATCCATTCTTACCGTGATTTACCAATTTTGGTGAACCAATGGGCAAATGTGGTGCGTTGGGAGATGCGCACCCGTCTCTTTTTGCGTACAGCCGAATTTCTTTGGCAAGAAGGGCATACCGCACATGCCACCCGGCAAGAGGCCTGGGAAGAAACCCGGCAAATGCTCGAAATATATGCTGATTTTGCAGAAAACTTCATGGCTACTCCCGTTATTCGAGGCACAAAAACCCCTTCCGAACGTTTTGCAGGAGCCGAAGAAACCCTTACGATCGAAGCACTGATGCAAGATGGAAAAGCCTTGCAATCCGGCACGTCTCATTTTCTGGGACAAAATTTTGCAAAAGCATTCGATGTAAAATTCGCCAATAAAGAAGGAAAAGACGAATACGTATGGGCCACCTCATGGGGCGTATCTACCCGTTTAATGGGGGCATTGATCATGACACATTCCGACGATAATGGCCTGGTGTTGCCTCCGAAACTGGCGCCCATTCATGCAGTTGTGATACCTGTTTATAAAAACAAAGAGCAACTGGAGGCCATTCGGGCAAAAATGGAACCATTGCGTACTGCTTTGCATGCGCAGGGTTTTACGGTGAAGTTGGATGATGATGATACCCGCCGTCCGGGCTGGAAGTTTGCCGAGTATGAAATGAAAGGCGTGCCGGTTCGCATTGCGGTCGGACCTCGTGATCTGGAGAACAACACGGCTGAAGTAGTGCGTAGAGATACCGGCGAAAAACAGAGCATTCCTCTGGATAACCTGGCCGGGCATGTTGCCGAACTAATGGATGAGATACAGACAAACCTATTCAACAGAGCATTGAAATTCCGGGAAGAAAAAATCCGGAATGTGGATTCTTACGAAGAGTTTATGTCGGTAATTGAGGAAGGGGGCTTTTTTATGGCCCATTGGGACGGCACAGCAGAAACAGAACAGAAGATCAAAGAAGAAACCAAAGCAACCATCCGCTGCATTCCTTATACCGATCAAAAGGAAGCAGGAAAATGCATGGTAACCGGGGCACCCTCCAAAGAGCGGGTGGTTTTTGCTCGTGCTTATTGAGTAGAAACGAGTACACCGGTAAAAGAAATGACCTGAAGAGGAGGCAGAACGATTTTTGGTCTTTAATATTTTCGAATTATGAAGAACAATGAATTGCTACCCAAAGAGTTGATCTTGAAATCGCTCACTGGAAAAGCCGTAGTGAAACAAGACGTTTATGCGTACACAAGCAAGGTATTCCGTGAGTTGCAAATGCAGTTGGAGAAAAAGATTAAGTTTTTGTCGGATGCTCTCAAAAAAGTGGATGATCGGATCGAGATTGCTTGCAATTTGGGTTCTGCACACAAGGCAGAAGTTCAACTGGCAGGAGATCGGTTGATCTTTCAGATGCACACCAACGTTTTTAAAATTGACGAGGCGAGCAGCCTTTGGAAGACCGACTATTTGCGAAAAGATGCGTTCAAGGGGTATTGTGGGATCATCAACATTTACAACTTCCTGAACGACTCTTTTCTGTTCAATCGTTTCAACGACTCCGGCTACCTGATCGCCCGCATTTTTGTAAATGCAGAAGGCCATTTTTTTGTTCAAGGAAAACGACAGCTGGGGTTTTTGTACAATGATTTTGTAAACAACATACTCACCCCGGAAGCATTGTCCGATGTGTTGGAATCTGCGATGCTTTACGCCCTCAACTTCGATTTGCTCACCCCGCCCTACAACAAGGTAAGCGAAGTAACCGTCCATGAAATGCAAAACCTCACCGACAGCATTCACCTCAAAACGGGCAAGAGGTTGGGGTTCCGCTTTCAGGCCGATTTGATTGATCCGGATGAGGAAGAATGATTAAATCCATAGGATAGCAATTTTTTTGATCAAAAATTTGCGGAAATATTTTTTTGTCTTTAGATTTGCGCACCCGTAGAAAAAACGGGAAGCATTTTTATACATAATGGCCCGTTCGTCTAGGGGTTAGGACGCCAGGTTTTCATCCTGGTAACAGGGGTTCGATTCCCCTACGGGCTACTAAACGGGAATAAGCTGAATTTTCAGTTTTGTTCCCGTTTTTTTTATGTCTGTTTTCTTCTGATAATGAGGAGGTTATATTGAAGATAGGATTTACTCCTGTGGTTCGATATCGTCATTTTTGGATGCATACGGAGTCCCGTCCGGAAACACTTTTTTTTGAACGCTCCAAAACGACTTCCAAAAGCTGTCTGAAGAGCCGGGGCAGGATGCTGCTTTTTCAGGTACCAGTTCGGGTATTGCCGAACGGTGTAACCGGCAAGCCAATTGATTATGGAGTAATGGAGTGAACTTGCTCAAAACCCAAACTCCAAACTGTTTCGAAGAAAGAAATGCGTTTGCCTTGGGGCTCAGGTCAGCTTCCTACGGAAATCTCACGAGGATTCATTAAATTTGCTACCCTCTAAATAAAAGAGCGATATGAGTAATGTTTACCGCGAATACAAGGGTTTAAACCTTCCGCAAGTGGCTGTAGAAGTGGCCGGAGAATGGGAAGCAAACCATGTATTTGAAAAGAGTGTCAGCAATCGGGAAGGTCAGCCCGCTTTTGTGTTTTACGAAGGCCCTCCTTCAGCCAATGGCCGGCCGGGTATACACCACGTTATCGGTCGTACCATTAAAGACCTGTTTTGCCGCTACAAAACCTTAAAAGGCTATCAGATATCAAGAAAAGCCGGTTGGGATACCCACGGCTTGCCCATTGAGCTTGGAGTAGAAAAAGAACTGGGCATTACTAAAAAAGACATCGGAACCAAAATTTCCATCGAAGCATATAATCAGGCTTGTCGCGAATCGGTGATGCGGTACACCGACATTTGGAAGGATATGACCACCCGTGTGGGCTATTGGATCGATCTGAAGAACCCTTACATTACCTACGAAAGCAAATACATCGAATCGGTTTGGTGGTTGTTGAACCGTTTGTGGGATAAAGACTTGATCTACAAAGGAAAAACCATTCAACCCTATTCGCCGAAGGCCGGTACGGGCCTCAGTTCCCACGAGTTGAACATGCCGGGTGCTTACCGCGATGTGAAAGACACTACCATAGTGGCGCAGTTCAAAGTGCGCGACGAATACCGCGATGCCTTGATAAGCATTGCAGCAGGCGGAACCGAAGCAGGAGTGTATGAAACCATTACCCCGGATTTCCACTTCCTGGCATGGACCACCACTCCCTGGACCTTGCCTTCCAATACCGCGTTGGCCGTGGGCCATAAAATGGATTATGTGCTGGTACGATCGTACAACCAATATACCTTCCGGCCTGTTCAGGTTATACTGGCCAAAGTATTGGTGGAGAAAGTGTTTTCCGGCAAGTTTGAAGTAGCCGAAAGCAACGAAGCTTTTGAGGCTTATGAAGCCGGAGCAAAAAAAATCCCTTACCGGGTGATGGCTGCCTTTAAAGGCGCCGAACTCGTAGGCTTAGGCTACGAGCAATTGTTGCCTTTTGTACAGCCATTAAAAGAGAGTGAAAAGGCATTTCATATCATTTCGGGTGATTTTGTAACTGCGCAAGACGGAACGGGTATCGTACACATTGCCCCTACTTTTGGTGCAGACGATGCCCGTGTTGCCAAAGATGCCGGAGTACCGCCGCTCACCGTGCTTGATCACAACGGAGAAGAGGTTCCCCTAGTAGACCTCGATGGCCGGTTTGTTGCCGAAATGGGCGACATGGCGGGTAAATACGTGAAAAACGAATATTACACCGCCGAAGAAAAAGTTCCGGAACGTTCGGTAGATGTAGAACTGGCCATACGCCTGAAAGAACGCAACCTTGC
Source organism: uncultured Flavobacteriales bacterium (assembly GCA_938010565.1). Classification (GTDB taxonomy): domain Bacteria; phylum Bacteroidota; class Bacteroidia; order Flavobacteriales_D; family CALLUQ01; genus CALLUQ01. The sequence continues at coordinate 5,582 of CALLUQ010000089.1, forward strand.
GTTTAAAGTGGAAAAATACCAACACAACTACCCGCATTGCTGGCGAACGGATAAACCCATCCTTTACTATCCTTTGGATTCTTGGTTTGTGCAAACCACTGCGGTAAAAGACTCACTCATTGCCCTCAACAAAACCATCAATTGGAAACCCGCATCTACCGGAACAGGCCGCTTTGGCAACTGGCTGAAAAACCTTACCGACTGGAACCTCAGCCGCTCCCGTTACTGGGGGATCCCCATTCCTATATGGCGGACAGAAGATGGCAAAGAAGCCCTGTGCATCGGTTCGCTCGAAACGTTGAAAGCAGAGGCACAAAAAGCCGTTGAAGCCGGATTTATGAAAACCAATCCGCTGGCCGGTTTTGAACCCGGTAACATGAACAGATCGAACTACGATCAGCTCGATCTCCACAAGCATTTTGTAGACCGCATCATCCTTGTTTCCGAATCGGGCCAGCCGATGAAACGGGAAAGTGATCTGATCGATGTATGGTTTGATTCCGGTTCCATGCCTTATGCACAATGGCACTACCCGTTCGAGAACAAAGAGCAGATCGATGAAAACATTAGTTTTCCGGCCGACTTTATTGCCGAAGGCGTAGACCAAACCCGCGGATGGTTCTTTACCCTGCATGCCATCGGAACGATGTGTTTCGACAGTGTGGCCTTTAAAAATTGCATTTCCAATGGATTGGTACAAGCCAGCGATGGTTCCAAAATGTCGAAAAGCAAAAACAACGCCGTAGATGCTTTTGAAATGCTCGACCAATACGGTGCGGATGCCATGCGGTGGTACATGGTTTCGAATGCTGCGCCCTGGGAAAACCTTCGTTTTAATACCGAAATAGTAGCCGAAGTACGCCGTCGTTTTTTCGATACGCTGTACAACACCTATCAGTTTTTTGTGACCTACGCAAATATTGATGGGTTTGATTTTTCGGAGAAAGAGATTCCTGTGGGCGAACGGCCTGAAATGGATCGTTGGATCATATCCAGATTAAATTCGTTAACCCAACAAGTGGATGAAGGCTTTGCCGCTTACGAACCCACCAAAGCCACCCGTGCAATTCAATCGTTTGTTATCGACGATCTGAGCAACTGGTATGTGCGCCTTTGTCGCCGCAGGTTTTGGAAGGGCGAAATGAGTACCGATAAACAAGCCGCTTATCAAACCCTGTATACCTGCCTGGAAACCATTGCTCAACTGGCATCGCCCGTCGCCCCCTTTTATATGGACCGGCTGTTCAACGATCTAAACCATGTAACCCGGAGGCATGCGGTAGGTTCGGTTCATCTCAGTGATTTTCCGGAGGTAAAAGCAGCGTACATCGACATCGATCTGGAAGAGCGCATGGGCCTGGCCCAGAAAGTAACTTCTCTTGGGTTTGGCCTACGGAAAAAAGAACGGCTTAAAGTTCGGCAACCGTTACAAAAACTGATGATCCCGGTGTTGGATGAAAAATTTGCCCGACAAATGGAAGCCGTTGGCGATCTCATTCTTTCCGAGCTGAACATCAAAGAATTGGAGTTGCTTACCGATACTTCCGGAATGCTGGTTAAGAAAATCAAACCCAATTTCAAAGTACTCGGTAAAAAACTCGGGGCCAAGATGAAATTAGTGGCCAATGCGCTGGCTGCATTTACCCAGGAAGACATTGCACTTTTTGAACAGCAAAAACGGTATGAGATCAATGCAGGCGGAGAAACCATTGTGCTTTTATTGGACGAAGTGGAGATTGCATCGGATGACATCCCCGGATGGTTGGTAGCAAGTGAAGATGCGATAACGGTTGCTCTGGACATTACCCTTACATCCGGTTTGCGGGAAGAAGGTTTGGCAAGGGAATTGGTTAACCGCATCCAGAATCTTAGAAAGTCAAGTGGTTTTGAAGTTACCGACCGCATAATACTTGAAATTCGGGGCCATGACAGAATTGATCAAGCAATAAAAAATAATTTGAATTATATTTGTTCGGAAACGTTAGCCGAAAGGCTGGATATCGTATCTGAAATCCTTGAAGAAGGAAACGAGTTAGTGGTTTTGGAAGAACAGGTTGAGACCATTATCTCCATAGCAAAAATCTGATAACCCTAAAATCAAAATGACAACAACTGAATCAACAAGATACTCCGACAGCGACCTGCAAGAGTTTAAAAAGCTGATCGAGAATAAATTGAAAGAAGCGCATTTAGACCTTGAATTGCTCAAAGGGTCGCTTTCGCATAGCGATGATCACGGTACCGACGATACCTCCCCTACTTTTAAAATGATGGAAGACGGTTCGGAAACCCTTTCGCGCGAAGAAACCGCACAATTGGCTGCCCGCCAGGAAAAGTTTATCCGCAACCTCAGACATGCGCTGATCCGTATTGAGAACAAAACCTATGGCATTTGTCGGGTAACCGGAAAGCTGATCTCCAAGCAACGCCTTCGTTTGGTTCCTCACGCTACCTTAAGCATCGAAGCCAAACAAAACCAATAAGTTTTATTGCGACATCTTCAATTTTTGATTTCTTTGAGACGCGTACTCATTGTAGTCCTTTCTGTTTTAATTGCCGATCAGGTTATAAAACTCTGGGTAAAAACCCATATGGCCATCGGTGAACGGTTTCCGCTTTTGGGCGATTTTATGGAGATCTACTTCGTAGAAAACGAAGGCATGGCTTTTGGCCTGAAATACGGTGGAGACTGGGGAAAACTGACATTGAGTTTATTCCGGATCATTGCCGTGTTTGCCATTGCATGGTACCTGCGCAAGCTGATCCGGGAAAAAGCACACAAAGGGTTCATTACCGCTACTGCCCTTATTTTTGCAGGGGCCATCGGCAACATTATCGACAGTGCTTTTTTCGGCATGGTTTTCAGCGAAAGCTCCCGTTTTACCGATACCGTTGCCGAGTGGACAGGCTTCGGAAACGGATATGCCGTTCAGCAGCCTTTGGGAGGATTCCTGTTCGGAAAAGTGGTAGATATGTTCCATTTTACGATCCGTTGGCCGGAATGGACCCCCTGGCTGGGCGGCAGTGAGGTTTTTAGCCCCATCTTTAACCTTGCTGATTCTGCTATTTCAGTAGGTGTTGGCATGGTTATTTTCCGGCAACGCACCTTTTTTGGCAAAAACGACGATAAAGAGCAAACTTCGGATATCGGTCAGGAAAGCCTGAAATCAGTTCGGGCGGCTACACCTGTCACTTCTTCGGAAGAAGAAAATAAAAACCCGAAGGAAAAATCCGCCTGATTTCGTTGGTGTAAAGCCGTATCCGGCTGAAGTGTAGTGGGATATGGTTTTGACTAGGCACTGTCCCTATCGTTCTAAAATTGAATTTGGCCTTCAGATCTATTAAATCTGGAAGGATACGTCGGAGCGCTTGGTTCCCGCTTCGTGGCTTTTTTCAGGCTTGATCTGAAAAAACGTAGGTTACGTACTACGGGCAGTTCTTCAAACCTTTCCCGATAAAACCAAAACAGCATCAGGTTTCGGGGTTTAATTCCGCTCCGCAATATTTGCAATGTATTGCATCCGGATCGTGTCCGTTTGCTGCACAACTCGGACACGATTGTGTCGAAATGTCTTCTTCTTTTGTTTCACGAGTCATTTCTATTCCTACTATTCCGGTTGGAACGGCAATCACTCCATACCCCAAGATCATGATAACAGCAGCAACAGCCTGGCCCAAAGGTGTAGATGGAGCAAGGTCTCCATATCCTACTGTGGTAAGGGTAACAATAGCCCAGTAAATGCTCCGGGGAACACTGGTAAAGGCTTCGTTGTAAGGAGCCTCGATGATGTATATGACCGTTCCCAGAATGCAAACGGCGACCAATATAAATCCGACAAAAACCAGGATTTTTGCTCTGCTTGCCCTCAAGGCTTTTATTAAAACCTGGGCCTCACTAAGGTAGCGTGCCAGTTTCAGCACTCTGAAAATACGCAGCAGGCGCAAGGTGCGGATTACCATAAGATATTCGGTACCTGTAATAAAAAGCCCGATGTAAGAAGGCAAAATGGACAACAGGTCGATGATCCCGAAAAAACTGAGTACGTACTTTATCGGTTTCCCCAGCACGATAATGCGAGCAACATATTCAATGGTGAACAGGAATGTTACGAACCATTCAATGCCATCAAGCCAGAAAGCATACCGGGGATTACCGGAAATGGAATCAACGCTGTCGATCATTACCACCACCACACTCACCAAAATGGCCACCCACAATCCTATATCGAAAGCTTTTCCTGCAAAAGTATCGGCTTCAAAAATAATTTCCTGAAGCTTCCTTTTCCAGAGAGCAATGTGTTTATGGTCGTTTGTTGACATGTTCTGCCGCTAGTGTTAAGTCAAGCCTACTTTAGCCGCACCAAGTTTTGATCTTTTTATCCCGGGCTTTTTTGAAAAAGAATCCCTTAGCTACACTAGGCCCCTATTTTTTGCATTGTCCGGAACAAAAATATCGGCAACTTATACGACGCAGTACACCTGACTTAACACTAGGAAGGTGTTGAATATCAGCGAAAAAATGGACTTTCCGGTTTAGTAATCTACCGTAGTAGCGATGCTGCCGTCTTCCTTATAATATTGCCACTCACCCGTTTTTACATTGTTGGTATACGAACCCTGGTAACGAATTTTACCGTTTGGAAACCAGACTTTGCTTGCGCCATGGTTATAGCCTTTTTTGTATTGGTTCTCGCTTTGTTTCATGCCGTTTTCAAAATAAGCGGTCCATGTACCCGTTCGCCGGTTATTTTTGAAGTATCCTTCCACATAGACCTGCCCATTGGCATGATGGTTCCGGTAACCAACTTTGTACTTTTGCCCCTCTTTGACCTCATAGATAAATACTTCTTTCGGAGATCCGTCTTCCCAAGTATTTTGTACTTCTTCTACCGTTTTGGTGCAGGCAGTCAGCATAAAAATGGCCAGCACAGATGTTAAAACGAACCGTAACATCAGCGTTTTCTTTCTGTTGTATACATCACCAACCCTTCCAAAGCCCGCCGGGCATCATTGTTGTCGAAAGTATGAAGAATATCCAAGGCTTCCTGTCGGTATTCCAGCATACGTTTTACAGCATAATCCACCCCTCCGTTACTCATCACAAAATCGATTACTTTTTTTACATAAGCTTTTTCTTCGTTGTGGTTTTTTATGATCTTGATGATGCGCCGGCGTTCGCTTTTTTCTGCTTTATTGAGGGTATGGATCAAAGGCAAGGTCATCTTTTTTTCCTTGATATCAATGCCGGTAGGTTTGCCAATATCTTTTCCATCGCCATAATCAAAAATATCATCTTTGATCTGAAAAGCAATCCCCACCTTCTCTCCAAAACGATAAAGGGCCTGAACCTGCTCTTCGGGGAGGCCGGCAGAGGTAGCTCCGCAAGCACAACAAGCGGCAATTAGCGAAGCCGTTTTTTGGCGAATGATCTCAAAATAGATTTCCTCCGTAATATTGAGTTTACGGGTTTTTTCGATCTGCAAAAGTTCTCCTTCGCTCATTTCGCGTACCGCATCCGAAACCAAACGCAGTTGCCGGAATGCATTGTTATCTACCGAAAGCAGCAAACCTTTCGCCAGCAAATAATCGCCCACCAAAACAGCAATCTTATTCTTCCACAATGCGTTGATGGAGAAAAACCCACGTCGTTTCGCAGCATCATCCACCACATCATCGTGTACCAGAGTAGCAGTATGTAGCAACTCAATAAGCGAAGCAGCCGTATAACTGGCCTCGCACACATTGCCTCCCATTTTGGCCGTAAGAAAAACGAACATAGGCCGCATTTGTTTTCCTTTTCGTTTTATGATGTAATGGGTGATTTTATTCAGCAACGGAGCTTGACTCTTCATAGAATCGCGGAATCGAATTTCGAATTCCTTCATCTCCGAGGAGATCGGAGCCTTTATTTCCTTTACAGTCATCATGGTGATAACAGCAGTAAAGGTAAACATTAAAACATTGTACCCAACCCCAACCTGAAGTGTATCAAAATCGAATGCGACTTCAAATATTAACCAACAGAAAGTAAAATAATTATAATGCTTCGAAAGAGGACAGAGAGAAGTTCTATTCGTTCTACTCCCCAATTATTCCAATGCGGAAACCGCGCTTTTGCACTCCGTAAACCAATACCTTGCCGGGATGAATGTAATGGTTGATCTTCGGACGAAAAATAAAATTCGGATCCGGTGCATCAAATAGCTTTTCGGAATTGATCTCACCGTTTGCATCAATGGTGGTCCGAACCACAATTGCTTTCCGCGCATTGTTCATAGGGCGGTGTTTTTCTTTTCCCTTCAGCCCCAGATTAAACGCATTATCGTTGTATATGCAATGCACGCTCCCATTCGCATAACAAGAAACGAAAGAAGAATAATAACCGTCATCATTCACCGACAGTTGCTCCTTCTTTATATGTTTGGCCCATTTCATCTCTCCCTTTTTATCTACCATAATGGCCAGAATATCGGCATAGTAAAAATTATCGTTGCAGGTTTCAAAGCCTGTACGCTGGTCGGTATAACAAACCGGGATCATATATTGGCGTTCCGACAGCAGCACAAACCCACCTTCAGGAACCGGAAAGCAACTGTGAATTTTAAAATGAGAAGGCTCATTGCCTTTTTCCACTTGTTTATCGCCGATCACAGACCGCATCAGGAGGTTGGGCAGCGATCTTTTTCCTTTGCCCGTCAGGATACCTTTTGCAGGATCAATTTGTACGTAAAAATAACCACCGGCATCGCCCGGCCGGGCTGCTTTTTTGGAATACAACCCGGTTACCAGCACCTGTCCGTTCTCTTCGAACCGCAACACTGCATCTGTAATGGATTTGTTGCCGAGATTGATCTCGTATTGTTGCAGATCTTTCCGTTGGGGATCGAGGTGCAACAGGGTGTAGTAATAGTTGGGTTTGCCAGGAGCCCATCGCATTTCCTGATTGGTAATTTTGCCCAGAATGAACAAATGACCATTGGCATCGAGCCGGTATTCCAGCATTTTAAAATCGCGCCTTTTGTAAGGCAGGTTAAGAATGCGTTCCCAATATACGCTACGATCCGGGTTCAAAGCTTTGAAAAAAAGCACTTCATCCTTATCGCGTTGGTAAGGCATCTTGTGAAAAATTAATAAACGTTGTTTGTTTTCGGACAAACGAAACTCAAAACTACCGGTATTACGAATTTGATTTTCGCTGATGCGATCCACTTCCAGCGGAACGGATGCCAACTTTCCATCAGGGCTTATGGGTGTTAAAAAAGCAGTTCGTTGTTTGTTTTTTTTGTTGTAAGCGGTGGTCACCATCCAAAGGCTGTCCTGCCAAAGAAATGTTTTTTGAAACAAGTGGGGAACGTTATCGGATCTGGGCAGTTCCAATTCTTCCGAAAATTCAAAATCCAGATGGGGGGTATATTTTTCAATGCGATAATGGCCGGAAGAATACTGGCCCTCGGACTGCCCTCTGTAAAGATAATAAGCACCGCTGGCCGTTTCGCCAACCCATTTTACAATGCGCATGTTTTTTTTCGGTTCAACAGGGCTGCCCCACCGAACACTTTGCCCGTAAAGCGTAGAACTTGGGCCAATAACAACCAGAATAAAAAAAAACAGCAGATAAGAGGGCTTATGCATAAATTCCAAGAGAAATGTAAAACCGATGGTATTTCGACGGAGCAACAAGCTCAAAAATTAAGCCAGATTTATTTAAAATGCGGAGAACCTACTGCTTTGTTTTTATTGGCCAACTGCCCGCAAGCAGCATCAATGTCTTTCCCTCTGCTTCTTCTAACGTTTACGATCAGATTAAGATTTTCAAGAAACGCAGCAAATGCCTCTACCTTATCGGGATCGGCTTGCTGAAATTCACCGTCATCAATAGGATTATACTCAATGATGTTGATCTTGCACGGTATATGCCTGCAAAACTCTGCCAGTTCCCGGGCATCTTGCAGCGTATCGTTAAAATCTTTGAAAATGATGTATTCGTAAGTGACACGTGTTCCTGTTTTTGCGTAAAAATATTTTAACGCATCTGCCAATGCATCCAACGTGTTTTGTTGGTTGATGGGCATAATGTGGTTCCGTTTTGTATCGTTGGCAGCATGCAGCGAAAGTGCCAGGTTGAAACGGACCTCATCGTCGCCGAGTTTGTAAATTAGCCGGGCAATGCCAGCGGTAGAAACCGTGATGCGCTTGGGAGCCATTCCCAATCCGTCACCGGAAGTGATCTTTTCAACAGACCTCAATACATTTCGGTAATTGAGCAAAGGCTCGCCCATGCCCATGTATACAATGTTGGTAAGGTTTTGGTCGTAGTGTTTATGGGCCTGATCGCGAAGGTTAACCACCTGATCGTAGATCTCATCTGCATTCAGATTGCGCAATCGTTTGAGCCGGCCGGTAGCACAAAACTTACAACTTAAGCTACATCCTACCTGGCTGGAAATGCAGGCCGTCATCCGGCTGCTACTCGGGATCAACACGCCTTCTACCACATGTGCATCATGCAAACGAAAAGCAGACTTGATGGTTCCGTCTCTGCTTTTTTGTTCGTCGTCCACTTCCACTCCGCGAATCACAAATTCCTGCATCAACCGGTCGCGCAACGGTTTGCTGATGTTAGTCATGTCATCAAAATTCCGGGCATTTTTCTTCCATAACCATTCATACACCTGTTTGGCCCGAAATGCCTTTTCGTCATTTTTAGTAAACCAAACTTTCAGGGCTTCCAGGTCAAGTTGGCGGATGTCTGTTTTTTCTGATAACATACCGTAAAATTAAAGAAAACCAGTGGGGCGGAAAATAATAACCGGAAAGAAGTGGTACTAAGGCAATAGTAATTCAGCCAGTTTTAGGTCGGATGGCGAGGTAATTTTGATGTTTTCCGTATTGCCCTCTACCAGGTGAATGGGATGCCCGGCTGTTTCCCAAACACTGGCATCGTCGGTAAAATGGTCGGAAAATAATGGGTTGTGATACGCTTGTTGTAAGGTGGGCAGGTCGAAACACTGTGGGGTTTGCACCCGAACATAATTTTTTCGGGGTACCGATCGGCTGTTGCTGGCTTCTAATTGCCGCAAAGATTCGATAACAGGCAAAACCGGGATTGCCGATCGTTGCCGGCGAGCTGTTTCGAAGCACCGGGCAATGGTAGTCAGGCTCACCAGTGGCCTGACGCCGTCGTGTATGCCTACCACGCCTTTCTGACCAGCCAATCTGGCCAGCCCGTTTTGAACGGAATGATAACGCTCCAACCCACCATTTACGACCAGGTGGCAAGGTTTAAAAGCATTCGCACGGCACAATTGTTTCCATTTATCGGCCTGACCGGAAGGCAAAACCAAAATGATGTTGATGTGAGGATCAAACCGTAAAAACACTTCCATCGTATGTTGCAGAACAGGCTTTCCGGCTATTTCTAAAAATTGCTTGGGCACTTTCGTTCCCATGCGTTTACCGCTACCTCCGGCAACAATAAGAACGTGATTTTGCGATTCCATGAAGGGCAATATAAGCAAAAGGAAGCCTTGCCGGATCTTCGGCCGGAGAAACACCCGGTTCGTTTTTTCAGGAAAATTTGGAAAAGCCCGTTACCGGAAACCTCAGAGGATCAACATGGCATCTCCATAAGAGAAAAAGCGGTATTCTTCTTTAATGGCTTGTTGGTATGCCTCCATTATAAAATCGTAATCGCCAAATGCGGCTACCATCATCAACAAGGTAGATTCCGGCGTATGGAAATTGGTGATCATGCTATCTGCAATGCTAAACTCATAAGGAGGGAAGATGAAACGATTGGTCCAACCTTCAAAAGGTTTGAGGCGATTATTCGTAGAAACAGAGGATTCGATGGCCCGCATGGAAGTGGTGCCAATGGCACAAACTTTACGCTTTGCATCTTTGGCTTTGTTTACCTTATCGCAGGCTTCCTGGGTGATATGCGTTTGCTCGGAGTCCATTTTATGTTTGGTGAGGTCTTCCACCTCCACCGGGCGAAAAGTTCCCAATCCAACATGAAGGGTTACTTCGGCAAAGTTAATGCCCTTGAGCTCCAGGCGCTTCATGAGCTGGCGGCTGAAATGCAATCCGGCAGTAGGAGCAGCAACAGCGCCTTCATGTTTTGCATAAATGGTTTGATAGCGTTCGGCATCTTCCGGCTCAACTTCACGTTTGATGTACTTAGGAAGGGGCGTCTGGCCCAATTTCATCACCGTTGCTTTGAACTCTTCATAAGGACCATCGAAAAGAAAACGAAGGGTACGTCCGCGTGAAGTGGTATTGTCAATGACTTCTGCAACCAGGGCATCATCTTCGCCGAAATACAGTTTATTTCCGATGCGGATCTTACGTGCCGGATCCACCAATACATCCCAAAGGAGCGATTCGCGGTTCAGCTCACGCAACAGGAATACTTCTATCTTGGCGCCTGTTTTTTCCTTGTTGCCGAATAAGCGGGCCGGAAAAACCTTGGTATTGTTCATAACCATTACATCGCCATCATCAAAGTAATCAAGAACCTCCTTAAAAGCCTTGTGCTCGATGCTTTGATCTTTGCGGTTCAATACCATCAAACGCGACTCGTCACGGTTTTGGCTCGGGTGTTCGGCTAACAGATGGGGGGGAAGTTGAAATTTGAACTGTGAAAGTTTCATAGGACTATCGCTTCTTGGGGCGGCAAAAATAGGAATTTTAAATGAAACCTACAGCGTTTCATTACCAACAGTCTTGCGTTGAGCCTGTAATTGTGCTACCCAGGCATTCGGTTCAAGGGCGTTATCCACCTCAAAATCGCCGATGGCTGTTCGCCTGAGAAGGCTCAGGTGGGCGCCGTTGTTTAGTTTCCGGCCAAGATCGTAAGCTATGGTACGAATGTAAGTGCCTTTGCTGCAAACAATCCTAAAATCTACCTCTGGCAATTCCACACGGGTCAGATCAAACGTTTCGATGTGTACTTCCCGCTCGGGAACTTTCACTTCTTCGCCTCTTCGTGCAGCTTTATAGGCTCTTTCTCCATCTACTTTTAAAGCCGAAAAAGCCGGTGGGCGCTGGAGAATGGTTCCGGAAAACGATTGGGCAGCCTCTCGTATTTCCGCTTCGGTAATTTCTTCGAATGGCCAGGTTTTATCGATTTCGGTCTCCAGATCGCAACTGGGGGTGGTGGCACCGAGCGTAAGGGTACCGGTATATGTTTTTTCCTGCGCCTGATACGTTTCAATTTTTTTAGTGGATTTCCCAATACAAACAATGAGCAATCCCGTAGCCAGAGGGTCCAGCGTACCCGCATGGCCTACTTTGATCTTTTTAATGCCCAGGTTGATCTTAAGGCTGAGGCGTATTTTTTTAACCACATCAAAAGAGGTCCAACCTACGGGTTTGTCGATCAACAATAACCGACCATCCAGATAATGTTGCCGGAGGCTTTGGAGATTCATATCAGAAAAGAAATTTAGGCAATGGCCTGCCAGATCATAGCACCAATGCCTACCATAAAACAGTAAATGGAGAAATAACGAAGTTGGCTCTTTTTAACCAGTGCAATCATCCAGGTGCAAGCAAGCAAGCCCGTTACAAATGCAGCCACAAACCCTGCCGCAAGCGGAACGATCTCATCGCCGTTGAAATCGATTTTTCCACTCAGCATATCTTTGGCCATTTTGCCTAAGATCAAGGGTACCACCATAAGGAAAGAAAAGCGGGCTGCTTTTTCTTTGTCGATGCCAAGCAAAACCGTAGTAGAAATGGTAGCACCCGAGCGTGAAATCCCCGGAAGGATAGCAATGGCTTGGGAAATGCCTATAACAATGGCCTGTAAAAAGCCGATTTCCGCATTGGTTTTTTTAGATCGGTCGGCAAAAAAAAGAAGCACACCGGTAATCAACAACATCGCTCCTACGAGTAAGATCTGGCCTTCAAAAAGCATTTCGATCCGATCTTCCCAAAACCATCCCACTATACCGGCAGGGATCATGGACAAAATGATGTTCACCGAAAATTTGCTCTCCGCATTCCATTCAAACTGTAAGAGCCCTTTGAAAATTTTTGCTACTTCTTTCCTGAAAATGACGAGTGTACTCAAGGCAGTAGCAAAGTGCAACACCACGGTAAACAGCATGCTTTCTTTGGGCACATTATCTGCACCGGCAATGGCTTTGGCCAACTCAAGATGACCGCTGCTGCTTACGGGAAGAAATTCGGTAAGCCCCTGAACAATGCCCAGAATGATGGAAACCAGCAGATCCATCTGTTATTGGTCGGTTTCAGATTTTTTCATAATGCCGTACAACACCACAACAAAACCCAGAAGCACTACAAATGGAGCCAGGGTAATGCGACGGAAACTGAAAAGTTCTTCTCCCGTAAAAACATCGGGGTTGTTACTTCCGCCACCCGACATCAACAAGAAGCCAATGAGTACAACTACAAATCCGGCTATTAACAAGATGTAGTTCTGTTTGGTGAGTGGGAACTGCTTTTTTTTGTTTTCGTTTATTTTCATGATGCGCGAATTTAATACAAATCATCCGATTTTAACCGGAGGTACTTCCGGACACTCCATAAAGTAGAAGCCCAGGTAATCAATAAACCACTCAAAGCCACCATGCCAAAAAGCAGAATGAGGCGTGTGAGGGTAAGGGCTTTCACCAACATCGGTTCCCAGATGCCAACGGTATAAAGCAATGCGGTCAGCAAGGCACTTGCAATGAGTGCACTATAAAACCCCTGCAAAACTCCGCGCCAGATAAAAGGACGCCGGATGAAACCCTGGGTAGCGCCTACCAACTGCATGGTTTTGATGAGAAACCGCCTGGAGTATATGGTAAGACGGATCGTGTTGTTGATCAGTACCATCGCCACCAGAAAAAGCAAACCCGAAAAAACCATCAGTACCAGTGAAACGGTTTTGATGTTTTCGTTAAGCGTGGTCAGTAACGTTTTGTTGTAACGCACCTCATCGATCAAATCCTGATGTTCTTTTAATGTGAAAATATCGGCTTGTACTACTTTTTCCACACTGTCGGGGTGGGCATAACCGGGCAAAAGCTGCACCTCAATTTTATACATGAGCGGATTGCGCCCGATGAATGCCACAAAGTTTTCACCCAGTTCACGTTGAAATTCTGCAGCAGCACTATCAGGGCCAATTTTTTTCGTGCGAAAAACAAAAGGCTCTGCATCCAGTTTTTTCTTGAACTGATTGATGTCGATCTTTTTGAGGTTATCGGCCATGTATATGTCAATACGTACGTTCCGCAATATTCTGTCGGCCAACCCATCCGCACTTAGAAGAATGCACCCCAGCAGGCCAAGGATGAACAATACCAACGATAAACTGACGACTGTACCGATGTAAGTATTACGAGCGGTCCGGCGGGTGTATTTTTCGAGTTTTTCCGACATGGCGGGCATGGTTTATTCCGGCCTTCATTTTACACGTGAAATGAAGAATGGTTCAATGTACGGTCAAAAATAACTCCTCCTTCTTTTCTTTTTTAAGGAAGCCCGTCTAATTATGAACAAAAACAGGTGCGTTTTACGTCTGCCGGTTTTCTTTCTTGTTCTTTTTCCTACAATACGACGACTCACATCAAGTGCTTGCGGAATTTCATCATAGGTCTTGCCATCATCAAACATCAGGATGATCTTTGCCCTGACATGATAACGATGTTCTATCTTTTGTGAACGAGAAAGGGTGAGCAACATCTTTTGTAAACGAGAAAGGGTGAGCAACTCCCTTCGCTGATCAGCAGAACAAAGACTGATTTATTCTTTATTCATCGTGTAATAAAAAACGATCCGTCAGGCCCTTTCCAATATTCGAATAATATCGTTTTCGCCATAGGCAAGTAATTTTTCACCTGCCATCAGTGCCGGGATGATATAAATTTTAATATCAGCCATTTTATCGCATCTGTCAATATTAAGTACCTCTACTTCGAAGCCTTTTTCTTCAACGTAGCGCACCAACTTATCGCAGTCGGAACAATGGTCGCTGATATAAATCCGATAGCGATCCTTCATCATCTTTCAACTCCTTCTTTAAACAATACGTACTAAGGTTACATCAACTTTCCCAAATTGCGAATGAGCATCTTTTTACGTTCCGTATAAATCAGGCCTTTTTCCTTTAATTCATTAATAATAGATGTAACCGTTTGCCGCGATGTGGCGGTTAAATTGGCCATATCTTTGTGGGTCAGGTTGTGTTTAACCAATATTTCATGTCCGACATCCCTTCCATATTCTTTTGCTAGTTCTTTGATAAGATCGACCACTCTTTCGCGTGCATCTTTAAAAAGCAGATCGTTTAAACGCCGTTCTGTTTTTTGTAAGCGCAAGCCAATTAATTTGGTGATGCTCATGGCCATTTTGGGGTTCATAGCCATCATCCCGATCATTTCCTCTTTATTCATCGCACAAACAAGGGTGTTATTGTCTAGGGCTTGTGCAAAATCCCGACGACTGGTTTCGCCGGTTATGGCCAATTCCCCAAAAAGTTCTCCTTTATTAAGGATCGTTTTTATCAACTCTTTTCCATTTTTCGAGTAGCTTCCCAGCTTAATTCTGCCTTCTTTTAAAAAGTAAACGGAATTGGAGGGCTCATCGGGAAAATAGATATACTGGTCTTTGTTGGCTGTTTGCATTGTCGTTTTCTCAGCAACGTCTTTCATGGTTGCCATCGACATCTCTTTAAAAATATTGAAGTTTTCGAGGTACCATATTTTTGTTCCTTCACCCATACGGTAAATATTAAAGATTCAGACGAGTGCCCGTTTAAAGTACATTTATTTTGTCCTTCACGAATGTCTGTAAGCAGACATTTGCTATCATTTCCGATCTCGCTCCGAACGATAACCGATTTGCAATTGGATCTCCGGCAAGTACACCTTGATCGTTGCCAGATCGGCTTGAGGTGTGGATACATCAAAACCGAAAGCCATTCCGTCTACCAGCATTCCATCACAAAGAAGTAAAAAAGGAAGCGAATGCACACCAGAAAAACCTATCGGAAAGCAGGGAAAAAATTGATGTTTCCCGAATTGAAAGCGGCTTGCGTGATTCCAAATGTCTGCTTCTTATCTAAACCATTGCGTGATCCCGAAAAATTAAGGAATGAGATCAATTAAAGCTTTTAATCGGTCTCTTTTTGCCTTATTGGTGTCGATTTTATTCTGCACTTCCCGAATGAGTTTCCCTGCATTTTTAGAGCTTCCAAAGAAGCCGAGGTTGTTCTCATACTGGCGGATCTCATTATCGATATCTTTAATGGAACGCCAGAGCTTACTTCGTTCTTTGTCGAACAGGGTTTCGGAGTTGGGTGCCGATCTGATTTGCTCTAGTCTTGATTTGAAACGGATGCGCTCACGGTCTTCTGTGGCCAGATCAAGGCCTTCATAAAAATGCTGCATGGACTGCCTGAACATTTTGTAAATGCGATCGGCATCCTTTGCAGGAACATTCCCCAGTGCTTCAAACTGTGCCGAAAAGTCCTGTAACTCTCCCACTGCTTTCATGGCATCATCGGATGGTTTAAAGGTTTCCAGTTTTTTTAGGAAAGCTTCTTTTTTCTCCAGATTAACTACAAGTGCTTTTTCTTTTTCATGCTGCACTCCTTGTTTTCGTTCAAAAAAATGATCGCAAGCTCCCCGAAACCTTTTCCACAACTTATGTTCATTCCGCGGTCCGGCAAAGCCCACTTTTTTCCATTGTTTCTGAAGATTGATCAGCTGATGCGTGGTTTCCTCCCAATCCTCCGACTTTTTTAATGCCTCGGCCTTTTCAACCAAAGCATTTTTAAGTTCCCGTTTGTCGTTAAATTCATCTTTTCGCTCCTCAAAAAAAGCTTTTTTGGCATTAAAAAACACATCGCAGATGCCCCGGAACTCTTTCCACACCTTGTCGCCTTCTTTCCGGTGGGTAAAACCAACTTCTTTCCATTCTTTCTGAATGGTAACAATTGCTTTGGTTTTTACATCCCAGGCTTTCAGGTCGGTTGGAAACACTTCCGCTTCTGCCTTTACCTTGTCGATGAGGTTCCTTTTCAGTTGAAGGTTTTTCTCTTGTTCCTCTTTTCTTTGGTTGTAAAAATCACGGATTTTCTTGTAAAAAGTACGCACTTTGTTCCAATACGCATTTTTAATGTCTGCCCACTGATCTTGGAATGTAGGACCAATTGCATCCCACTCTTCCTGCAACTTACGCAATTTGGAATCAAGTTCGCGTATGGATGAAATTTTTTCGTACTCCTCCAGTTGCTTAATAATTTCATTTTTCATATCGAGATTGCGCTTTAAATCGTGCTCTCTCAGCTCCTTGTATATGTTGATGTTATAATAAAATTGTTCATTGAGCTTGCTGTACCGCATCGATACATCGTGTGCTTTGTCGCGGCTTACGGGCCCTGTTTCTTTCCAACGATCATGGATGGTCCGGATGTGCTGATAAGCACGGCCGATGTTTTCTTCGCTCCGGATAAGGTCGCTCAGTTCTTTGAGCAATTGTTCTTTGGTAGAAAGGTTGGTTTTCTCATGTACCTTCCGCGTTTTTTGTATAGCGGAACGCTTTTCTTGAAAAAGGGTTAAAGCAGCCTCAACCGCATTTCTGAGTTCAACATGCCGATCTGAGGGTACAGGTACTGCTGTTTCAGGAGTTGCAGTTTCGGCCTGTTTTTGCTCAGGTATTGCTGCCGCAAATGCTGTTTCGGGTGTTGCTTCTTTTGTGGTTGCGGGCTCATCTGTGGCTGCGGGCTCATCTGTGGCTGCGGGCTCATCTGTGGCTGCGGGCTCATCTGTGGTTGCGGGCTCATCTGTGGCTGCGGGCTCATCTATGGTTGCGGGCTCATCTGTGGTTGCGGGCTCATCTGTGGCTGCGGGCTCATCTATGGTTGCGGGCTCATCTATGGTTGCGGGCTCATCTGTGGCTGCGGGCTCATCTGTGGCTGCGG
>CALLUQ010000090.1 GCA_938010565.1 uncultured Flavobacteriales bacterium
TATTGTTCATCATCGACAAATACGCCGAAGCCACCCATTTATTGGATGAAATGACCATCATCCGTTAAAACATTTATATAACATATATATCATAAAAATCCCGTCGCCAAAGAAGGAGGCGGGATTTTTATATACCCTGAAGCATCGTGCAAAAGCCCCATCAACCGGTTCGGTTCCGGTTTGTCCGGGTTAGGCTGACGGACACCATTTTATGGTGTCTTTTTTCAGAAAAACGCAGATGGTTTTCCTCCTTACTTTTATCCCTCAGGGCGAATGTCGGAACACATCCCCTTTGCAGGGTAAATTGCCTGCAATAATGGGCAGATCTGCATTTCAACCCCCAAGCATTAACGTATAAACCTAACCTTGATCGATGTTTTGGGGAAGTTTATAGCAGTATCCCGCACCAC
The DNA here is from genome assembly GCA_938010565.1 of uncultured Flavobacteriales bacterium. Lineage (GTDB taxonomy): Bacteria > Bacteroidota > Bacteroidia > Flavobacteriales_D > CALLUQ01 > CALLUQ01. The sequence continues at coordinate 411 of CALLUQ010000090.1, forward strand.
CCCATGTGCTTTCTTTCCCGATTATTTTTATTTTGCATTTTTTAAATCCTCCGACTCAAAATTTCAAGTTCATGATACAAAAAATAAACACCCTGGAAGAATACCACGAGGTTTATCGGAAAAGTGTGGAGCAGCCGGAAAACTTTTGGGCAGAAATCGCTGCCACTTTTAAATGGCAAAAAAAATGGGACCGTGTATTGGAATGGAATTTCAGGGACCCGGATATCAAATGGTTTGCCGGTGGCCGGCTCAATATTACCGAAAACTGCCTCGACCGACATTTGGAAACCAAGGGCGATCAGGTGGCCATTTTATGGGAACCCAATCATCCCGGAGGTGAGGCGATCCAACTGACTTACAATCAATTGCACACTGAAGTTTGCCGCCTTTCAAATGCATTGAAATCACAAGGAATTGCAAAAGGCGACCGGGTTTGTTTGTATATGCCGATGGTGCCGGAATTGGCAATAGCGGTTTTGGCTTGCGCCCGGATCGGAGCCATTCACTCTGTCGTATTTGCAGGCTTTTCTTCCCGCGCTCTGGCAGATCGAATAAACGATGCAGATGCCAGCATGGTGTTAACTGCTGACGGAGCATACCGGGGGCCAAAAACCATCGACCTGAAAAGCATTGTAGATGAAGCGTTAACAGATTGCCCGGGTGTATTGAACGTATGGGTACTTAAAAGAACCGGATCTGCTGTTGATATGGTGGCAGGCCGGGATACTTGGTGGCACGATGCACTGGAAGGAGTACCGGCCATATATGCAGCGGAAACCATGGATGCAGAAGACAACCTCTTTGTGCTTTATACCTCAGGTTCTACCGGGAAACCCAAAGGAGTGATGCACACCACAGGAGGATACATGGTTTATGCGGAATACAGTTTCCGAAACGTTTTTCAATACAACGAGGGTGATATTTATTGGTGCACTGCCGATATAGGTTGGATTACGGGGCACACCTATATTGTTTATGGCCCGCTGCTGGCAGGAGCTACCACCCTTATGTTCGAAGGAATTCCTACTTACCCTGATGCAGGTCGTTTCTGGGAAGTGACGGACAAGCACCAGGTCAACCTGTTTTATACTGCTCCTACTGCCATCCGGGCGCTTCAGGCGAAAAGCCCGGACTTTGTTGCTCGCCATAACCTCTCTTCATTAAAGGTTTTGGGATCGGTAGGAGAACCCATCAACGAAGAGGCATGGGAATGGTACCATGAACAGATAGGGAAAAAAAAGTGCCCCATTGTAGATACCTGGTGGCAAACCGAAACGGGTGGAATTATGATTTCGCCTCTGGCAGGCATTACTCCGTTAAAACCAGGCTTTGCAACCCTGCCCCTGCCCGGTATTCAACCCATGCTGGTCGATCATGACGGCAATGAGATGAAAGGGAACGGAGTGGAAGGCAACCTTTGCATCCGCTTTCCATGGCCATCCATGATCCGCAGCACATGGGGAGACCATGAACGCTGCCGTAAAACCTATTTTGAAACCTTCGATAATGCCTATTTTACCGGCGATGGTTGTCGCCGCGATGCAGAGGGCTATTACCGCATCACCGGAAGGGTAGACGATGTGATCAATGTATCCGGTCACCGTTTTGGAACGGCTGAAATTGAAAATGCCATCAATGAACACCCCCAGGTGGTAGAATCGGCTGTAGTTGGATACCCACACGAAATCAAAGGACAAGGCATTTATGCATATGTAATATGTACCGGTTTACCCGCCGATCAACAAGAAGTTCGCGCCGGGATCAGAGCCACGGTAAACGCGTTTATCGGGCCCATAGCCAAGCCGGATAAAGTTCAGTTTGTGAAGGGCTTGCCCAAAACAAGATCCGGTAAGATCATGCGTCGGGTGCTGCGAAAAATTGCAGAAGGAGGATCCTCGGAGTTGGGCGATGTATCAACTTTGCTTGATCCCGAAGTAGTAGAGGAAATCAAAGAAGGAGCGGTTTAATTTTCGATGGTTTTGGGAAGAGCCTGAGGAAATCCCTATCTTGAGATAAGAATCGACACAGCAGAGTGAAAACAGCAAGCACTTACAAGGATGCGGTGCCCGATAAGAGCGAGATCAATCGTTACTTCAACCGGATCAACAACCGGAGCGATAAGCTGCTCACATTCCTGCTGATCTGTTATTTTTTTGTTGGATTAATCCTTGCAGGGAAATACGACACTTGGTTGGTTGCTCTCCTGGCAGGAGGGTTATCCGTGATCAGCTATCTGGTCATCAAATTGATCTTTCCGGACAAAGGATGGCACCGGTATGTCGGGAGTTTTGCTTTGGGAGTAATGTCGGTCCTGGGCATATACCAGTTGCATGGCAGCTATCCCATGCATTTTACGGTTTTTCTGAGTGCCGTTACGCTTATTGCATACCAAAATTACCGCTTGCAGATCCCGGTAATTTTAGTGGTCGTTTCTCATTATGTGCTCTTTGCCTTTTTGGAGGCACAAGGCATGGAAGGGGTTCGATCGGTAGCCGGTCAAGAAATTTCCCTGGAAACGTTTTTCCTTCATATCATTATATCGGGGGCCATTTTGGGTGCTTGTTTGTATTGGAGTATTGTTTTGCGCAAGCATAGTATCAGGCTGTTGCAGCATGCACAGGTCAATAAGGCGAAACGGCAAGCTTTGGAAAAAGGCATTGCCTTTGCACAGGAAATTGCCGTAGGCGATCTTGAAGCCCAATATGAAACCGAAAAGCACGATGCTTTAGGGAAAGCTTTGCTGAAAATACAACAGAACCTCATTGTTGCCCGCGAAAAAGAAAACCGGGAAAAATTCGTGAACGCAGCCATAGCAGAGATCAGCCGGATTTTACGTGATCTTGACGATGACCTTACCACTGTTTCGAATAAGCTGATCGCTAAACTTGTGACCTATTTTGGAGCCAATCAAGGCGGGTTGTTTCTTACCGAAACCGTTCCTGATCGGGAACCCGTTTTAAAACTGATGGCCTTTTATGCCTGGGACCGCCACAAATATGCTCAACAGATCATTCGCAAAGGCGAAGGCTTGATAGGGCAAGCATTTCTGGAAAAAGATACCATTTACCTCACCAAGATCCCCGACGGCTATATTCGCATTACCTCAGGTCTGGGCGATGCTTTGCCAGATGCTTTGCTCATTGTTCCGCTTATGGTAAGGGACGAAGTATACGGTGTGGTAGAGATGGCCGCTTTTGGCGGATTTGAACCGTTCAAGATCAAATTTCTTAAAAAACTTGGAGAAACCATTGCCAGTGCCATCTCCAATCACACAACAGCCGCATACACCCGAAAGCTGTTGGACGATTCCCGCGAATTGACCGAACAGTTGAGAAATCAGGAAGAAGAAATGCGACAAAATATGGAAGAGTTGCAAGCCACACAGGAGGAGTTGATCCGGAACGAAAAAGCCATGCAGAAACGTTTAACCAATGTAAAAACCGATCCAAAGTAAAAAGGGCGTAAAAAATACGCCCCCCCGGAAAGGGGGATCTGTTTTTTAGGCTTTGTGCAAGCCCTGTTTTATGCCTTCGTTTCAATAACACTTAGGTTCATACATCAAGTAAGGTTGGCCTGCGGTTTTGACCACACTGTTTTGTGGCCGGCAAGGTCTTTTTATATCCGCTCTATGCGCTCTATCCGGTAAACCTTCCTTCCCTCCGAACAAAGCTGTTGAGCCCTGAAAAGAGCACTCGGGCCACCTCACTTTTGGTACGATCAAATGATGTTTTTTGAAATTTTCGTCACGCAATTTAAAACGGCTGAACGAAAGACGCCCGCGATAACATGATAAAACACCCGTGCGTTTGCTCGGGAACTATGTGCCAGGAAGTTTCGACATCAGCCAGGGCTCTAACATGACAAATTGGAAAAAGGCCATACTCAGGTACGCAGCATAAATCAAACGCTTGCTGCCATTCTTTCAACATCTGTTTGGAGTATTGTGTATGCGAATGATGCGTACGATCCATATCCGAAAACCGGAAGCCTTTGAGGGTACTTCAGCTGTCGGGATCCATATTCCGAAAGAGTACATGGGCCATTTGTAACCATTAAATAACGGGTCGGAACAACAGGCCGGAGATATAGCCCAAAACGATCCATTTTCTGAAGGCAGAGGATTAAAGCTTTGTTCTTAAACCCCTTTCATTTCAATGGTCTGGCCCTTCGTATCCGGGCCTTTTCCAGCCGGTATTTGGGCCTTCAGAATAATATTGACTAAACTCATCTACTTTCAATCAGAATTAGTGCGAAATCCGCACTATCAATTTAGGGGTTCAGGTGCTAATTTTGAATGGTATGAGTCATTTAACAAATAAGATCAGAGCCATCAGAGCGTTAAAAAATCTAACGCAGGAAAACGTGTCTGAAACCTTGGGTATGAGCCAGAGTGCTTATGGAAAAATAGAACGTGGAGAAACCAAAGTTACTTGGGAGAAACTGTGCGAAATAGCTACCGTTCTTCAAATCAACATTTGGGATATTGTTCACTTTAACACCCATGAAGCGAAAGAGAAGATGCGTACGGGTCCGGATCTCGGGCAAGCCAAATATATTCCCGAAGCAACCGTTCCGGCCGACATGATAGTGCTTCAGGCCAAAGTAGATCATTTGGAAAAACTCAACAAGGTTTTACTCACACAGCTGGCTGATAAAGAAGAAATTATAGCTTTGTTAAAAGAAGGAAATGCGCAATAATTCACCCAAGCCACCAAACGTGCACCGTTTGCCTTTTTCTCCGGAACTTATCCGGAAAAGGAGAACGTGATTCACCTTGCATCCCAAAGCAAGAGAAGTTTCGGCCCTGTCCGTCAGTTCAAAACCATACGGATCAGAATAACGAATCCTTCCACTCTTTTTATGCTGCAATCAAGCCAAGAGTTGTTGTTTGTCTTTTTTTTCAGAAGCGACCAAAAAGTAAAACGATCAGTCGAAAGACTGATTGGCAGAAGAGCTGAGCAAGATCATCTGCTCAAATTCAGCCGGGCTGAGGTCGTTGAAATAGAAATTGATCGGGTTGATCTTTACCCCATTTTTAATCACTTCATAATGCAGATGAGGAGCGATAGAAGTTCCGGTACTTCCAACCAAACCAATAACATGGCCGCGCTTAATCTTTTGTCCTTTCTTTACCAAAATTTTACTACAATGGGCATACAGCGTTTTGTAGCTATACCCGTGGTTGATAACCACATAACGTCCATAACCGTTTCCTCTTTGCTTGGCTATTTCTACAATACCATCGCCCGTGGCATAAATTTCGGTGCCGGAAGGTGCCGAAAAATCCATTCCGGCATGCATTTTCCATGTTTTATAAACAGGATGGATGCGGTGCCCAAAACCGGAGGCCATGCGTTTCAGATCTTTATTGGCAATGGGTTGAATGCCCGGAATACTGGCAAGTAACTTTTCTTTTTCCCGGGCCATTCGGATCACTTCATCAAAAGAAACGGACTGAATGTACATGCGCTTGGTAAGACTGTCCAAACGTTTGGTCGCTTTGGCAATGAGCACACCGTCTTCCAGTGTCTCAATCTCACGGTAACGGTTAACTCCTCCGATGCCTCCGTTTCGTACCCCTTCCGGAAGAGGCTCTGCTTCAAATATGGTGCGGTAAATGTTATCGTCGCGCTCCTGCAGATCATCCAGTACCTTGTTTACCTCAGCCATCTTTTTGTGCAATTTGTTGTAATTGCCCTGTAGCTCGGCAAGCCGGCGCTCCTGCTTTTTTTCGTTGGGTGAAGGAAAGAAAATATAGGCAATGACAACAGAAACAAAAGCAAATACCAGACCTGCGGTTACATAGCTCATTATTTTCCAGACCCTTTGGCCGGTTGAGGGCTCAACAACCTCATAACTCAGCGTTTCCGGATTGTACTTATATCTGGTTTTGGCCATTCTTAAAGGTACCGTAAAAAGGCCCACAATTTAATCAAAAAATCTAACTTTGCGATTGTTCCAAGTTTCGCTACGGATCGTTTTTATCTTTTTTATCAAAACGGATTCCTGTGGCATATAAGCAAGTACTTTTTGACTATGAATGCAAATGACATCCGTTCCGCATTTTTGAAATTCTTTGAAGAAAAAGGGCATGCAATTGTGCCTTCATCGCCTTTGGTGATAAAAAATGACCCAACCCTGATGTTTACCAATGCAGGTATGAATCCGTTCAAAGCTATTTTTCTGGGCGAGACAAAGCCAACGGATCTGCGTGTCGCAGATACACAAAAATGCCTTCGTGTAAGCGGAAAACACAACGATCTCGAAGAAGTGGGAGTGGATACCTATCACCACACCATGTTTGAGATGTTGGGGAACTGGTCGTTTGGCGATTATTTCAAAAAAGAAGCCATTGAGTGGGCTTGGGAATTGCTTACGGAGGTCTACAAAATAGACAAAGACCGGTTGTATGTTACGGTTTTCGGAGGCGATGCGGAAGATGGCACACTGCGGGATGAAGAAGCATTTGATTTTTGGAAAGCATGGATCCCCGAAGACCGTATTCTCTATTGTGGCAAGTCGGATAATTTTTGGGAAATGGGAGCCGCTGGCCCGGCCGGACCCTGCTCGGAGATCCACGTAGACATTCGTTCGGATGAGAAACGGAAAGCACAACCGGGGAGCGAATTGGTCAACCAGGACGATCCGGAAGTCATTGAGATCTGGAACCTGGTGTTCATGGAATACCAACGCCTTGCGAATAGATCGTTGGTACCATTGGAAAAAAAACACATTGATACCGGAATGGGTTTTGAGCGTTTGGCAATGATTCTCCAGGGAAAAAGATCCAATTACGATTCGGATATTTTTCAGCCACTCATTCAAAAGGTTACCCACATCACAGGGGTGCCCTATACGGCAACAACAGATAAGAAGTCCGATATTGCCATTCGGGTAATTGCCGATCATGTCCGGGCCATTTCCTTTTCGATCACAGATGGCCAGTTGCCCGCCAATACAGGTGCGGGTTATGTCATTCGCCGGATCCTACGCCGGGCAGTACGCTATGCCTATAGTTTCCTCAACTCCCGCGAAGCTTTTATCTATCGGTTGGTTCCGGTATTGGCCGAACAAATGAAAACCGTATTTCCGGAATTAACAGAGCAGGAAGAACTCGTTCGGAAAGTGATCCGCCAGGAAGAAGAAAGTTTCTATAAAACGCTTGATATCGGCATTTCCATATACGAAGAATATGTTGCAAAACTGAATGCACCGGTGATTGACGGAGCTTTTGCGTTCCGCCTTTACGATACCTTTGGCTTTCCCATTGATTTAACGCAGTTGATGGCCAGTGAAGGTGGGTTGGAAGTAGATCTCAAAACATTTGAGCAACATTTACAAACCCAAAAGAAAATCGCCAGAGAAGACCAAAAAGTAGATGCGGAAGATTGGATAACGATCCGGAACGATGAGCATCAGGAATTTATTGGCTATGACCACTTGGAGGCGGATGTATACATCACCCGCTATCGCAAAGTGATCGCAAAGAAAAAAGAACAATACCAACTGGTGTTTAACCTTACGCCGTTTTATCCGGAAAGCGGCGGGCAGGTAGGCGATACCGGTTTTATTGCAGATGACAACGGAAACAAAGTTTACATTACCGACACTCGAAAGGAAAACCACCTTACGGTTCACTTTGCCGATCGGTTACCGGACCTTCCGAACCAACGTTTTAAAGCGGTGGTACAAGGGCAAAAGAGAGCCCTCACCTGCAACAACCATACGGCTACGCATTTATTGCACCAGGCTTTACGCGAAGTGTTAGGAACCCATGTAGAACAAAAAGGTTCGCTCGTTAACTCCGATCACCTCCGTTTTGATTTTTCGCACTTTGCCAAAATAACAGAGAAAGAAAAGGAGAAGGTTGAGGCTTTGGTGAACGAACGGATACGAAAAAATATTTCCTTGCAGGAAGAGCGTTCCGTACCGCTTCGGAACGCCATTGAAATGGGTGCAATGGCCCTTTTCGGAGAAAAATACAACGATGTGGTCCGGGTGGTCCGTTTCAACGATTCTGTTGAATTGTGTGGTGGAACACATGTAGGATCGACCGGGCAGATCGGTTTGTTTAAGATCATTTCCGAAGGCGCTACACAAGCGGGTATTCGCCGCATAGAGGCCATCACTTCCGAAAAGGCAGAGGCTTACATCAAAAAAGAACTGGATGCATTGCGGGAGGTGAGAAACCTGCTCAAAAACCCCAAAGACCTCGGCAAGTCCATCATTTCTCTTCTGCAACAAAACCAGCAATTGCAGAAAGAAGTGGAAACCTTGGTAAGAGAAAAAGCCAAAGGGCTTCAATCGGAGTTACTGGGTAAAATGAAAGATGTGAACGGGGTCAACTTCCTGGCCGAACGGGTGGATCTGGATGCAGGTGCAATTAAGGATCTGGCGTTCCAACTGAAAGGGAAAACGGAAAACCTGTTTATGGTGCTGGGATCGGAAAGTAAGGGCAAAGCCACTTTAACCGTTATGATCTCCGACAACCTGGTCAAATCCAAAGGGCTCAATGCCGGAACCATTGTTCGTGAACTCGCCAAAGAAATTAAAGGCGGCGGCGGCGGACAACCTTTTTTTGCTACTGCCGGCGGAAAAAATGCAGGCGGGATACCTGCTGCTCTGGGAAAAGCCGAAACCTATCTGGCCTAAAAAAGCCCTTTCCGTAAAGTTGCCTGCTTTTGGAGAAGACCCCATTTATGTTGCCAGAGGGGCGTGCTTTGATGGTGTGGTTGGGAGTTGATAGAGAAGTCAGCCGTTGATACCGAAAGGCAAACAAAAAACATTTAACCTTACAGGATTTCGGTTATCGTTTTTGTAATGCGGCTTTTTAATGCCTGCATCATGACCCAAGCAACATCGTTTTTGGCCGATAGGTTAAACAACCTGCGGAGCGAATTCCATCGGCGAAAGCTCCTTTTCCACCAAAATGCCAGGTAAGCCGAAACGATTAAAGACCCCACGAACAAAAGCGTAATCGGAACATCCGGTTCTATGAACAACCCGCCCGCTATACCAACAATGGCCCACCAAACAGGAAATAGAAAGGTGGCTACGGACATTCGAACAGCGTCATGGAAATGAACGTCTTTGAATTTTTTGACGATTTTTTCAGGAACGGTGAAAGGAACGATGTTGCACAGGTATCCGTAAAGAAATACCGGCAAACCGAGGAGGAGGAACAAGCCTCTCCATCCCAAAACCGCTACGGAAGGTACCTTTAAATTGAGTTCGTTGTTGCGGAGGCCCGTTTTTTCCATTGCCTCATCAAATGCAGCCACATCCGCAGCCAGTTTCACGGCTTCTTCAGGGTGTTTGGAGATCCATTCTTCCACGGCTGCAATCATTCGTTTTTGTGCTTTGAACTCATTTTCCAGGCCTCGTTTTTTGCCGGATAAGTTCAAATGGGCCATCCCCGATTCCCGGCATATAATCAGCAAACGGTGAATGGTATGGTAGTAGGTTTTATCTGAAATATGAATGACCAGTTCCCGTTGTCTTTTTTTAACTTCCGAGATGAGCGCCAACAACGCTTTTGCAGGATGTTTACGGTATTGTTCCAGATAATCGCGCAATTGAATGGGCTCTCCAAACTTGAGCAGTACATCACCACCGGGGCGGTTTACATCATGGATGTAGTTTACCCCCACCGGTTGTATGCAGGAGTTGAGTTTAAAGTCGAAAGCTTCTTCCGCACCAAAAGCGATACGGCCCACTCCCTTTTTTATGGAGCGTAACTTTTTAACGCTGGAATGGCTGCCTTCCGTAAAAATGATGATGGCTTTTTTTTGATGCAACCTTTTGTAGCAGATCTCAAAGATCTCATCGTTTTTCTTCCTGATGTTATCTACTTTATCGCCTTGCCGATAAATAGGAAGCATGTTGATGGAGCGCAGAAATTTATCCGCAAGGCCGGGCTTAAATACATCGCTGCGCACCAGAAAAGAGGTTTGTATCTTCGTCAGGACGGTAATGATGATCGGATCCATGAAAGTGTTGGGGTGGTTGCTCGCCATCAATATGCCTTGTTCTCCTCTCGGGATCTTCTTTTTGCCGGTTATTTTTAAGCGTCGCCAATACATACGGAGCGAAAAGCCCACCACCATTTGCCAGCACCAAAAATAAAAACTCCAACCTTTCCTCATGCTACCGTATCGCTGCTCCCAGTTTTTGTTCCAATTCGGTTTGAATACGTTGAATGACCGCATCGATCTGGGAGTCGGTCATTGTTTTCTGTTGGTTTTCGAAGGTAAAACTTACCGCATAAGATTTTTTACCTTTTTCGAGGTTGGGGCCTCTGTAAATGTCAAAAAGGCCGATCTCTTTGAGTAGTTTTTTTCCGCATTTTCGGGCTGTGTTTTCCACTTCTTCAAAAGTAGTTTCTTCACTGAGCATCATAGAAATATCGCGGCGCATGGTTGGAAATTTGGAGATTTCCTTGTAGCGTACCTTGTTCATGTGCAACAGCTCCATGATGGTATTCCATGCGAGGTCGGCGTACAGCACCTCCTGATCCATTTCCATCTTGTGCAGAATAGACGCTTTGACCCAACCCAGTTCTGCTACTTTTTTGCCCCCGATCTTATAAGCCATGCCATCTGCAAAAAGCTCCGATCTTACGGCTCCGGTTTGCGGACCTTTAAAAATCCCCAGTTTTTGCAATACCGTTTGTACCGCTCCTTTTAACTGATGAAAACTGGTGCTTCCTTTTTTTGCGAACCAACTTTCGGTTTCGCGTGCACCGGTGAGGAAAATGGCAAGGTGGTCCTGCTCCGAATAACCATCCGGAAACTTGTTGTAGGTACGGCCAAACTCAAACAACTGCAAATCGGGGTGTTGGCGGTTTATATTGTGGCGAATGGCTTCCAGGCCTCCGAAGAGCATGGTTTGGCGCATGGTGTTCATTTCTTTGCTCAAAGGATCCAAAATGCGTACCTGTGCTTCCTCTTTTATGTGTTTGGCATTGGCTATCGAAGCATAGCCGGAAGCGGTTAGGGAGTTGGTAATGATCTCGCAAAAGCCTCTGGCGATCAAGGTTTCGGCAACCCGGTTTTGCATTTCCCGGCTGTCTTTTCCGGTGCTGTTTACGAGCGAGATGCTTGTTTTTTCAGGCAATCCGATGCGGTTGAATCCATAAATGCGCAATACTTCTTCGATGACATCTGCTTCGCGTTGCACATCTACCCGATAAGGAGGAACGTTGAGTTTCCAGTTGGCTCCCTTTTCTGCTTCGATCCGGATCTCAAGTGCCGTCAGGATATTTCTGAGTACGGATGTGGGAAGGGTATGCCCCAACAGCATGGCACAACGATCTGTGTTAAATTCTACTTCGAAATCCTTGGCGGGATGAGGGTTGTAGTCGCTGATCTCGCTGCTGATCTCACCACCGGCTATTTCTTTGATCAGCATGGCTGCACGTTTTAATGCCGTCAGTGTACCATTGGGATCCACTCCGCGTTCAAAGCGAAACCCGGCATCGGTATGCAACGAATGGCGGGCAGCAGATTTTCTTACGGTCACCGGATCGAAACGGGCGCTTTCAAGGAAAACAGTGGTGGTTTCGTTGCTTACACCGCAACCTTCTCCGCCAAAAATACCCGCTATGCACAAGCCACCGTTGGCATCGCAGATCATCAGATCTTCGGCATCCAGTTTTCTTTTTTCGCCATCGAGGGTTACAAAGGGGGTGTCTTGTGGCAGCTTCTTTACCCATATCTGATCATGGGCTATTTTATCGCCATCAAAAGCATGCAGGGGTTGCCCCAGTTCGTGCAATACAAAATTGGTTATATCTACCACATTGTTTACCGGTGCCAGGCCAATGGCTTTCAGTTTTTTTTGCAACCCATCGGGAGATGGAGCCACTTTCACGCCACTGATACTCAGCCCAGCATATCGCGTACAAGCCCGGGAATCTTCTACGGTTACCTGAAAAGGGCGGTTGTTGTGGTCGGGTTTAAAAGCAGCAACCGAAGGGGGAGTATACGGGTAAATTTCCCGGAGCGACAAGGCTGCGGCGATATCTCTGGCTACCCCAACATGCGACATCGCATCGGTTCGGTTGGGAGTAAGGCCAATTTCAAAAACCACATCGTTTTCCAACTCAAAATGTTCGCCGGCCGGTTTTCCAACCACCGCATCATCGGGCAATACCATAATGCCATTATGGTTGGTTCCCAAGCCCAACTCGTCTTCCGCACAGATCATCCCGGCCGACGACTCGCCCCGTATCCGGGCTTTTTTGATTTTTAGCCCGTCTTTTTCGGGATCGGGGTAAAGCGTGGTGCCCACCACAGCCACCACCACCTTTTGGCCAGCCGCTACGTTCGGTGCACCGCAAACAATTTGCAATGGTTCTTCATTACCCACGTTTACCGTTGTGATTTTGAGGCTCCTGGCATTGGGGTGTTCGGTACAGGTGCATACCTCGCCGATCACCACCCCTTCCAAACCGCCCCGAACGGCTTCTATGTTTTCAACGCCTTCAACCTCCAAACCGGTGTTTGTAAGCAATTCTGCCAGTTCTTCAACCGGCATATCCAGGTTGATATACGCTTTTAGCCAATTGTATGAGATCTTCATCTTTCACGTTTCTCAAAGGGAGCAAAAATAACCAATTTAAACAGAAGCGAAACCCGGCTTTCAGATGAAACACAGGAATGGTTTCCATTTCCTTCTTTGTTTAC
>CALLUQ010000091.1 GCA_938010565.1 uncultured Flavobacteriales bacterium
GGAAATGTTTTTTTGAAAACGTAAATTGTTCATAATCGGTGTGGGCATTGTGGTAGCGGTTCACCGAAAAATCCATTTTTTCCAGCCTTTGTCCGAATATTTGCCGGCCGTCTGCAAACAACGCAATGGTATAAATGGCACACCTGTTCGATGTGCCGTTCAGCCGATCGGTTGTTTCAACGGCAAACCCGATGTCGCCATGCACCAGCAGAGGATCGGTTGCTTTAAAGGTATATTTTCCATGGTTGCCGGTTAACCCGAACGACTTTGCCTCTTGTCTTCCGTTCACATAAGCCCCTTTCGATAGCGGATATACCCGCACCGTTGAAATAACAGGCGGAATGTTGTCCCTGATCTCAAAGTTGAACAACAAAGGATTCAACGGTTTTTCGCTGTGCGATTCTCGGATCTCGAAGTGGAGGTGAGGAGCAACGGAACTTCCCGAATTACCTGAAATGGCAATTACTTCCCCTTTTTTTACCCTGAACTTATCCTTGGCAGGATACAACTCTATTTGGTGCTTTTGCCGGCTGTACTGGGCTTTTTTCACATAGTGAGCAAGGGCTCCTTCAAACCGGCTCAGGTGGGCATATACAGAGGTAAAACCATTGGGGTGGGTAATGTAAACCGCTTTTCCGTACCCTCGCAACCCCACCTTTACACGACTCACATAACCGTTTTCAATCGAATACACCTTTTTACCGGTAACACCGCCCGTTTTAATATCGATACCCGTATGAAAATGGTTGGAACGCAACTCACAAAAACTGCCTGCCAGCAGCAGAGGGGGAGCCATGGGCGGATGCAGATCATAGGTTTTGTATTTTTCTTTTTCAGCCACACCGGAAGCTACAAAGCCGGTATCCCGATCGCAGGAAAAACCCGAAGAAGTGATCCGGATCAACAACAAAAGAAAAAAGGAGCGAAATAACATAGACCAATGCGTTTAAGAACAACGGATGATACGATATCCGACCTGCCTCTGCAAAAATAGGGCCGGAGTTAAATGGCCGCAACCCCTCCGAAGCAGAAGTTTTCACATCACACCGTGTAAAAAATTTGTTAAATCATGTTGACCATCTTAACTTAGACGCCGACTTTTGCGGAGGGTTTAATTACCACTATGGATGAACTTAAATCACTGATAGACAGGGTAGAGGAGAGAGTTGTGAGCCTCATGGAGAAATGTGATCGCATGCAGGATCAAAATGCCACCTTGTTACATCAAACGCATGATTTGAACCAACTTGTGGAAAAACAAAGGCAGGAAATGGAAGCCTTAACCCACGAAAATAAAATGCTCCGGATGGCTGAATCGTTGGCCGGAACGGGTGGAGGAAACTCGGAAACCCGATCAAAGATCAACAGTCTGGTACGAGAAATTGACAAATGCATTACACTGTTAAACAGGTAAAATAAAAGATCCCATAAAGCAGCAGATGAACGATAACCTCTCTATAAAAGTAAACATTGGCGGAAGAATTTATCCCTTAACCATTCCGCGCAACGAGGAGGAGTACGTACGTAAAGCTGCAAAGAAGATCAACGACAGCATTGCGGAGTTACAATCCAGCTATGCGGTAAACGACAAACAAGACCTCCTGGCCATGACAGCCCTGCAAATGGCTACCGATCTGGTAAAAAAAAGCGGTACTGCCGAAAGCGGTATAGCCGCTGAAAAGCTGATTGCTCTGGAGGAAAAAATAGCCCATTACCTGGCAAATTAACAACAATGCAAGGCCTTACAGGCCCTCTTTTTCGTATCCGGATAACAACTCACCCGGGAACAAACCGCCGGGATAATGTGTATTTACTTAAATGGATATATATGTTTTTAATGGATATGATAAGCGTTGCCACAGGAACCGGAGTAGGGTTGGCACTTGGTGCTTTGCTCGTTTTCATCATGATGAAAAGTGTACTCAAAGGCCGGGCTGAAAAAGTGTTGGCAGAGGCCAGAGAGAAAGGAGAAAGCATTAAAAAGGAGAAGATCCTTCAGGCGAAAGAGAAATTTCTTCAACTCAAGGAGAAACACGAAAAAGCCATCAAAGACCAGGAACGTAAACTGCAGTCGGCCCAAGACCGTATTCGGGTCAAAGAAAGCAGCCTTTCCAAAAAAATTCAGGACACTGAACGAAAAGGAAAAGAAGTGGAGACCGCCCGTAACGATCTCGACAAACAACTGGAGATCATTGCAAAAAAACAGGCCGAATTGGACAAAGCCCACCAAAAGCAGGTGGTTGCGCTTGAAAACATTTCGGGTCTTTCTGCCGAGGAAGCAAAAGCACAGTTGATGACCGCCCTCAAAGACGAAGCACGTACCGATGCGATGACACACGTGAAAGAAATTGTGGATGAGGCAAAAATGACTGCCAATAAGGAGGCAAAAAAAATTGTGATCCAGAGCATACAACGCGTAGCCACCGAACATGCCATCGAAAACTCTGTTTCTGTTTTTAACATTGAAAGCGATGAGATCAAAGGCCGTGTCATTGGCCGGGAAGGACGGAACATTCGTGCGCTTGAATCGGTTACAGGAGTAGAAATTATTGTAGACGATACCCCTGAGGCCATTATTTTGAGTTGCTTTGATCCGGTTCGCCGCGAGATTGCTCGGTTGGCTTTGCACCAGTTGGTTTCCGATGGTCGGATCCACCCGGCCCGCATCGAAGAGGTGGTTGCCAAAGTGAAGAAGAACCTTGAAGAAGAAATTATTGAAACCGGTAAACGCGCTTGCATCGACCTGGGAATACATGGCTTGCACGGACAGCTGGTACGCATGGTGGGCCGTATGAAATACCGCTCTTCTTACGGACAAAACCTCCTGCAACACAGCCGCGAAGTAGCCAACCTCTGCGCTGTTATGGCTTCTGAACTGGGTCTTAATCCCAAAATTGCCAAACGGGCCGGTTTGCTGCACGATATCGGAAAAGTACCCGATGAAGAACCGGAATTGCCACACGCCATCCTCGGCATGAAAATAGCCGAAAAATACGGTGAGAAGAAAGAAGTATGCAACGCCATCGGTGCACACCACGATGAAATTGAGATGAACACCCTTATTGCTCCCATCGTTCAGGTGTGTGATGCCGTTTCAGGTGCCCGTCCGGGAGCCCGGAGAGAAGTTGTGGAAGCCTACATTAAACGATTAAAAGACCTGGAAGATCTGGCTTTGAGCTACCCGGGAGTAACCAAGTCCTATGCCATCCAGGCCGGCCGAGAACTTCGGGTATTGGTAGAAAGTGAAAAAGTTTCCGATGCCGAATCCGATGCATTGGCCTTTGAAATTTCGAACAAGATCCAGAATGAGATGACCTATCCGGGCCAGATCAGGGTAACCGTAATTCGCGAAAAGCGAACAGTGGCCTTTGCCAGGTAAAGCATCCACACACGATACATCCGATACAAGCCTCTGATTCCTGCTTCCGGAGGCTTGTTCCGAGCGGGTAGTGGGGTACGTTCTCACGCTCTTGATAGAAAGAGAACTGACACAACTATCGAGTACTAGTGTTAAGTCAAGCTTACTTTAGCCGCACCAAGTTTTGATCTTTTTATCCCGTACTTTTTTGAAAAATAATCTCTTAGCTATACTAAGCTCCTGTTTTTCGCATTGTCTGGAACAAAAATATCGGCAACTTATACGGCACAGTGCACCTGACTTAACACTAGCTTAGAAATATCAATTTGTGTCTGGACGTGTGTTCCAAAAAAGAAAACTCCCAAGGTGGAACCCTTTTCTTTGCCGACTTTATGAAATGAGTATCCCATTACACCACACTTAAAGAACTTGCTTTTCCTGGGCTTCTGCCCAGGAAATATGAAAAAGAAATTCCAAGAGCAAATATTCATCGATGACGAAATGATTCACCGGGGCGATTTGTCGGTTCTGAAATCAATCAAATTGCAGATCAGCATAACGAACTGATCAAAGTCCTCAATGAATACTCGCGTATGTTCTATGCATACGGGAGATTTGTAAAGACGATGATCTCTGTTGCTGAGAAGACCAACAACTTTAAAAAGCCTCAATAGCTTTAGCCTTGATCTTTGGTTCTTTTCATCAAGTCTTTGACCAGTTTCCCTCTTGAATATCAGGAAAGATAATTTTTTCTTTGATGGTTTAAACCTGCGTTCTCACGAATTCCGTCTTTTGACGGTATGGCAGAAGTGGACTTGCAAGAAAAAACCGGACAACAAAGGTAAGCTACCTTTTTGAGATTTGTTGTCGCTAAGGGGGCAACGAATATTCTAAAACCGCTTGGGCGTGGATCGATGAAGATAGAAAGCGAAGAAAAAGTGGGTGCGGCTGTTACAATTGAGCTATAAATTATGAACTTTTTGAATAATAGGATATACTTGTAAACTCAAAAACAAGCATATGCATATACCTTTAACTGCATTTGAGCAATACATTGATGAGACGATCTTAAAACGTGGATATTCTTACTTTAAAAAAGGTCTGGTCAGTAAATGCGATGAAATTTCACCCCATCAGTATGAGGCTATAGTCGAAGGATCGGAAGATTATACCGTAAACCTAACGGTGAAAAAAGGGGCGGTTACGGAACACGTCTGCGATTGCCCATATGATATGGGACCGGTTTGTAAACACGTAGCAGCTGTCATTTTTCACATTCAGCGAGAAACACTCGCCATTGATATCACTAAGAAGCAAACTACCAAAAAGGCAAAGCCCAGGAAAAAATCGGCTAAAAAACAGATCAAGGAACTACTGGAACAGATACCTCATGAAGATTTAAAACACTTCATCATCGAAAAAGCAAGTAAGAATAGTTCGATCAAAAACTTATTCCTTGCAGCCTTCGCTCATTACCGTACTGATGAGTCAAAAGAGTTCTATGAAAGCCAGGTAAGATCTATTCTTAAATCTGCTTCGGACCGACATGGTTTTATCGATTGGTCCGCTATCCGGAGAGTGGAAAAAGAAGTCTTTGAACTACTGGCCTCTGCAGAAAAGCAATTGGAAGCAGGCAACCATAAAAGTGTGGTTTTTATCGTTACCGCAGTTATGGAACAAATGACCGAAGCACTTGACTATGTAGATGATAGCAACGGTAGTATTGGAGGAGCTGTTTATGAAGGATATGATATTCTGGAAAAGTTGATCAATAGCAATCTTCAGGAAGACACTCGTAAGATGGTTTTTGAGTATTGTATTTCTGCTTTTGAAAAGAATACTTATGCAGGTTGGGATTGGCACACCGATGTGATGGAGATCGCTTCGGAAATAGCTGATGGTGATCAAGAAGTTCAACTCATTTTGAGCATGATCGATAAACCTCAACGATCTGATTATGATGAAGAGTGCTTTCAAAACATGAAGTATGATCTGCTAAAGAGAGTAAGGAGTGAAAATGAGGCTGAAGAATATTTGCAGAAGCATATCGGTAATTCCAAACTGAGGCATAAAGCGCTGGAACAAGCGATCATAAAAAAAGAATTCAACCGTGCTATCAAAATAGCCAAAGATGGCATTGCCCATGACAGTAAGTCCAAGCCCGGACTAGCCATAGACTGGTACAATTGGCTGTTAAAAATTGCCCAGGAACAAAACGACAAGGAGAAAATAATTGAGTATGCACGATACCTCTTTATGGACAACTTCAGGCACCAGCAAGATTATTATCAAATACTAAAAGAGCAAGTATCCCATCAACACTGGAGTGCATTTGTCAATCAGATGATCGAGGATATCAAAAACAAGAATGGCAAGAATGGATGGTATAACAGAGACCAGATTGCAGGCATCTATATCAAAGAAAAATGGTGGGCACGATTGTGGGAGTTTGTTAAGGAGTCTCCAAATTTGGAAACCGTAAAACAATATGAGCCACACCTCTCTAAGGATTATGCCCCTGAGATCATTGCTATTTATGGAAAGGGAGTAAGCCTCTACATGAAAGAAGCCGTGGGCAGAAGTCATTATCAGAATGCCTGCCGTTATTTAAGACGTATGATCAAACTTGGTGGTAAAAATGAAGCAGATAAGGTTATTTTACAATTACGGAAACTCTACCCCAGGCGCAAGGCCTTGATGGAAGAACTCAATAATGTTTGATCAAAAAGAAAATTCCCAACCCAATAGATTATGGAAAATATCATTGAGAAAATTAGAAAAATTGAGGCCTTAATTCTTGGAGCTACTACCGCAGGTGAAAGGGAAGCGGCATTATCCGCAAGGCAAAGAGTATTAGAGAAGTACCCCGGTTTAGAAGCGCAAAGAAATAAGCAAGAGTATCGATTGTCGACTTCGGATCTTTGGCACAAAAAACTTCTGCTTGCATTATGTAGAAAATACGGTGTTGAGCCATACCGTTATTACAGGCAGAAATATACCACAGTGATGGTCAAGATCAACGAAGAGTTCTTGAACAAAGTACTATGGGAAGAATACCTAAACTATTCAGCCGAATTGGAGTCTTTAGTTGAAGATATCACAAGTGATTTGATCAGCAAAATACATCGGGATCAAGATGAAATGGTCATTGAGAACCAGTTGATATAAAGAATCACTACTAACCGAGAAAAATTCAGACAAAATAAATTCCTTCCGGATTATGAAATTCGTATTTTGTACTTTTCCGGTTTTACTTTACCAATGTTCAATATTTAAGCGGCCACGAGCTACAAGGTAGCGCCAGCGGAGATTTAGTTGCGGCCTTTATTTTCCTCTCCTCCATTTTCCCGCTTCGGGTTTTTTTCGCATTGCTATCTTTAGCCTCTATGAGAAAACCACTCCCGCCTAAAAGTCAATTCTCCCGAAACATGGCCACCTTGGTTTCGGAACCGTGTTGGCACAAGCCATTCCTTTGTTGCTTACCCCCATACTCGCCTACCTGTTTACACCGGAAAATTTTGGCCTTTTTGGCCTCTATATGAGTACTGTAAGCTTTTTCTTATTTTGTGTAGGATAGGTTTGCATGATGATCCATGATATATCCGAACACCGGTTAATTCCATTTTCAATCGTATCTTACCGCCCATATTATGATCGTAACCGTTGACTATGGCACAGGGAACTTCGGTTCCATTAAAAACATGCTCCGCAAACTGGGGCATGCTTCCGTTATTTCTTCGGAAACGACCGATATTATGGCCGCAACCCGATTAATTCTGCCGGGGATTGGAGCCTTTGATACCGGAATGAAGCAACTGAAAGCAACCGGGGTAATCGATGCCCTGAATGCCAAAGTATTGCAGGAGAAAGTGCCCGTACTCGGCATTTGCCTCGGTATGCAACTCATGACCTGCGGCAGCGCAGAAGGACAAGTGCCAGGCTTAGGCTGGATAGATGCCACCTGCCAGCGGTTTCATTTTGATCCCAATCCGGAAAAACTCAAAGTACCCCACATGGGGTGGAACTACGTGTACCCCCAACGAAAGCACTTTCTGATGCAGGAAATGCATCCGGAACCCCGGTTTTACTTTGTGCATGCCTATCACGTAAAGTGCAACCGGAAAAACGATATTTTATTGCAAACCCACTATGGCTACGATTTTACGGCTTCATTTCAGAAAGAGAATATGATGGGGGTGCAGTTCCATCCCGAAAAGAGCCATAAATTCGGGATGCGTTTGTTGGATAATTTTGTGAAACAGAGCTGATGGTCTTTACCCGCGTGATTCCCGTTCTTTTGCTCCGCAACGCCGGATTGGTGAAAACCCGGAAGTTCAGGGATGCCAAATATATTGGCGATCCCATTAATGCGGTGCGCATTTTTAACGAAAAGGAAACGGACGAACTTGTTTTTCTCGACATTACGGCAAGCCCTCAGGGCAAAAATCCCCCCATGGATCTGTTGCACGACATTGCTACCGAATGCTTTATGCCACTTTGTTATGGCGGAGGCATCCGAAACCTTGAACAAATCCGGAACATCATTCGGGTAGGGGTGGAAAAAGTGGCCCTCAATACCATCACACACGAAAAACCCGAACTGATCGGAGAAGCCGCAGAAGCCGTAGGATCGTCCAGCGTGGTGGTTTCCATAGATGTAAAGAAAAATGTGTTTGGAAAAGCATCGGTTTGGACCAGAGGCGGCACCCTGAATACAAAAAAAGACCCGGCCACCTGGGCACAGGAAGTCGAAAAACGAGGAGCCGGCGAAATTTTGCTGAACAATATTGATAAAGATGGGATGATGACAGGGTACAACCTGGAACTCATCCGTACAATTACCCATGCTGTGGAAATTCCGGTCATTGCCTGCGGTGGTGCAGCCACCACCGAAGATCTGGCCCGACCCATCAAAGAAGCTTCGGCTTCGGCAGTGGCCGCAGGCAGCTTGTTTGTTTTCAAAGGGAAGCACCGGGCCGTTCTGATCTCCTACCCCGAGCCCGAAACATTAAAAGCTCTTTTTAACTGATAATCAGTTGCCTTTAAATGAATTGCTACCTCGTTGTTACCGCAGAATGGCTTCTGTATTAAATTTCCTACTTTTGCGCACACCAAAAAACCCCGTACCATGCTTGAAGGAAAGACAGTAGCGGTAGTTGTTCCGGCATACAATGAAGAAAATCAAATTGGAATGGTCATTGAAACGATGCCTGATTATGTGGATCGTATTGTGATCGTTAACGATTGTTCCAACGACAAAACCGGCGAGGTTGTGTTGGATTATATCGAAAAAAGTGGTCCTTCTTCCGTACGGCTGGTCCCTTACCCGGTCCAGCCGGTCCGTAACCTCTACAACGAAGCCGAAATGGTGTTGCAGGAAATGGCGGAAAAGGAGATTGAATACCATGTGCGGTCGGAAGTAGTCAATACCGATCCCGACAACAGCCGCATCATTCTCATCAATCACATCGATAACGGAGGGGTGGGCGCTGCCATTGCCCGGGGCTACAAATGGTGCAAAGATCACGATATAGATTGCACGGCAGTAATGGCCGGTGATGGCCAGATGGATCCTTCCGAGTTAGAAGGAATTTGCCTGCCTGTGGTGACGGAAAATATCGATTATGTGAAAGGAAATCGCCTCATTCACCCCAGTGCTCGGTATGTCATTCCAAAGGTGCGCTTTTTTGGCAACTCCGTGTTGTCGATGCTCACAAAAATTGCCTCTGGCTATTGGCGCATTTCGGATACACAAACAGGATATACGGCCATTTCTCTGAGGGCTTTGAAACGCATTAAATTGCATGAGATATACCGCCGTTACGGCATGCCCAATGATATGCTGGTGAAATTGAACATTGCCAAATGTTCTTTGAAAGAAGTAATGATCAAACCCATTTACCACGTGGGCGAACAAAGTAAAATGAAGGTATCAAAAGTAATTCCGACGGTGAGCTGGCTGTTGTTCCGTTCCTTCTTTAAGCGCATTTGGGTGAAATATTTCCTTCGCGATTTTCATCCCTTGTTTTTGTTTTACACGCTTTCCTTTGTACTGGGCATCGGTGCGATGGTTTATTTTGTAAAACTGATGGTTGAAGTTATTCATGCCATTCAAACCGGAATGGATGTGGGAACCCTGCCTGTACTGGCTTTTATCTTTTTGATAATCAGTAGCTCTCAAGCGTTTATTTTTGCGATGTGGATGGATATCCAGGACAATGAACGCTTGTATAAGTGAGCCAAACCGCGGCCCGTTAATCCTACTTTACAATGCAGAAAGCGAACCGTAAATTCCGCACCGATCTGCTGTGGAATGCAGGTGCCCTGGGACTGATCGGTGTAATAGGCGTTCTCATCAATGTACTCATTCTTAAACATTATGATACGGAAGCTTTGGGCATTTATGGCCTTTTGTTTTCCCTCTATCTTATTTTGTCGCAGCTGGCAGTAGGAGGAGTACACCTGTCCGTACAGGCCTTTATGCCACGTTACACGAGCCGGAAAGACCACGCCGGGCAAATTTTGTACGCTTCTTTGTTGCTGGTAACCGTTTATTCTGCCCTTATCATGGGAACGTGCTGGCTAGGCCGGGATGTACCCGGGATTTGGTTCGGAAACGAAGCCATAAGCAAAGGGTTCCCCTATGTAGTGGCGGGCCTCTGTTGTTTTGCCATGAACAAACAATTTGTTGCTTTTCACAACGCCTGCCGGCGGATGCGTTTGGTGGCTGTCTTTCAATTGTTGCGTTTTGTTTTTATGCTGGGGGCTTTGCTGGTACTGATCGGGTACCGTGTTGAACCGTGGGCGTTGGCTTCCGCTTTGGCTTTGGGAGAAGGCGCACTGTTTCTTGTGGCGTTTGCGGTTACGATGGCTTACGTTCCGCTGCAGATAAACCGCAGGACATGGCAGTGGGTACGCATTCATAACCGCTTTGGAAACAAGGCTGTTATCGGGAACTTGCTTTTTAACATCACCACAAAAGTAGATGTGGTAATGTTGGGGGTATTGATGGATGAAGCAGCCGTTGGGGTGTACACTTTTGCTTCCACCATTGCCGAAGGGGTCATGCAGCTTCCCATGGTGTTCCGCAACAACATCAACCCCATCCTTACCCGCTTGCACTGCAAAAACAATCCGGTTTTTTTCAACTATGTGGTCCGGAAAAACGTACGCAGGTTTTACAAAACCATCGCGCCGTTGAGTTTGCTTTCGGTAGCGGGATTTCCTGTGGTTTTACTGGTTTTTCAGGTAGAAGAGTCGTTTGATGAGATCTGGGCCGTTTACGCCATCCTGATTGCCGGAGTTGCAGCGGTGGCAGGTTATTTGCCTTTTCAGATGTTGTTCAATCAGATTGGAGATGCGACCCGGCAATCGATATACATTGCCTTGTTTTTTACACTGAATGTAGTGGCCAATATGGTGCTGATCCGTTTTTTCGGTTTATTGGGTGCAGCCATGGGCACTTTTACGGCCTATGTCGGGCAAGCCATCGTTCTCAGACTCATGCTGAAATCTGCTACGGGTTATCGCCTTTAAGCATTCGGATCGGATCCTGTTTTCAACATCCGTTACCGCTAACCGAAAAAAATTAGCCCGTATCAGCTTTTCTTTTTACGCTTTACGGCCTCTTCGTGAAAAAAATAACGCAGATCAACGGTGAAATAACTGCCTTTCAGGTTGAGGCTAACCCGACTGTCGATGGTGTTGGGCAAACGATGGTACGTTAAATGTGTACTGGCAAGCTCGGTAAACGGCCGATGAAGTGTGCCTCCCAAATAAAAATACCCCTTTTCTTTTGTTCTCAGTTCCACTCCGAAGTTCCCTATCAGGCCGGATTGCACCCAATTTCGTCGTGCCGTAAAATGATCAAAATGCACATCTGCCGTAACAATGTCGGAAGGATACATATCGATGGAAAACCCCAATGCCGTATTGAGGAACAACCGGTCGCCTAGCTGTATATATACCAGCCCTTTTATGGGAATTTCATAAGCGATCAGCTTAAAATCGGTATCGGTAAAAGTGGTGTCGTTGTAAGAAGCATCCACCTGGAAATTGCGCGTTACAAAATTGATCCCTGATTCGACAGACCACCTTTTGGAAAGCCCTCTGCGGATCACCATCCCGAAATTGTGTCCGAATTTCGGACCGATCTCAATGTTCCAGTTGTCGTCTGATAAAGCGGTAAACCCGGAATTGAACACCCGTGTCGGGATAATGGGTTTGTATTGAATGCCAAAGGTGGTTACATTTTCCTGTGCATGCAAAACTGTGGAAAGCATGGAAGCGATCAGCAAAAGAAAAAGCGGTGTATATGGTTTTTTCATGGCTCCGTTTTCCGGAAATAACGCAAAAGTAGGCTTTTTTGTATGTGAGGGTAATGGTCGGGCTACCGATTGCCGGACAAACGCTTTTAAAATAGATCCGCTTTCGCTTTCAGAACTTTAAATTTTCAGCATCGTTTAAATCAATACTTCGTTAAGGTTTTGCTTAAATATCTGATTGTTAGCGGATTAATTTTTTAGAAAGTATTGAAAAAAAATAGGATAACTCATTGATTTTTAGTATATTAAATACACCGCTCACTGCTATCCATATTGCGAAGATTCAACACTGGATGCAAGGCCATAAAGAACAAAACAAAGTATTTTCAATGGCAAACATTAAAACATGGTATAACAATAATTTAATGCTTAATCGATTTTTAGCTTTGTTTGCTATTTCCGCAAACAAGCCAATCAATAGAGAAAAGGGGAAGAAAGCTTTGGAATAGGGTAAAATTGCGGCTTAAAACTTAACGGAGTATTGTATATGAAAACCTGGCTTTTAATAGCCGTAGCGCTCCGGTTGTCGGGAAACCTTTACTTGGAAGTCAACCTATTCCTGTGTTGTTTTATTTAAGCCGTCCATTTACAGTCAGTATTCAGTCAGTAGCGTTGGGAGCGTTTTCAGAAGGTGTGTACCGTATAACATACATTCCAACCACACGGATCGCTTATTTTCCAAAAAAGTTTCCCGGAGGTGCAACCCTTTTGAAGTAACTTGCATCAATCTCTAAAAGGCCTCCTTTGATCAGCGACAAGGAACTCATAGAAAAGTGCTTGGAAAGCTCCCTTGTACACCAAAAAGCTTTGTACCATCGGTTTTCCGACATGGCCATGGGGGTGTGTATGCGGTACGCTAAAAACCGCAAAGATGCGGAAGACATTTTGCAAGATGCCTTTGTTACGGTGTTTCGCAAACTGGATCAATATTCCGGAAAAGGAGAATTAGGCGGTTGGATCAGAAAAATTACCGTGAATACCGCAATAACACACTTCCGGAAGAACAAAAAACATCACCTCTATGTTGCGTTGGAAGCGTCTGGAATTGAGGTGGAATCGTTCGATGATGTATTCGCGGACTTATCGGCACAACACTTAATGCAAAAGATCCGGAAATTACCGGAAAATTATCGCGTAGTCTTTAACCTTTATGGCATCGAGGGGTTTACACATCCGGAAATCGCTCAACAGTTGGGCATTTCGGTCAATACGTCCAAATCGCAGTACAGCAGAGCCCGAAAAATGCTCATAAAAAGCATCGAGGAAGACGAAGAAACGGCAAACTATTCCATAAAAGCCCGATTGTGAACGAGGACCGGCAACATAATAACAATTTGAGGGAAAAATTCGAACACTTCGAGTTCCGGCCTTCGGATGGTTTGTTCGACCGTATTCAGGAGGCCGGTACCCGACCGGGTGGTCAGTTGGCCGGAACTTTTGCCGGATTTGAAGTGGGGGGCAATGCACACGTATGGCACCAAATTGAAGCGGAACTATATCCCAAAAAGAAAAAACGCGTCTTTATTTGGAGATGGGTAGGCGCAGCGGCACTGCTCTTATTAGGCGATACACTTTCGTTCCAATCGTTGCATCCACCTGTGTTTGAACAAAGCATTTCAGAACATGCTCCTATTGAAAAAATAACGGAAAACGGTCGAAAAACACCGTTTTTGAGTAATCCAAAACCCAAAACCATCGATCTTAACCGTAAAAATCAGGAAAACGAGGAGCCCAACTTCTCTCAGTTACCGGAACAAACGCTTCCTAAGAATTGGGTGGCGCAAGAACCCCTAACTCCGGTTCCCGGCCCCATGGTACAAAATCCGATCAACGAAGTTCCGTTGTTGCAGCCCGGAAATCCGAAGATGCCTGAAAGCATGTACCTACAGCGGCTGATGTCTGATTTTCATCTGGAGGAACTTCCACCGCCTCCGGATGACAACCTCACACCTCCTTTGCCCAAACGAGTGGCAGAAACTCCATCCAACGGATTGGCCATGAGTTTTTCTCCAACATTTTTGGATGCGGAAAGCATAAACGAGATGAACGAATTGGCACATAATGCCAGTTCCAATGCATCTTACAGTTATGGGCCCACCACCTTTTCCACCAACGAGCGCAATTATACGAACCTTGAAGAATTTTTTACTCCCCTTATTTTTGGTGCGGATTTTGAGTGGTACTTTAAGCCCAGATGGAGTACAGTGACTGGTTTCCAGTATACCATGTTTAAAATTACC
Organism: uncultured Flavobacteriales bacterium; assembly: GCA_938010565.1. Taxonomy (GTDB): domain Bacteria; phylum Bacteroidota; class Bacteroidia; order Flavobacteriales_D; family CALLUQ01; genus CALLUQ01. Next base: position 13,923 of record CALLUQ010000091.1, read on the forward strand.
CAAAACTACGAATATGTTGACGGGCAAAGGCCAATTAACATAAACCATAACATTCGCAGATCTTACCTGGGCCTACCCATTCAGCTCAAATTCAACTTTGTACAACGTCCTCAATGGAGCAGCTACCTCAAAAGCGGTGTTCTTCCCGAAACAGGCCTGTCGGAAGTGGTGGTTACCCATATCACCACTTACGGAGAGCCAGCGGAGATCACCAAAACCCGTAGCGGATTAAAAACCGTGCAGGTGGCCGGTACGTTTAGCACCGGTGTGAATGTCAACCTAATCAAACACTTAAGTATTTACGCAGAATTCGGTGTTGTTCGGTATGTCTATCTCTCGAATTACAACTACCGGAGTACCCGAAAAAACCGGATTAACCCAAAATTTGGAATGAATTTCAAACTTCGGTGAGCCGTTTTTAAAATGGCATCAAAACCCATCAAAACCAAAAAACAAAAAAGCGTGCTCCGATCATTTTCCATTTTATTGCTTGCAACAGCAACCAGCATTTTCGGTTTTCAAAGTTGTAAAGACAAAACCTTTAAAACGTTCGAAGGGAACACGCCTATTTACCAAACCGTCGAAGATTGGCGCAATACTTCTTTCGTCCTTCAGGATCCGGAATGGACTTGCAGCAAAATCCGGCACAAAAAGTTAAGTAACTCCACTCAAAACATGAAAGGCCGGCGAAATGGTGTACGGGGATTAAAACTCCTTGTTCGTCCCACTTTTCATTTTCCGCAACCGGATATAAGCAATACGGCATCATCGGATTGGCAGATCCCTTTCCTTTTTCCAATAGTGGTTCCGCAACCGATGTTTTTCCGCAATCGCAAAATGGCCACCAGCCGGAAGTGCATACCCAACCGGTGCATCCGCCGGCATCACTCCGGAAAGGTTTGGCCAGCCAGTTGCAGGGCCAAAACAAGCTGATCGCGATCCAGTGTATGCGGGATCCGGTGTTTGTTCAGATAATGCACCACTTGTTCCGTAGGCATATTGCCCACCAGTTGATCTTCGGCCATGGGGCAGCCGCCATACCCTTTCAAGGCACTGTCGAAACGGCGGCAACCGCTCGAATAGGCAGCATGCACTTTTTCTTCCCAGGTATGTGGAGTGGTATGCAGGTGTGCCCCAAATTCCACTTCGGGAAAAGCGGGTATAAGGTGTGTAAACAAATGGGTAATATTTTTTGGATCGGAAACGCCAATGGTATCCGACAGGGCGAGAATGCCGATCCCCATTTCTGCCAGGCGTTTGGCCCAATTGGCCACAATTTCGGCATTCCAGGGGTCGCCGTAAGGGTTGCCGAACCCCATGGAAAGATAAACCACCAGTTTTTTGCCGTGTCGGATGCAAGTTTGTTGAATGCTTTCCACCCTTTTTAAACTTTCGGCAAGGGTAGCATTGGTGTTTCGGAGCTGAAACGTTTCCGAAACCGAAAACGGATAGCCGAGGTACCGAATTTCATCAAAGAGGCAAGCATCGTTTGCTCCGCGTGGGTTCGCTACGATGGCAAGCAGTTGGGAGGAAGTAGCGTCCAACTCCAGCTTTTTGAGTACTGCTGCGGTATCGCGCAGTTGGGGGATGGCTTTGGGTGAAACAAAACTGCCAAAATCAATGGTATGGAACCCTACTTGAAGCAAACGGTTGATATAGGCTGCTTTTTGTGGTGTCGGGATAAAACCTTTTAATCCCTGCATGGCATCGCGCGGACATTCTACTATTTTCATGCATGCTTTATTTGGACGAACTTCTTTTTCACGAAAGTAAGGAATATGAAGCGACTGGTATGCGCTATTTTGTTTGTTGATCCAGGAGGGCTTTGTTGATTTTTTTGACAAGGGACGGACCTTCATAAACAAATCCGGTATACACTTGTATCAGATCTGCTCCGGCATTCATTTTTTCAATGGCTTCTTGTGCCGAATGGATGCCTCCCACGCCAATGATCGGGAATGCTTTATTGGATTTTTCCGCCAAGTATCGGATCACTTCCGTTGAACGGTGGGTGAGGGGGCGTCCGCTCAACCCTCCTTTTCCTCCGTTTTTTCCATCGCCCGGTTGGTCATCGCCGCTGTTGTGAATGGAGTGGATGCGATTTTGCAGGGTCCGCAATCCGCTTTTATCGGTGGTGGTGTTGGTGGCGATCAGGCCATCGATCTTGGTTTGCTCCATCAGGTAAATGATGTCGTCGAGATCGGTGTTGTCGAGATCGGGAGCAATTTTCAGAAGAATGGGCTTTTGTTGGGCTTTGGCGGCGTTACAGGTTTTTAGCTTTTCCAGGATCTTTATCAGTTCTTCCGGATTTTGCAGTGCCCTTAAACCGGGCGTATTGGGTGAACTTACGTTCACCACAAAATAATCTACATGAGGGTGCAAAGCTTCGAAACAGATCTCGTAATCGTTTGCTGCTTTTTCATTGGGGGTCCATTTGTTCTTCCCGATATTTCCTCCTACAATTACCTTTTTATTCCGGCCTTTCAGGCGTTGAACGGCACTTTTTACCCCATCGTTGTTAAAACCCATTCGGTTGATGAGGGCTTCATCATCGGGCAAACGAAACAAACGCAACTTGGGATTTCCGGGTTGTGGTTCGGGTGTAACAGTCCCGATTTCAATGAATCCAAAACCCAGGCAGGCCAACTCTTCGTACAACTTGGCATCCTTATCAAAACCTGCTGCCAAACCCACGGGGTTCGGAAATTTTATCCCAAAGAGTTCCTTTTCCAAACGGGGGTGTTCCACCTTAAAAACGGACCGCATCAGGCCCTTCATGCCTGGGGTCTTTAGGCTGATACGCAAGGCTTTAAATACAAAATGGTGTATCTTCTCGGGGTCGAAAAGAAAAAATAGGGGTTTGATAAACAGTTTATACATGCTGGTCATTCGGATGCCAATCGGGTAGAAAGATAGGAATTAATTTCCTTGCCGAATATCGTTTTTAATAAAAGACAAGGGTAAACGCATTTAAAATGCTTGTTTTCCGGCCGCATCTTTGGGATTGTCGATAGTTCATAAAATGGAAACGTTGCGTTGGCACATCTTGGGTAAGCGGATGTTTTTACGGGGATGTAATGCCGTGGAAAAGAAGTTTCGGTACGCATGGATGAAAATGCGAGTCCGTTGGCCAATAGGAAGCCATACTACTCGAAATTTTAGATGCGTTTGTCCTGAACAAAAGACCTGTTCCGGTTTCATGGCCTACCTTGTCGGGAAGGCGATGCTCCTGTGTTCCATCTGCATAGCGGGTTTGCGTTAAATACCCTTTGCGGTCGTATCCATAGTGTGTTTCGCCTGTTTTACTATCGATGATGCTGTTCAGGCGGTCGTTCACTCCCCAACGGTATTTTCGGGATCGTTTTTGTTGCCTGCCATGCCCCACGCTTTGTTGGGTCATTCTGCCTATGGCATCGTAACGGCTTTCTTGCGAAATGCCTCCGCTT
>CALLUQ010000092.1 GCA_938010565.1 uncultured Flavobacteriales bacterium
AACCACTATAAACGGAACTTTCGAATGGGTAATTACTTTCAGTACATAACTGCCTGTAAGTGTTAAGGGGCGACTATACAGGCCCTGAAAGCTGCATAACCGTATGGTAAGCCGGAAAATCGAAAACCAAAACCATTGGCCCGGATCTCGGATGCAGGAAATAAAATTCGGAGGAAGTTTCGGAAAGATAGAACGAAATTAGCAGAAGTTATCTACCACCAACAGCAGGAATTATACGTACATTTGCTAACTTGAATCCCGGTAACTATGCCAAATAGAATTACGGAACTTTTTGATATCCGGTACCCCGTTGTTCAAGGGGGAATGATCTGGTGTGCCGGTTGGGAACTCGCCTCCGCCGTAAGCAATGCCGGTGGACTTGGAGTGATAGGATCGGGTTCGATGTATCCGGAAGTTTTACGGGTACACATAAAAAAATGCAAACAGGCAACCCCTCATCCTTTTGCCGTTAATGTTCCGTTGTTGTATCCCAACATTGAAGAACACATGCAAACCATTGTCGATGAAAAAGTACCTGTTGCTTTTACTTCTGCCGGAAACCCCAAAGCCTGGACTTCTTTTTTAAAAGCCCATGGCGTAAAAGTGGTACACGTGGTTTCCAGTGTGAAATTTGCTTTGAAAGCGGAACAGGCAGGAGTAGATGCCCTTGTGGCAGAAGGATTTGAAGCAGGAGGGCACAACGGCCGAGAAGAAACCACCACCCTCTGCCTGATCCCCATGATAGCCGATGCGGTTAAAGTACCTTTATTGGCCGCAGGAGGCATCGGAACTGGCCGGGCCATGGCTGCTGTCATGAGTTTGGGAGCCGATGGGGTACAGATAGGAAGCCGTTTTGTAGCTTCCGAAGAATCTTCGGCCCATTTGCATTTTAAGAACAAAGTGGTTGCAACCCGTGAAGGAGATACGGCTTTAACATTAAAAGAGTTGGCTCCTGTACGACTGATAAAAAATGCTTTTTATGACCAATTGACTGCTGCATACAAAAAAGGAACCGATACGGAAGAACTGAAAAACATCCTGGGGCGCTCACGCGCCAAGAAAGGCATGTTTCAAGGCGACCTAACCGAAGGAGAATTAGAAATAGGGCAGGTATCGGGCCAGATCAGTGCCATAAAACCTGCGCGGCAAATTCTCTGCGATATAATTGCCGGATATGAAGAAGTGATGGAAGAGATCCGTCAACAGGCACATAGCCGATTCTGCTTTTGATTATTACCATAAATGATTCAATACGATAAATTTACATTGGAAAATGGATTGCGTGTAATCGTTCACGAAGACCATTCAACGCCCATGGCAGCCATCAATATTTTATATGATGTTGGGGCAAGAGATGAAGAAGAGAAGCGTACCGGCTTTGCCCATTTGTTCGAACACCTAATGTTCGGCGGGTCGGTCAATATTCCGAATTACGATGCTCCGCTTCAACGCGTCGGAGGCGAAAACAATGCATTTACATCCAACGATATCACCAATTATTACATCACACTTCCTGCGGTTAATCTTGAAACGGGTTTCTGGCTGGAATCGGACCGTATGTTAAGCCTTGCATTTACCCCCCATAGCCTTGAAGTGCAGCGCCAGGTTGTGATCGAAGAGTTTAAGCAACGTTACCTCAATCAGCCTTACGGCGATGTATGGTTGGAGTTGCGTCCTGCGATTTTTAAAAAACATCCTTACAAGTGGGCCACCATCGGGAAGGAGATCAAACACATTGAAGAAGCAACGCTGGATGAAGTAAAAGCTTTTTTTAAACGCTTTTACCACCCGGGAAATGCCATCATGTCGGTTACCGGTAACGTGAAGCCGGATCAGGTGAAGAAACTGGCTGAGAAGTGGTTTGGACCTATCCCCCCGAGGGTAAAAGAAGAACGCAATTTGCCGGCAGAACCGCCTCAAACGGAAATGCGGGTCCTGGAACTCCAACGGGATGTTCCCGTTGATACACTGTATATGGCATGGCGCATGGGAAGCCGGAGTTCGGAAGATTACATCGTAGCCGATTTACTTACCGATATACTTTCCAATGGCATTTCTTCTCGTTTTCAACAAAGTTTGATCCGGGATAAGGGCCTTTTTTCAGAAGTAAATGCCTACATTACAGGCGACCTGGATCCGGGTTTATTCATAATTTCCGGAAAGCTGATGGAAGGCGTTTCCATGGAAACGGCAGAGGAAGCAATAAGGGTGGAACTCAACCGTGTCATCCATCACACCGTATCTTTACGAGAACTTCAGAAGGTGAAAAACAAAATGGAAAGCATGCGCCGGTTTTCCGATATCAACATTTTGAATAAAGCCATGGGATTGGTATTTTATGAACTGCTGGGCAATGTGGACCTGATCAATACCGAGGTGGATAAATACCTTGAAACCAGTGTGCAGGATTTACAACATTTTGCTCAAAAAACATTGCGTGACGAACAACTTACCATCCTCTATTATCGTGCCGGTAAGGCTTAATATTTTGCCGGGTATAATTTTTTTACTGATTTGGATAACCGTTTTTTATGATTGATCGATTGCAAGCTCCTCTGTCCCAAAAAGTAGATAAGATCACTTTCATTCAGCCTCAGGAAATGCGTTTGAAAAATGGCTGGCCGGTGTTCCTGATAGAAGGAGGAACAGAAGAATTGCTGCGCATTGAATTTTCTTTTTTTGCAGGATCGAGGTTTCAGGATAAAAAACTGGCCGCCTCTTTTACCAATAAAATGCTTCGGGAAGGTACAGCAAACCGATCTTCGGAAAACCTGGCCGAAGCATTGGATTTTTATGGCGCCTTTTTTCAGGCAGAGGCAAATAAGGACATGGGGTCGGTTACTTTGTATGTTTTAAATAAACACCTGGAACACGTTTTACCGATGGTTGCCGATGTGATTCGGAATGCTATATTTCCTGAAAAGGAACTGGAGGTACTGCGCAACAAATCCCGACAACAATTCCTGATCAATGAAAAGAAAGTCGGTGCGTTGGCCAGCAAGTATTTTCCGACCCTTATTTTTGGTGAAGATCATCCTTATGGCAGCCAGATCGGAATGGCAGATTTTGAAGCGATCAACAAAAACGATCTGCAAACGTACTTTAAGCGGTACTATGTGCCGGCAAACGGTTCCGTTGTTGTAGCAGGTAAAATTCCGGCAACTTTGCCACAATTGCTGGATACGCATTTTGGAACGTTTGATTTTGGTGTGAAACCACAGGTAAAAAAGATACCATCACCTTCCGTAAAAAAAACAGACCAAAAAGTCATCACCAAAGAAGGAGCGGTGCAATCTGCCTTGCGGGTTGGAAAAGTATTGTTTTCCAAAGACCACCCCGATTTTTCGGGAATGCAAATACTGAATACCATTTTGGGAGGTTATTTCGGATCTCGCTTAATGTCTAATCTCCGCGAGGATAAGGGATACACTTATGGCATTAGCTCTTCCATTTCAATCATGCAAAAAGCGGGTTGCTTTTACATCGCCACAGAAGTAGGAGTGGATGTGGTACAACCTGCAATGCGGGAAATTATGTTGGAGATCCGAAGGCTGAAAGATGAAAAAGTGCCCGACGATGAACTCAACTTAGTAAGAAATTACCTGATGGGGCATTTTCTTCGCTCTACGGATGGTCCGTTTGCGCAGGCCGATCGGTTCAATGGCATTCACCATTATGGGCTGGATGATACGTTTTACCAACGTTTTATAAACACGATTTTAAACATCACCCCCCTTCAACTACAGGAGTTGGCCAACCGCCATCTGGATGAAAATTCATTGTCGCAATTGATTGTTGGAAAGTGGTAGAAAGGCAACTTTTCCAAACCAAACCCGTCTTTTCATAACAAAATCCGTTTTGCTCCGTTAAATGGGTATATGCCTGTTATTCCGGCAATTGCATATACGAAAAAGAAGCGTGAAAAGAACAATGCTCCGTAAGCTGTTCATTTGTATGATCCTTCTTCTGCCACCTGTAGCGCAAGCTACACACCGGATGGAAGGTGGAATTGCATGGGAATACCAGAGCCGGGAGAGCCATCGGAATGGCCACGGAGGAGCGGGCTCTGATCTTGTTCGGCCGGATGTGTGGGATCGTCCCGCAATCGCCGGTATTCCCGCCGCTATTCCACTCTGCCATATTTCTCAGACCGCTGTTTCTCCCGATTGCCATCAACAGGCGGAAGGGCCTGCTTCCACAGCCACTCCTTTACTGGGTTTGCCCGGAGTGGAAGCACCTCTGTTGCATTGCACATCCGTTTTAGCCAATGGCGATGTAACGATCAGCTGGACACCGCCTGCGGATACCGCCAGCTCTTTTGATCGGTATGAGATCTGGTCGGCCACTTCTGCCGCCGGGCCCTATGTTCGGATAGGTACGGAAACGAATTACAATGCGACTACATTTATCCATATAGGTGCCAATGCACACCTGGAGTCGCGTTTCTATTTCATGAAAACCGTATCGGGATGCGGAGGCGGATATGTTTCCGAACCATCGGATACGCTTCGGACGATGTTTCTGAAAGTAACCGATGGCGGAGGAATTGCCGAATTAAGCTGGAACCCGGTTTCCATACCCTTACAAGGCTACCTTACCGGCTGGTATAACATCTATATGGAGTATCCCGCCGGTACCTGGACGTTGATGGACTCTACCCCCGAAGGTACCGAAAATTACAGCCACATTGTAGCGGTTTGCGACCATATATTGAATTTCAGAGTTGAAGTGTTACATGCCACGGGTTGCCTTTCAATTTCCAACCGGGCCGGAGATGCATTCCATGATGTAACGGCACCACTTGTACCGGTCATCCATTATGTTTCCGTAGATACCTTCAACAGCTCCATCCATATCGTTTGGGAGGAAAGCCCATCCGGAGATACCCAAGGTTATATCATTATGCACCGTATCAACGGGCAATGGATTCCTATCGATACCCTATACGGGATAGGAAACACCTCTTACAACGATCTGAATGTCAATGCAGAAGAAGGATCGTACGGCTATGGCATTCTTGCGTTTGACAGTTGTTGGAGCGGAACACCGCCAAGCCCGAATACCAGCACATTGGGTACCACACATGAAAGTATGTTTCTGGAGAGTTCGCTCAATGTTTGCGAACGTTTCATTCTTCTTTCCTGGAATAAATATTCGGATGCTGCAATCGATCATTATGAAGTGTATACATTGTCCGATGGTGCTTCTGTTCTTCTCGGAACTACCGATCCGGATACCCCTACTTTCATTCATTCCGATGTAATGTCCGGTGTTCATTACGAGTATGTGGTAAAGGCTGTTTTCGATTCGGCCGGTTTTGCATCCTTGTCAAATAAAACCAGCATGCATGCCCATCACCCCGTAGATCCTGCTTTTAATTATCTGCAGGCTGCCAGCGTGGAAGGAGAAAATGAAGTGGAAATACGTGTGATGGCCGATCTGGCCGCCCCTGTGCGTTACTATGCTGTAGAGCGGGCTGTTGCATTGACAGGGCCTTACGATGAAGTGGGAAGGATCCTTCCTGACCTCACCAACCCACATATATATACTGACCTTACGGCAAAAACCGGTCAGGAAAGCTATTATTACCGGATTGCGGTGATCGACAGTTGCGGAGATACGGCACGTGTTTCCAACGTTGGCAGCACCATTTTATTGCAAGCAAATGCCAATCATGATGCACTGGTAAACATTGTGAGCTGGTCGTCCTACCAGGGTTGGGACGGAAATGTGGTGGGATATCGTTTGTACCGAAGCATAGATGGGGTATATGATCCCGACCCGATTGCAGTAATGCCACCCCATATCAGGGTGTTTGAAGACCACGTGGAAGGTCTTTTGCAGCAAGCGAAAGGCAAGTTCTGTTACTATGTGGAAGCCATAGAAAGCATCCATGGGTTTGGGGGGGGCGAAACCGCATTTTCCAATGCAGATGCTGTCGTCCAGCAACCCAGACTCTGGATTCCCGATGCTATTGTGGTCGGGGGTGGTTTCAACGAGACCTTTAAACCCGTAATGGGGTACATCGATTATTCGTCTTACAACTTCTACATTTACAACCGTCGGGGGCAAATGATCTTTCATACCGACAACATCCATCACGGTTGGGATGGAACCTACAAAAGCAAACCGGTAGCAGCCGGCGTTTATGCGTATTACTTCCATTTTAAAGGGGCGGATGGCCAGGCTGCCGATCGCCGAGGAGCCGTTACCGTTCTCTATAGCGATGACCCGTGAAGTCGGGCTCTTTTAATGTTTTTGTAAATTATTTGAAAAAGAGATTAAATTCGTGTAAAATCATACGAATGAGTACAGTGGCAGACTACTTTTGCGAACGAAATTGTTGAAGGCATAAATGAAATGAGTGGTCCACAAACCTCCTTCTTTTACCAAAGGCAAAAATGAACCTTGTGCATGGCCCTGAAAGCATGCTGCGAAAATCAATATGATCGGAAATTTGTAATGCATCAGTATTGGGTGGTAAGAAAATTTTTACTCCTGTCTCCCACCTCAACCCGAACAATATAAGTACCCGGAGGTTGATCGGAAATATCCATTTGGTTGTGGATAAAAGTGAACGGGATGGCCTTACCGGTAAGGTCGAACACCCGAACCTTTACAGGCAGGGAATGTTCGGAAACAACAGTGAACACGCCATTACTTGGATTCGGATAAATATGAACGCCTGATAATTCCTGTTCTTCTATGCCTACGAAACAGGATTCAAAAATCGGATTCATGTATTCAACCATCGAATCGGAATAACAGACAAAATACCACGCCTTTTCGAAAGACTCGCAACCCGGTGAAAACAAACCACGCACTATACTTCCTATTCCCTCTACCCATTCATCCGACACCCAATAGTCTCTAACGAAATACAACTTTTTCCTGAATGCTCCCGCAAGAAAAACCTGTGCTACGCTATCAATGATGATGGGATATGGAAAGACTGGATTGAGCATTGTGTCTCCTGCATTCAATCCAAAATCATACAGGAGATATTCGGTGGTATCGTTATCCAACGCATAACAATAGTTGCGCGGAAAATTGCCCCGATAAAACACTTTGCCGGTCGTTGTATCTTCCCGCATTAACCCAATCGTTTCGCCAGACTCAATGGTCGGGCCAGGCGTTACCGAATGAACCACTTTATAATTGATCCCATTGTAGATAGAATCACCGGAAATAAGAAACCTCTGGTTCGTATGTAAGGGATCATCCGTCGGGTCGCTGTCAGCATAAATGAAATGAGTGGTCCACAAACCTCCTTCTTTTACCAAAGGCAAAAATGAACCTTGTGCATGGCCCTGAAAGC
>CALLUQ010000093.1 GCA_938010565.1 uncultured Flavobacteriales bacterium
GGTGAAAAATGGTATGGCCCATAAAAACGACAAGGTGAAAATTCTTGGAAGGGGCGAATTGAGCACAAAAGTGAACATCACTGCCCATGCATTTTCAGCCCGTGCCAAAGCGGCTGTTGAAGCTGCAGGCGGATCTGCGAATGCTGTGTAACCTGTTTTAAGAAACTGCTGAATGAAAAAGTTCATCGAAACATTACGTAATATTTGGAAGATTGATGACCTCCGTGGTCGGATCTTGCTTACTTTGGGATTGATCCTGATTTACAGGATCGGTTCCTATGTAGTATTACCGGGAGTGAACCTGGAACAACTCCAAACACAGAATGGGGATGCCGAAGGATTGGCAGCCCTGCTTTCATTGTTCACCGGTGGAGCTTTTTCGAGGGCTTCGATCTTTTCGTTAGGCATTATGCCGTATATCTCGGCATCCATCATCATGCAACTGCTTGGAGTAGCTGTTCCAACGATCCAGAAAATGCAGCGCGACGGAGAAAGCGGTCGCAAAAAAGTAAATCAGATTACCCGCTGGCTAACCATTGCCATCTGTTTGTTGCAAGCACCCGGCTATGTAGCGTCTTATGTACCCTTGGCCGCACGCACCGGAGATTTTCATGTTTGGTTGGCCGTATTGATCCTTATATCGGGTACGGTTTTCGTAATGTGGTTAGGAGAACGCATTACCGATAAAGGAATAGGAAACGGCATTTCGCTGCTCATCATGATCGGTATCATTGCCGGGTTACCAGGTGCCTTTATCGGAGAAATTGTTGTTCGCCTCGGCGGAAATGGCGGAGGAATGTTCTTCCTTCTTGTAGAACTGGTTCTTTTCCTGCTGGTCATCCTTGCATCCGTAGCACTGGTACAAGCCACACGAAGAATTCCGGTGCAATTTGCCAAGCGTGCCGTTGGCCGCGGCAACGATCAAATGCTGGGAACAGGAGCACGTAGCTACATTCCGTTGAAACTCAACTCCGCGAATGTAATGCCGATCATCTTTGCTCAGGCCATCATGTTCATACCGCTTTATATTGTACAATCTACCGAGGCAACCGATTCGTTTTGGCTTGATCTGGCAGATTATAAAAGCTTCTTGTACAATGCCGTGTTTTTTGCGATGATCATCATTTTCACCTACTTCTATACAGCCATTACCATTAACCCTATGCAAATGGCCGATGACTTGAAACGAAACGGCGGATTTATTCCGGGCATTAAACCGGGAAGAGCCACCGCAGATCATATTGACACCCTTTTATCGCGCATTACCCTACCGGGTTCCATCTTTTTGGGTATTCTTGCTATCCTTCCGGCATTTGCCGGACTGGCAGGCGTAAAGGATGGATTTGCGCAATTCTTCGGTGGCACTTCTCTGATCATTATGGTCGGAGTAGTACTGGATACGCTACAACAGGTGGAAAGCCACCTTCTGAGCCGCCATTACGATGGTTTGATGAAAGGTGGCCGGTTAAAAGGTAGAGGTGGTGCCGCATTGAGTGGCATGGGGCAGACAGCAATGTAATGGCTGACCGGATTTACCTCAAAACGGATGAGGAGATTGAACTCATCCGTATTAGTTCTTTACTTGTTGGAAAAACTTTGGCAGAAGTAGCCAAATGCATAAAGCCGGGAATAACCCCGTTGAAATTGGATAAAATAGCAGAAGAATTTATTCGCGACAACGGTGCGATCCCAGGTTTTAAAGGCTATAACGGATTTCCCAATACCCTTTGTACATCGAGAAATGAACAAGTGGTACACGGAATTCCAACAGATGCACCCCTAAAAGAAGGAGATATTATTTCCGTCGATTGTGGGGTCATTAAGGATGAGTTCTGGGGCGACTCCGCTTACACTTTTCAGGTGGGCGAAGTAGCGGAAGAAATTAAACAACTGCTCAAAGTGACACAGGAATCGTTGAATGCCGCAATTGAAATGGCAGTGGCAGGAAAACGATTGGGTGACATTGGGTTTGCCGTTCAAAATCATGCGGAAGCACATGGTTATGGCGTAGTAAGAGAATTGGTAGGCCACGGACTTGGACGGAACCTCCATGAGAAACCGGAAGTGCCCAACTACGGACGCCGTGGAAACGGTCCGAAACTCAAAGAAGGAATGGTTTTGGCCATTGAGCCCATGATCAACCTCGGAGTGAAAGAAGTAAAAACCGATAAAGATGGCTGGACCATCATAACAGCAGACCGTTTGCCTTCTGCACACTTTGAACACGATGTAGTCATCCGTGAAGGAAAAGCGGAAGTCTTATCAACATTTGCTTACATTGAGGAAGCATTGAATACATAGATAAAAAAGTATGGCTAAACAGGCATCAATCGAACAAGATGGAATGATTACCGAATCACTCTCAAATGCAAGATTCCGGGTGGAACTTGAAAACGGACATATCATTATGGCCCATATTTCGGGTAAGATGCGTATGCACTACATCAAGATCTTACCCGGAGACAAAGTAAAAGTAGCCATGTCGCCATACGATTTGTCAAAAGGAAGAATTACGTTCAGATATAAGTAATGAAAGCAGGATACTGCTTAATGTAAAGCTAAAGACGATGAAAGTCAGAGCATCAATTAAAAAACGTTCGGAAGATTGTAAGATCGTAAGGCGTAAAGGGCGCTTGTACGTGATCAACAAAAAGAACCCAAAATTTAAGCAACGTCAAGGTTAAATCCTTATTAAAGAATAGAATATGGCAAGGATTGCTAGTATTGATTTGCCCAAGAATAAACGTGGCGTAATTGGTTTAACCTACGTTTACGGTATTGGACGGAGCAGAGCTCGGGAAATTCTCGAAGCTGCGGGTGTGGATAAAAGCATCAAGGTAAAAGACTGGACCGATGATCAGGTGAACAACATTCGCCAGGTTATTGGTGAGATCAAAGTAGAAGGCGAACTTCGCTCCGAAGTTCAGTTGAACATTAAACGTTTGATGGACATTGGATGTTACAGAGGTGTACGTCATCGTGTTGGTCTTCCGCTACGCGGCCAGAGAACCAAAAACAATTCGAGAACTCGGAAGGGTAAACGTAAGACAGTTGCTAATAAAAAGAAAGCTGCTAAGTAGTAGCCGGATTACCTCAAACACTTTGTGTTATGGCTAAAAATGCTAAAAAGAAAAAGAAGGTAAAAGTGGATCCCTTGGGACAAGCCCATATTTCCTCTTCCTTCAATAACATCATTGTTTCCCTTACCAATAACGCAGGACAGGTAATTTCCTGGTCATCTGCCGGAAAAATGGGATTCCGTGGGTCTAAAAAAAACACACCTTATGCTGCTCAGGTAACGACTGAAGATGCTGCCAGTGTAGCCCGTGAGTGCGGCTTGAAAAAAGTGCGTGTTTATGTAAAAGGACCAGGGTCAGGCCGCGAGTCGGCTATTCGTACTTTGCACAACAATGGCATTGATGTGATTGAGATCAATGATGTTACTCCTATGCCGCACAATGGATGCCGGCCCCCGAAACGCAGACGAGTTTAATTCTTAATAATAATCGCTATAAGCGCTTGATTTAGATTGCATGTCCACTTACCTCAAAGGTTACGACATGCAGGATTAATAATTTAAAAAATGGCAAGATACAGAGGCCCTAAATCAAAGATTGCCCGCCGTTTCCGTGAGCCGATTTTCGGACCGGACCGGGCTCTTGATAAAAAAAACTACCCTCCCGGACAACATGGCCCGAACAGACGGAGAGGTAAACAAAGCGAATATTCCATTCAGCTTGCTGAAAAACAGAAAGCCAAGTACACGTACGGCATTCTTGAGCGTCAGTTCGCAAATTTGTTCGACAAAGCCTCCCGCAAGAAGGGGATTACAGGCGAGAACTTGTTGCAATTGTGCGAATCTCGACTGGATAACACGGTTTATCGCTTAGGAATAGCAAACAGCCGGCGCGGTGCCCGGCAATTGGTAACTCACCGTCACATCACTGTGAATGGCAAAATTGTAAACATTCCATCTTACCAATTGCGTCCGGGTGACAAAGTAAGCATTCGTGAAAAATCAAAAGCACTGGAAGTAGTAGTAAATGCTTTGTCGAATCACTCCAACAAATACGATTGGCTCGAATGGGATCGCAGCAACATGGAAGGAACCTACATCGCTGTTCCTTCACGTGAGATGATCCCTGAAAATATCCGCGAGCAATTAATCGTTGAATTGTATTCTAAGTAATAATCTTAACCATTTCAATATGGCCATTTTAGATTTTCAAAAACCCGATAAGGTGATCATGATCAGTTCAAGCGATTTTACTGGTCAGTTTGAGTTTCGCCCTCTGGAGCCGGGATACGGCATTACCATTGGTAACGCTTTGCGTCGTATTCTGCTCTCATCTCTCGAAGGATTTGCTATTACTTCGGTGAAGTTGGAAGGGGTTGAACATGAGTTCACCAGCATGACCGGAGTGGTAGAAGATGTTACCGAGATCGTTTTAAACCTTAAACAAGTTCGTTTTAAACAACAAATCGAAGGAACGGACTCTGAGAAGGTTGTAATAAAGATAAACGGTCAGGATACACTCACCGCCGGTGATATTGGCAAATTTACATCGGCATTTCAGGTACTCAACCCTGAAATGGTGATTGCTCATATGGAACCCAATGTGAAGATCAACATGGAGCTGACCATCGAAAAAGGACGTGGTTATGTACCTGCCGATGAGAATAAAATAAAAAATGCACCCATCGGAACCATCTTCATCGATTCCATTTTCACACCGATTCGTAATGTAAAGTACGGTATTGAAAACTACCGTGTAGAACAGAAAACCGATTATGAAAAACTCGTTCTCGATCTGAATACGGATGGATCCGTACACCCAAAAGATGCTCTGAAAGAAGCAGCGAAGATCCTCATTCACCATTTCATGCTGTTCTCCGATGAGCGGATAACCCTCGATAATACCGAGAAATCCGAAACAGAAGACTTCGATGAAACTTCGCTTCACATGCGCCAGCTGCTCAAAACCAAACTGGTAGACATGGACCTCTCGGTTCGCGCCCTCAACTGTTTGAAAGCAGCAGATGTTGAAGCATTGGGCGACCTTGTTTCTTACCACAAAAGCGACCTTCTCAAATTCCGTAACTTCGGTAAGAAATCGCTTACAGAGCTGGAAGACCTTGTAGAGGCCAAAGGTCTGTCGTTCGGAATGAATGTTTCGAAGTACAAATTAGACAAAGACTAAACGAAATCAGAAAACAGAAAACAGTTGTGGATTTCAGTTTCTGATCCCTGTATCTAAGTTAAGATGAGACACGGAAAAAAAATAAATCATTTGGGGCGTACCAGTTCGCATCGCAAAGCAATGCTTTCGAACATGGCATGTTCTCTTATTGAGCACAAGCGGATCAATACTACTCTTGCCAAAGCAAAAGCTTTGCGTAAGTATGTTGAGCCCCTCATTACCAAGTCAAAAACCGATTCTACACATTCGCGCCGGGTGGTATTTAGTTACCTCCAGAGTAAGGATGCAACCGCTGAACTTTTTCGCGAAGTAGCACCGAAGGTATCGGATCGCCCCGGCGGATACACACGTATCATTAAGATGGGGCCACGTTTGGGAGACAATGCGGAAATGGTCATGATTGAACTGGTTGATTTCAATGAGCTCTACCAAAAACAAACCAGAACAAAAAAATCACGTCGCCGTAGAGGAGGTGGTGGCAAAAAAGCCGGAGATACTCCCGCTGTTGCAGAGGGAACTATCGAAACTACTACCGACGAAACTCCGGCGGTTGATGCTCCTGCATCCGAAGAAAATAAAGAAGCGTAAACATACATCCTCCAATAAAAAGCGTTCCGATCAGATATCGTGAACGCTTTTTTTATTTCTCCGTATTTTTGACTCCTTCTTATAATTGCGATACAATTTTAAAATCCACACTCAGATACAAATCCTATTTACAAACAAAACGCAACATTTTGTTCGCATTTCCGGCCGTAAGGGTTGTACTCTCCGAAAACTTTGAATTATCTTTGCGGCTATGAAATACGCAGCCAAGGCTCCTGCAGTCCTTTTACTTGAAGATGGAACTGTGTTTCATGGAAAAGCAGCCGGAGCACCGGGCACTGCCACTGGTGAGATCTGTTTCAATACCGGAATGACCGGTTACCAGGAAATTTTTACCGACCCTTCTTACTATGGTCAGGTTATCGTAGCCACTACTCCCCATATAGGGAATTATGGAGTACACGAAGATGAGGTCGAATCCGAGTCGATTAAGATCTCCGGCCTGATTTGCAGAAAGTTTTCCGAATCCTTTTCCCGTCCTTGTGGCGAAAGCAGTATCCGGGATTATTTCGAACGCCACAAAAAAGTAGTCATTTGTGATGTGGATACCCGTGCTGTAGTAAGGCATATCAGAAATAAAGGAGCGATGAATTGCATCATCTCTTCCGTTGAAACAGATATAGAAAAACTCAAACGGCAATTGGCGGAGATACCTTCGATGGAGGGCCTTGAACTTTCGGGTAAAGTGTGTACCAAAGAAGCATATCTGGTCGGAGAGGAAAACGCCGGACCCAGAGTTGCATTGCTTGATATCGGAGTAAAGAAAAACATCATTCGCTGTTTAACGGAACGCGGATGCTCTGTGAAGGTATTCCCCATGTCAACTTCCTTTGAAGAGATCCAATGTTGGCAACCCAATGGGGTGATGCTGTCCAATGGCCCCGGCGATCCCTCAGCCATGCCTGAAGTAGTAGAAACCGTAAAAACCATTGTAAATTCCGGACTGCCTGTATTTGGCATTTGTTTGGGGCACCAGATCTTGGCCTTGAGCCAGGGGTTGAAAACGGAAAAAATGTTCAACGGTCACCGTGGCATCAACCATCCGGTTATCAATCTGTTAAGCGGAAAATGTGAAGTAACTTCTCAAAACCACGGATTTGTAGTGAACATGGAAACGGCCATGGACAATCCCAACATTGAGATCACGCACAAGCACCTGAACGATCACACTTTGGCCGGTTTCCGGATTAAAGATAAGTATGTTTTTTCGGTACAATACCATCCGGAAGCATCACCCGGACCCCATGACTCGGGCTATCTGTTCGATCAATTCATAGAGAACATCGTAGAGGCCGAAAATCGGGTGATCGCATGAAAAAGCATGCGGTCCGCATTACCGGATTGGAAAAGGTAGTGTGGGCTGCAACGGGATTTGGGATCACCATAACTGCCCTTTTGCAGATGGGCATAGCGGGTTATTTTCGGACTCCTTTCCTCTATAAAATTTCGATCCGATGCCGGTCTGTTGGAAAGAAATCGCATAAAAAACGCTCGTCTAATTTCACATATCACTATTTATGAGTTACATCGCTAATATTCACGCACGTCAAATTCTCGACTCACGCGGAAATCCGACGGTAGAAGTAGAGGTTTATACCCAAAACAACATTTCAGGCCGGGCGGCTGTTCCTTCGGGAGCATCTACCGGTGTTCACGAAGCGGTTGAACTGCGCGACGGCAAAACCGGAGTTTACATGGGCAAAGGCGTTACTCGCGCCGTGCAAAACGTCAATCAAACACTCAATGAACTACTCAATGGAGTTGACGTATTTGATCAGAATCTGATCGATCGTACCATGATCGAAACGGATGGAACCGATAACAAAGCGAACCTGGGAGCCAATGCCATTCTTGGTGTTTCTCTTGCAGTTGCTCACGCTGCAGCACAAGAATCAGGAATGCCGCTGTACCGTTATATCGGTGGGGTAAATGCCAATACCCTTCCCATTCCCATGATGAACATTCTGAACGGTGGAGCCCATGCCGACAATAAAATCGATATTCAGGAATTTATGGTAATGCCTGTTGGTGCCGAAAGTTTTTCCGAAGGCTTGCGCATGGGAACCGAAATTTTTCATCACCTGAAAAAGGTATTGAAGAACAAAGGCCTGAGTACCAATGTAGGAGATGAAGGAGGCTTTGCCCCTAACCTTGGGTCCAACAGCGAAGGAATAGAAGTGGTGCTTCAAGCCATTGAGGCTGCGGGTTACCGACCCGGAGAAGATGTGTACATCGCGCTTGACGCCGCTGCTACAGAGTTTTACAATGCGGAGAAAGAACAGTACATTTTTGAATCGACCGGAGATGTAATGAATTCCGGCGAAATGGTAGATTTCTGGAAGAACTGGGTTGGGAAATACCCCATTGTTTCCATTGAGGACGGATTGGCAGAAGACGATTGGACCGGTTGGAAAGACCTGACCAAAGCCATCGGAAACAAAGTGCAACTGGTAGGCGATGATCTGTTTGTAACCAACGTAAACCGCCTGCGCAGGGGAATTGAAGATAAAACGGCCAACTCCATTCTGGTAAAAGTAAATCAGATCGGTTCGCTCACCGAAACCATTGATGCCGTACAATTGGCCACCCGCAATGCCTACACTTCCGTGATGAGCCACCGCTCGGGAGAAACAGAAGACACCACCATTGCTGATCTGGCTGTGGCACTGAATACAGGGCAGATCAAAACAGGATCTGCCTCCCGCTCCGATCGCATTGCAAAATACAATCAATTGCTGCGGATTGAAGAGCAATTGAACGAAATGGCTTACTATCCCGGCAGAGATTTTAAATTCGTTTAAGAACAAATAATGCATACCAAAAGCCCGGCATTTCCGGGCTGTTGGGGCTAAACCATAATCTAATTCTTTTCTCACCGTATCTGTTTCAAGCGCCCGCTTGGAACACTATTTATGACGGCTCATAAGCCAAATGGTATTTTTTCAATCATTTGTTTGGAACGGCATAGCTACCATCTCACAAGCGAGACGCTTGCGAGAGAGTTGGGAATAATCTCTTAGCTACACCAGACTCCTATTTTTCGCATGGTCCGGAACAAAAATATCGGCAACTTATACGACACAGTACACCTGACTTAACACTAGTTAGTCTTTTTCAGGAGCAACTAAATAGTGGTTCCGGATAAGTGGCCATTTCGAAGAGCGGGCCATGGCATAAAGAATGCCGGTTAAACATAAAACCGTTACGCTTAAAAGCACTACCTCGCCATGAGACCCAACGGAAGAAAACCATTCAGGCATTTGCTCTCGTTGTGCCATGTAATTAAGCGTAAGAGCAAAGGCATTGTTAAAAAAATGCACAATGATGGGGATCAGAATGGTGCCGCTCCAGATGAGCAGATACCCAAACAGTACACCGTACAACACCCGAGGCACAAAACCGTAAAACTGGAAATGCATCAAGCTAAAGAAAAACGCACTGATCCAGATGCCGGCATGGATGTTTTTAAAGACCCGCGCCACCAGTTTTTGCACAATTCCACGAAAAATCAGTTCTTCTCCTATAGCTGGCAGCAAAGCAATGACCAGCACATTGAACAGCAGCGTATCCATGCCACCTTTCTGCATCATCTCCATTTTCCATGCGGCACTGTCCTCCATAGCTTTTATGGAAGCTGTTATGTTCTCCCACGAAGCAGGTAACTGGAGGCCGGCATTCCATTCAACGATAAAATTCGACAGCGGGAAATAAGCCACCATGGCCAAAATAGCCCATACCACCGACATCGGACGGAGTTTTCCATCCAAAACCAAAAAAGAGCGCATATGCTGGCCGGTAATGATCGGAAAAAGCAGAGCAGGTAAAATGAAAAAACCCAAATGCTGAAAACCCATAGTCCATCGCAAAATTCCGGAAAGATCCGCTGTTTCGGGATTGTTGAGCAAACCTGGGTCATCCATAATATTGACCCCGTAGATCAGGTCAACCACCAGAAAGTTTAAAAAGGCCAGAAGAAACATGCCCACGATACACATCGCAAACAAAACCAGTAGTTGAACAAATGGGGAGAGGTGTTCTGATCGCGCCATTTTCAGCTGGTAAAGGTTTTTTGGTAATTTTGTGCCACGCCTTGTGTTAAACGAAGCAAAACGTGGCAAAGATAGCAAATATTGAACTGGGAGATTTTCCTTTGTTGTTGGCTCCTATGGAGGATGTGAGCGACCCGCCTTTCCGTGCACTCTGCAAAGAAAACGGTGCCGATCTGATGTATACGGAGTTCATTTCCTCCGAAGGCCTCATCCGGGATGCAGTCAAAAGCACCCAAAAGCTGGATATTTTTGAATACGAAAGGCCCATCGGTATCCAGATCTTTGGCTCTGAAATCGGATCCATGCGCCAGGCCACTGAAATTACTGCTGCAGCCCATCCGGATCTCATTGATATCAATTACGGTTGTCCGGTTAAAAAAGTGGCTTGCAAAGGTGCCGGAGCAGGCATATTACAAGACATTCCGAAAATGGTTCGCCTTACGGCTGAAATCGTGAAGGCAACAACCCTTCCGGTAACCGTAAAAACCCGGCTGGGCTGGGACGATAACAGCAAATACATTACCGAGGTTGCAGAACGGTTGCAAGATGTAGGAATTCAAGCCATCTCCATCCATGGCCGTACCCGAAAACAGATGTACAAAGGAAATGCCGATTGGGCGTTGATCCGCGAAGTGAAAAAAAACCCGCGCATTCGGATCCCGGTATTCGGAAATGGCGATATTGACTCTCCTTTTAAAGCCCTAAGCTATAAGAATGAATATGGGGTAGACGGCATTATGATAGGACGTGCCAGCATCGGCTACCCATGGATCTTCAGAGAAATTAAACATTACATGGCCACCGGCGAATTGTTGAATCCACCCACTCTGGAGGAGCGGATTCGTGCGGCTACACGCCACCTGGAGATGGCACTGGAATGGAAAGGCGAACGTTTGGGAGTAGTGGAAACCCGCCGTCATTATGGCACTTATTTCAAAGGCATTCCCGAATTTAAACCGTATCGGATGCAATTGGTAACCAGCGATTCACCGGATGATGTTTTCAGTACACTGGCAGAAATTCGCGACGTATTTTCCAACCATACCATTGGCCACCCCTATGCCGTTCCTGATGCCATTCCTGCCATTTAAGCGACCGTGGGCGAAAGTTGTTTCCGGGTAAGCAAACGAACCGGCACCCAGGAGATCAGTACACCAATGGTTACCACAATCGAAAAAACAGCCAAAAAATCAATGGCCGACATTTTGATGGGGTAAGCCTCTGCCAAAGATCCTCCGAGGGTTACAAAACCCCAGATCATTTGGGTTCCACAAATCAGAAAACCCATCAACAACCCCGACAAACCTCCGATCAAACTGATCAGAATGCCTTCGAAAAAGAAAATGTTGCGCACCATCGACCGGTTCAGGCCCAGGCTCATTAAAATGTTTACGTCTTTCTTTTTGTCCAACAACAGCATGCTTAAAGTGGCAATGGTATTAAACGCAGCGATCAACAAGATGAGCGACAGGATCATAAAAGTGATCCATTTTTCCGTTTTGGTGGTCTCGAAGATGATCGCATTTTGTTCATAACGTGTTTTTACATCGTAATGTTCTCCTACGATTTCCCTGACTTTGGATTGTATCTTTTCTACATTTGCATCGGGATGCAACCCTATTTCAATGGCTGAGACGGAGTTTCCGTAGTTCAGGATCTTCCGTGCAAAACCAATGGGTACAAGTGCATACCTGGTATCCAGTTCCGCATTGATGGAAAAAACGCCGGAAACCTGAATTTGCTCCGAATGCATGGCTTGCTCCAACTGCTTTTTTAACCCCTTGCCTTGTTGCATCAATGGTTTGCCCCGTTGGATCGCATATACCGAAACGGGAGGCTGTCCGTATTCGATCTGTATCCCCAATTCATTTTGAATACCCCGCCCGAGTACGATGTACGGGTAGCCCTGATGCTCCAGCAGAAATTCCCCTTCCCAAATCACGGAATCCATTCCGCTCATCTGTGCAAAATCACTTTCCACACCTTTGATCAATGCAATGGTCTGGCGGTTTCCGTATTTCAATCCCACACTTTCTTCAATTACTTCCGTACAATGCATCACACCTTTTAACCCGGTTAGGCTGGCCTTTGGAACGGATGTGCGGTCAAAGGTTTTTCCTTCTTTTAATGTGATGCGCAGATCCGAATCAAAAGAACTGTATAAAGAACCCACCAGAGCCTCAATGCCATTGAATGCGGAAAGCACGATCACCATGGCCATGGTACATGCCATCACCCCCACTATACTGATGATGGAGATCAGGTTAATGATGTTATGGGATTTCTCAGCAAAAAGATAGCGCCGTGCTATGTAAAAAGGCAGATTCAAAAAATCAGCTCTTCAACAGATCATCGATACGGTCGGCATAATCCAGGCTGTCGTCGATAAAAAACTTAAACTGCGGAACAACGCGCAACTGATGGCGTATTTTATTCCCTACTTCGCGACGAATCAAAGAGGTACGTTGCTGTACCAATTGCATCACTTCAGCCTTATTGCCTGCTCCGAAGATGCTCAGGTAAACGTTGGCCACTCCCAGATCGGGAGACATGCGTACGATGGTTACACTGATCATTGCCCCGAGGTAGTGTGCCCGGGCGCCTTGCTGAAAAATAGTGCTCAATTCCTGACGCACCAGATTTCCTACTTTTTCCTGACGGATAGTTGCCATGGGAACAAAAATAGAAAATTCCTCTCCACTACCTTGCTTTATGGAAAAAGTCGTATGTTCAAGTCCAAAAGCCTAGTTTTATAAGTTATGTTAAAAAAGGGGAGCAAAGCTTACAGCATTCTGAAGCACAAATGTCCTTATTGCCACGAAGGCGATTTTTTTATCGGAAAATCGCCATACCGCTTTAAAACAGCCGGTCAGGTTCATGATAAATGCAGCAATTGCCGGGGTAAATTTCAACTGGAACCCGGTTTTTATTACGGCGCCATGTACGTTGCATACGGCCTTGGAGTGGGCGTTTTTGTGGCTTCCTTTATCGCCATTTATACCCTTTTCCCGGAAACGGAAACCCTGACCTACATTTATTGGCTCATCGGCATCATGGTGGTATTCGGCCCTGTTTTTTACAGGCTGTCGCGCATCATTTGGGCCAACATCTTTATGACCTATGGCAAACCGGTATTGGAAAAAAAAGACCAGCACCCTTGATCTTCCTTTTCGGTAGCTTATTGTTCCTACTCCGGAAAGGAAATGTATTCCTCCCGTAACGTACCGGGCAATTCATCTATCTTTGCACCTGTGAAACAGTATTTCCAGATCATGAGAATGGCCTTTCGCTACAAAGGCCTTGCAGGGATGAACATCCTTTGCAATATGCTCTATGTCATTTTCAACATGGCATCTTTGCTAGTTTTCATTCCTTTTTTATCATTGCTTTTCAAGCCTGAAACCCGTGTTGCTCCGCCCGATTGGGACCGCATGAACCTGTTCGAATACGTCAATGCATGGTACAACCATTCCATGCAAATGTATATCGAAGCCAACCACCCCGAGAGTGCCTTGCTTTTTATTTGCATTTCGGCGGCTGTTCTTTTTGTATTGAAAAACTTTTTTCGCTACCTGGCAATGGCTTTTCTGGCCTCTATCCGCACCAATGTGGTTCGCGATATCCGGAACGGCTTGTATAAGAAAGTGACAGGATTGCCCCTTTCTTATTATTCGGACGAAAGAAAGGGCGATCTGATGGCCCGTCTTTCCAACGATGTTCAGGAAATTGAATTTTCTATTATGAGTACCCTGGAATTACTTTTCAGGGAACCGTTGGCGGTTTTTATTTCGATTTCCATCCTTTTGTACTGGAGTTGGGAACTCACCCTTTTTTCTTTGCTGCTATTGCCCATCGGTGCTTTGGTCATCAGTCGCATCGGAAAAAGTTTGAAACGCAGTTCAAATCAAGGACAAACACGCCTCGGAGAGTTGCTTTCCAATATCGAAGAAACCTTATCGGGATTAAAGATCATCAAAGCCTTTACGGCTGAAAAAATGGTCCGAGAACGATTCTATAACATCAATGAAGCCTATCGGCGGATAATGAAAAAACTCTATCGCAAACGCGACCTTGCATCGCCCATGAGCGAAACCCTCGGGGCCATGGTTATGATTGTTCTGGTTTGGTATGGCGGACGAATTGTATTGGGCAACATGCACGACCCTATACCGGGCGAAAACCGGTTGAACGGCGAAATATTTTTGGGATTCATCATTGTGTTTTCTCAGCTTTTGCGACCGATTCAAGGCATTGCAAATGCATATGCCAACATCAGCAAGGGCATTGCTTCGGTAGACAGGATCAATGTCATCATGTTGGCGCAAAATAAAATTACAGAGGTGGCCAATCCGAAAAAACCAGATGCGTTTAAAGATCGGATCGAATACCGGAACGTGTCGTTCAAATACGACCGGGAGTATGTACTGAAAAAAATACGGTTTGTTCTTGAAAAAGGAAAAACCATCGCGTTGGTAGGGGAGTCGGGCGGCGGTAAAAGTACAATCGCCGATCTTCTGCCTCGTTTTCACGATTGCTCGGAGGGTGAAATTTTGATGGACGGGCTGAACATTAGGGAATTGGCGATAAAAGAAATGCGTTCATTGATGGGAATTGTTTCTCAAAATTCCATCCTTTTTAATGAAACCGTACACCACAACATTGCTTTTGGCATGCCCGGTGCTTCACGCGAAGCCGTAGTGGAAGCGGCCAAAATTGCCAATGCACACGAATTTATCCGTCAACTGGAGGAAGGTTATGATACCAATATTGGCGATGGAGGAGGCAAACTTTCCGGTGGTCAGCAACAACGTTTATGCATTGCACGGGCAGTGCTCCAAAACCCCCCCATTCTGATCCTCGATGAAGCCACTTCGGCCCTGGATACCGAGTCTGAGAAATGGGTGCAGGAGGCATTGGACAAACTCATGGAAAATCGCACTACTTTGGTGATTGCGCATCGTTTGTCGACCATCCGGAATGCAGACGAAATTCTGGTGATACGCAAAGGAGAAATTGTAGAACGGGGCAAGCACCGGGAACTGATCGATAAAGCCGGGATCTACAAGAAATTATACCACCTGCAATCGTTTGGCTGATTCGAACGCGGTTCCTCTCCGGGGGGCCATATAATCCATCCATATCTCCGGCATAAAATACAATTTTAGCGGTTGTTAATGTGCAAAGCTCGCCTTCCGGACTATGGGTTAATCCATGCAACAACCGGCCGTCGCCATCACCTGCGGCAAAAGTAAGGGTAACGAGGTCTTAGCTCTTCTAATAAACGTAACAGCTTCCAGATCAAAAGAAAACGGTTATTGAACTGCTCTGTCTGCTTTTTTGCTCAAAGCGAACCTGATACAGCAATTGACTTAATGTAAAAACGGTCTCTCGGGCTTTTGCTGCTCAATTAAAGGACATTATATAACAATTTTTAGCCGTAGGTAATTCTGCACATTTCCTAAGTAGCTCGTTTCGCTTTTCCCTATACTTATCTTCATCAAAGAGATACAAAAAGAAGTACGGAACTAAACTTTCTTTATCTCCATATTCCTTTATTATCTGCTCGCATTCTTCCTGTGTAAACTCATCAAAGTAGTGTCTATGAGGAAAGTATCTTTTCCAAAAATGCAACTCTACGCTTCTTGGGTGTTTTTGCAATCCCAATTCAATAATTTTTGGATATTTTTCTCCTCCTATTTTACTCCATTCGTCAGGAATATTGTAGGCATCATTAAACGTAAATTCGGATGCAAATTCCCAATATAAAAACGCAAGATTTACATAGGCTTCAATGGATGGAGTACTATTGTTGCTCAACTCCGATTCGTAGTATTTAACCGCTTCCAGATATCTTTTGTTGAGTTCTTCGCTAAGTGCAAGTTTCATTTCTGATATATTTTTATTTGGGAATTAAGTTTATGCCAGCGTCAAATATTCTTCCGTTTCTTGTATGCACCCAAACTTGCTGCCCATTTCTAAATATCTGTGTAAATGCCTGAACGCCGTTCTTCGCAGCTTGTGGGTTTAAAATGCTTGGGTTTAAGTTTTTAGAATTACCGGCGACCTTTTCAAATATGCCTAAATACCTGTCTTGTGAGGCAACAGTCTCAGGATTTACGTGACCTGACGCATTTCTAAATATATGCCCTAACACATCATTAGCCCTCGGCGCGGTATTAACTACCTCCACTTTATCCCCATCATCTTTCTTCTTCCCACGATCACCCGAAGCCGTCTCCTGCCTCTCTTTTTCATGCACAACATTTTTATCGGGAGGTACTCTGCTCTCTCGCCAGGGTTTTACCCAAGTTATTCCTTTAATCTCCTGTATGGCAGCAGAAATGGTCAGGGTTACCGTCATGGGGGCCTCTCCTGCGGCATTAAATTCTTCTTTCCAATGAACGAAAGCCGCATCCTTCAACCGGTATTCAAAAAGTACTATTCCATCCAACCCTCCGGCGTAAAATACAATTTTAGCGGTTGTTAATGTGCAAAGCTCGCCTTCCGGACTATGGGTTAATCCATACAACAACCGGTCATCGCCGGCACTGGAGATAAAAGTAAGGGTAATAAGCCCACCCATCGGGATAGGGCCGGGCCGACCGGTTTTAGCGTTTCGTGTTTTGTAACATTCCAGATCAGTTGACAACAACTCCCGTTCGGTTCCCAAAACGAATAATCGGGCTTTGATCATGGGGGGATATAATGGAGAATGAACCATTAAAAAAATATCGCTTTAGCTTTCAAATCCAACTAAGAAACCAGCCAGTTCAAAGCAGTGCTCACCCCTATTGGTAGCATTCTATTTCCAATCTACATTTAATATTTCACTTATCCTTGTTTTGAGTTCTTTCGCATTGTCAAAATGTTCATCAGGAATGGCTTTCGAAAGGAAAAAAGTTTAATCCGGTAGAAATAGATCACAATGTATGGATCGCTACCGATCCATTTCATTATCCATCATCAGGTACTTGAAAATGAAGCGAATGTTGAGGTTACACAAGATGTTGCCACTACATTAGTGGAAAAATACCCGGGTTTGATCGCATTTTTAAGTTTTGACAAAGGGTTTTACAGCAAAGAAAACAAGACGTTTAAGGGATTTCTATACGGCCAAATTTCCAATTACATTAGGAGCCCGATTGCGCAAGAGGATTGAAAGCATGAGCCCATTTATCAAAGGTAACGGTTTGTACTTTGCACAGAGAGCGCACCACCAACGATATCAGTTTTACCCGTGTCAGGTTTAATTTTCCTTTCCCTGAAAAAGGGGAGGGAGGCATGTGTACCCAATAAGAATGCCCCCCATCAATCCTTGGGAGGCATTCCGACAGTTATTGAAAAAAAGAAAACGTTAACCCGTTTTCAAATCGTGGATCTTAATTGTCCCACCAAACCGGAGTGGTAATCGTTTGTCCGGTGGGTGCGTTGGCATTGTTTACACGCTCATCCAAAGGCAATGCAAAACGTACCGGAATGGTATTGATGCTTGCGTTCGGATTGGGGGTCAATTCCGGGAAACCGGTACGACGCCAATCGGTGTACGACTCCACCTGCGTGAACAGGGCCACATACTTCTCCGTCATGATCTTCTCCAGGGTGATGGTTGACCCGCTCTCGGAAGCATGTGTAGCTTCGTAAGTAGAGTCAGAACTCCCGGTTACCTGAAGAACAGAGGCGATAACCGCCTCGTTGTGCGCCGTAGCTGCACCGGTAGGGTCGCCACTGCGCAGTTTGGCCTCGGCCTCGATGAACTTCGCTTCCACATACGTCATCAAAGGAGCTACGGAAGTAGCAGATGCGACATAAGAGCCCACGGTAGAGGTCCAGGTATCTCTGGAACCCAAAGCCGTACCGGTGTAGGTAGTGCCTGATGAATCCGGATTGGCGAAGAACGGAAGGCGGGGATCGCCGGACGCATTCATCATGTCGATAAAAGTAGCCCCCATTTGTATGTAATTTGCACGATCGTTCTGAAACGCATACCATTGGTTCAGTTCGTTACCCAACGGACCAAAAACCGCATTTGCATCGTCGCTGCTGCCGGTCATACCGGCGTTGGTGAGTGCAGCAAGCGCATTGGTTGCGGAACCCGAAGCATCGCGTTGGCTGAGGTGGTTGTAGTAACGGGCTTTCAGCATATAAGCAGTGGTTCTCCATTTGGCTACATCCCCACCGTGGATCAGGTCATCGGCACCTGGGATCTTGCTGTTGTTGGCCGCTGCCACATTCAGGTTGTTGATCGCTTCATCCAGCAGGGTCTGAATGGCAGCATAAACATCCGATTGTGTATCGAAGCGGGGGGAGAAATTCGGATTATCGGACAAACCGGTAAAGGCTTCGGAGTTGGGAATATCGCCCCAAAGGTCGGTGGCCAACCCGAGGTTGAGTGCCTTTAATATACGGGCAATGCCGGCATAATGCGGGTTTTCCGCACCAAACTGTTCGATGATCTGATGTACATTCATAAGGGCATCCGAGTAAATGGAGTTCCACTCGTTGTTGTTGGTGCCTTCAAGAATGACGTAGTTGGCCAGATCTGCGTACTGGAAATCGGTACCGTTGGTATGCTGTGTAAGAATGGCACTCTGGCGGGCCAACTGGCCGGAATACGCGGTAAATGTAGCTACCTCAGTGGTGGTCAGTAACAGATCCGGGGTCACTGCTGTAGGGTCGTTTGGCGATTCCTGAACTTCCTCCAGAAACTTTTTACACGAAGTAACGGCAAGACCCGCCACAAGCAAAACAGCTAAAAATTTTATCTTTTTCATTTTGTTTCGTTTTAAGAAATTAGAATCCGGCTTTCAGGCCAAAAATGAATGAACGCGTACCGGGCATGTTGAAATAATCGAACCCGGTTACGTTAGAGCCTGCACCGGTTAAGCTGGTTTCAGGATCAACGCCCGTGTAATCGGTTGCTAACCAGAGATTTCTTCCGGTGAAAGTGAAGTCAAGGTATTTCACAAACTGATCTTTTATATCCCAACGGTAATTCAGGCTCAGTTCGCGAAGGCGTACCCACGAACCATCCTGAACGGATTGTTCCAATGCAGCACCGGCATCTCCCAGGTAAGCAGTGAAGTAATCGTAAGCGTCCACTTCGATGTCATTCGTACTGGTGGTCGCATTAACCGTGTTATCTGATCCATATATAAGTGCTCCGCTGGCATCTACTTCCGCCAATACGCCTTCGATCACATACGTTTGTTCGCGTGCGGCAGAAGCTTCGGTACGGCCCAGGCGGTTCAAACGGGCGTGGGTACCGTTCCAAATGTCGCCACCCTTGCGGATATCGAAGAGGAAACTAAGGTTTACGCTTTTATAAGTAAAGGTGTTGCGGATGCCCGCCAGCCAGTCCGGAAACGGATTTCCGATGTTCCCTTCTTCCAAAGCAACAATGGGCAAACCGGTGGAAGGGCTGATGATCAGTTGGCCGGCATTGTTACGCTCCCATTGAGTGCCGTAAAGTGCGCCGTAAGGCTGGCCAACAATGGCGTAAGAATGGATGGAACTGAATGCCGTTTCAATATCAATTTCAGATACTAATTCATCGTCGTCCAGCTTCAAAACTTCGTTTTTATTCATGGTATAGTTGGCAGAGATGTTCCATTTGAAATCTTTTTTCACGATCGGACTACCGGAAAGAAGGACTTCGATCCCCTTGTTTACCATCTCACCGGCATTGGTGTAAATTTCCTCAAATCCCGAAGAAGCGGGAAGCGGACGGAAAAGAAGGATATCGGTGGTTTTCTGATTGTAATAGGTAAAGTCAAGGCTTGCGCGCCCGTTCAAAAAACGAAGGTCTGTTCCTATTTCAATGCCTGTCATTAATTCGGGAGTAAGGTTTGGGTCTCCCAGGGTTGGAGAAGTGCCAAACCCGTTTTGCCCGAGGTATGGGAAGCTTATGCCGTTGGTAAACCCATCGGTAAGGGTTGGAGAGGTATAGTACGTACTGAAAAGGTAAGGCTCCGGATTGATGCCTACCTGCGCATAGGATGCGCGGATCTTCCCGAACGAAAGAATGTTGTCGTTTTCGATCAGTTCTGTAAAAACGAAGGAAGTACTAACAGAAGGATAGAAAAAATTGTTTTTGCCCGGACCAAACGTAGAAGCCCATTCGTTGCGACCGGTAACATTCAAAAAAACAGTGCTTTTCCAATCGATGCCTGCATCAAAGAACAAGGCAGTGGTACGGGTATTTTCGGTAGCTTCATCCGCATAACGTTCGGCAGCGGCAGAGATGTTGTAAAAATCAACAATGGATAAAGCGCGACCACGGCTGTATTGATCCTGGTAATTGCGCTGATAAATATTGTTGCCCAACATAAGACGACCGGTCAGGTTTTCGTTGAGAGGATGGTGCATGTTTACAATAAGGTCGGAGTAGATCTCGCTGTTGCGCTGAATGTTCTCTTCGATCTGGCCGGTGGTTTCCGGCGGATCCCAGGACCAGATGGAGAAGATCTGCTTGCGGCGATCGGTGTAGAAATCCGTACCAACACGGTAAGAAGCACTGATCCGATCGGTGATGTCGTATTTCAGGAGAGCGTTGCCTAAAAACCGGTTGATCTCGTCGTTAAACGGGTTCTTGTTTATGGTCCAGTAAGGATTGTCATAAAGGATGAAATACTGGTGTTGGTTGCCGCTTTCAAGCAACCATCCGTCTTCCGAGCCTCCGGTGAGGTCGAAGCTGGCCGGAGTACGGGTAAGCCCTAGCATTACCCCCGACAGGTTGGATCCGTTCTGTGCTTTGGTGCCGCCTGATTTCATATAACTCATACTGGTGCTGAGCATTAACTTTTCTGCCAGTTTGCTGTCGGTGTTCATGCGAATGGAAGTTCTTTTGAATTCCGTATTCGGTACAACACCGCCCTGACGGAGATCGCCAATGGAAAGGCGAAAATTGCTGCTCTCGTTTCCACCCGTTACGGAAAGGTTGTTGCTCCAGGAAACGGCATTTTGGAAGAAGTTCTCCATGTTGTCATAAGCCGTAAGGCCTTCGCTTGCAAGGGTGGGCCCCCAACTGGACGAGGTGCCGTAAGAAACATCGTCTCCTCCGCCAAAGGGATCGGTAGGGCCATTACCCCAAATGTTATCAGGCCCTTGATCGGCCACATCGTAAACCGCTGTACCGCCGGCTATTCCGCCACCGTCGCCTTGGGCGTAAGTGGATTGCAATTCCGGAAGTTTGTTGACCTGAGAAATATCCAAGGAAGTACTGTAGGTAACCTGAACCCCTTTTCCCGGAGTACTTTTTCCGCGTTTGGTAGTATAAATGATTACCCCATTACCGGCACGTACGCCATAAAGAGCAGCAGCAGCGGGTCCTTTCAGAACGGTAACCGATGCAATATCGTCCGGGTTGATATCTACCGCACGGTTCGAGTTGTTTACCCCGGAGAGCCCGGCGTTAAAAGCATAATCGCCGGCTACGGTGCTGTTGGTGGAGTTATCGATGGGTACACCATCAACCACAATAAGCGGTTGGTTGTTTCCTGTAAAGGTAGCATTGCCACGAATGAGGATTTTTGAAGAGGAACCGGGCGTTCCACCGGATCCGATCACCTGTACACCGGCTGCTTTGGATGAAAGGGACTGGATGACGTTGGCTTCGCCCGAACCGGCGGCTTCGTCGCCTTTGATCTCGGAAACCGCATACCCGAGGGCTTTCTTTTCCTTGGAAATACCGAGTGCCGTTACCACGAACTCATCCAACTGAATGCCGACTTTCATAGCTACATCAAGGGAAGTTTGATTGCCCACCGTAATTTCCTGAGTAGCCATGCCCACACTTGAGAAAACCAAAATGGCTTCTTGGCCCGCAACGGAGATCTCATATTTGCCATTGAGGTCGGTGGTGGTTCCTTTTTGGGGTTTGTCTTTTTGATAAACGTTCACTCCGGGAATGGTTTCTCCATCCGGGCTTTTTACAGTTCCGGACACCTTAATGCCCTGTGCGAACATTGTTCCGGAAATGCATAGGAACAATGCCAATAAATAAAGGTTCTTCATAGGATAAATACTTAACGATTTGTAATTTTAACCTTCTCAATATGAGTAGGTATTGTGAGACTTAATGTTAAATTATAATTAATGCATATTAAGTAATAATAAAATAATATAATGCCGGGCGCACCCTGTAAATCGATTGCATTGCAACGGATAACTCAAAAGCAAAAGGACGGATGTTATGGCGGAAATGCCGTGCGCAGCGGGTAAAGTTTGAGCCAATGCAATGTTCCGCAGGGTTACATCAGGAGGTGTATGGGTGGTCAACCGTAATTTTCCGGGTAACCATATCCACGGATTGAGAAAGCCAAAAGCTTCTTTACCAAGGGTGAAGACCTCATATTTACCACCCCACCCGACGATGGTTCCTTGTTGCCTTTTGATGGATGTTACCTCATGGGATCTTTTTCTCGTCTGTGTTTTTTACGGTTTCGGGCTCCGGAATGTGCTGCGCCGGCCATGTTCCTGAAATGCATGGAAATGTGGTCAATAAAATAAAAGTTTTTCATGATAATAAATACTTAACGATTTTCACTTATTAAATCGCTTAATTAAAAGCATTTAGTGTGAGACTTGATTTTAATTTGTAATGAATGCATATAGCTAATAATCAAAATAATACCGGATGGGTGCTGTAAATCGACGACTGCATGACAACGAACCATTCAAAAGGAAAGACACGGGTGCTTTAGCAGAAATGCCGTGAGCAGTTAGCAGGGCTTGAGCCAACGCCATGTTTCGCTTCAGGATTACCATCGGAAAGTGTGTGGGTGGTCAGCCGTAATTTTCCGCGCAGCCATGCCCCACAGATGGAGAAAGCTAAAATGGCTTTTTTGTCAGGAGCGGAGATCTCAAATCTACCATCACTGCCCGACGATGGTTCCTTGTTGCCTTTTGACGGATGCTACCTCATGGGATTTCTTTCCCATCTGCATTTTTTACTATTCCGGGCTCCGGAATGCGCTACACCGGCCATGTTTCTGAAGTATATGGAAGTATTGCCAATAAACGAGGGTTCTTCATAGGATAAATATTTAACGGATTGGAATTTTTTTTAGCTTACTTGTCAGCAACAGGTAAGGTGAGACTTAAAAATGGATATTAGAATTAGTGTATATGGTAATCACAATACATGTCAGGTAAGTTCCACAAGTTAACGATTGAATTGCATTAAAACTAACAATTCGAAGGGAAAAGAAAAGCACTGATGCCATAAAGGGAATAAAAAATAAGTGAAAAACACTAGGTGAAAACACGTAGAAAAGAGCAATTGCCTCAATAAGTGGGGAGTTTTTTATCGACATAAACAGACCATGCGTGTATGCCTCCCGAAACATTGAGCACTTGATAAAACCCATAATTTTTGGTCAGCAATTCAGCAGCCCTTAAACTTCGTGTGCCGTGATGGCAATACACACAAATGGGTAGATCTCTTGGGATCTTCCCGATGTGATCGGCCAATTCTCCCAGTGGAAAATGCAACCCGCCAATATGGCAAATGTCGCGCTCAAAGTGTTCCCGAACATCCAGTAAGGTCAAACTTTCCCCCTTTTCCAACCTGGATTTGAGTTCTTGCACATCAATGGATGTAATGGCAGCAGATGGGTTTGGTTCACAAAAATCTTCATAATCGGTGAGTTTACGGATGTGGTCGGCTGCATCGGTACGGTGTAGGGTAAGGATGGTCTGATGCATGGATAGTGCATCCAGCAACAACAATTTGCCACTGAGCAAGGTTCCGGCTTCAACAATGAGCTTGATGGCTTCGTTGGCCTGAATGGTGCCGATCAGACCGGGCAATACACCGATTACTCCGATCTGAGCGCAATTGGGTATTTCTCCGGCTCCCGGAGGCGTAGGAAAAACACAGCGGTAGGTAGGGCCGTTCTTGTAGTTGAAAACAGCCACCTGGCCTTCAAATTTGAAGATGGACCCAAAGATAAAAGGCCGGTTCAGGAGTACACAAGCATCGTTGATCAGGTAGCGGGTGGGAAAATTATCCGTTCCATCAATTACAAGGTCGTATTTTTCAAGAATGGAAAGCGCGTTAGATGATGTAAGACGCTCCGGGTAAACCGAAAAGGTAGTATGTGGGTTTTGTGCCCGGAGTTTTTCAGCAGCTACTTCTGCTTTCAGGCGGCCTACATCCTGGCTATGGAAGAGTATCTGGCGTTGCAGATTGCTCAGATCCACGTGATCATCGTCAATGATCCCGATTTTGCCAACCCCAGCGGCAGTAAGGTATTGCAGTACGGGGCATCCCAAACCTCCGGCTCCTACGACAAGAATTTTGGCCGCTTTTAGTTTTTCCTGTCCTTCCATCCCGATCTGATCAAGAATGATGTGGCGGTTAAATCGTATTTTTTCTTCTTCGGAAAGCATAAACCCATTTTGATGAAGGTCAAATTTCTTGTTTCCGAAACAGGTATCCAAAAGTCTTTTGACTTATGTCATATGAAGATGTCTTTTCGCCTCATCAGAACCCGCAAGCAGTTGCCAAGTTATATTTTAAGCGAGAGGCTTTCTGTTGCAGGCTTGTTGGAGCCATACCGGTATATACCGGTATGGTTTTGCGGCGTTGGTGTTTCAAACAACTGTTTCCCGGTATAGAGGAGTGGTATGGAAGCGGTTGGCGGTAGACAAGGCTTTTTTATAAGCTTCGGCTTTATCTTCTTTTTGTTTCCAGATGGCACCAAGCAGGCAGGCGCCATCAAACCCCAGATCTCTGAGTTTGTGGATCCGGGTGTGGTCAACACCGCCCATTGCAAATACCTGGTACTCTGTTTCACGCAGTATTTTTTTGAGGACATGCTCGTTGAATCCTCCGGAGTGGCTTTTACGGCTGATGCCTTCAAAAACAGGTGTCAGTAACACGTAATTATAGCGGCCTTTGTTCTCCAACAGGTCTGATAACCGGTGAAAGGTGCGGGTAACAACGAGTTGTTTGTTCTGAAATTTATACCACATCAGGCGCAACCGGGTTTTCACCTTTTTTTTACGATGTTTATGGGTCAGGTGAATGCCTTTGAGACCAAATTTAATGGCCAGATGATGGTGGGAGTGAAGGATGATGTGTTGGTGAAACCGAACAGGGATCTGACGGATATATTTTTCGATGCTGGCGGCGCTCCATTTGGGCTTTTGCAGGTGAAAATGTGTGAGTCCACTTTCAAACAAACGGATTAATACGTTTATTTCCGTATGCGTTTTGTCAGGGCTTGAAATAACAATAACTTTCATGAGTCATTCAAACTTATAATTTCTTTAATGAGGGAATGATCTTTTTCACAAGCATTGCCAACCACCAGAAGGTCGGCTCCGGCCTGATAAAGCTGCCGGGCATCTTTTGGGCTTCTGATGCCGCCGCCAACGATGAGGGGAAGGCTGGTTTTTGCTTTGATCTGTTGCACCATTTCCGTGCTGACTGTGCGTTTGGCACCGCTCCCGCCATCCAGGTAAAGCACTTGCAGGCCTAACATTTCGCCTGCCATTGCCGTACAAGCCGCAATTTCCGGTTTATCGTAAGGCAGGGGAGTGGTATTGCTGATGTAAGAGGCCGTGGTGGCATTGCCACAATCCACCAACATGTAGCCGGTAGGAATGGCTTCCAGCTGAACCGCTTTGATGTAAGGAGCCGCAACAACATGATGACCGATCAGGGTTTCCGGATTCCGCCCTGAAATGAGCGACAAAAATAAAATGGCATCGGCCGAAGAGCTAATTTGTAACGGGCTACCGGGAAAAATAACAATGGGGATGGAACAGATCTTTTTTAACATTTGGATGCACGTCTCAAATGCCGGTTTGTGCAAAAGGCTTCCCCCCACAAAAAAGTAATCTGTATACGGCGAAACCGAGGTCACAATTTGTTCGATCAATTCGGGAGCTTGGGCATGGTCGGGATCAATGAGTACTGCGAGTTGTTGGCGCCCTTCCGATCGTCCCTTTTTAATTTGTTGAAGTATATCCCCCATCTTAAACTTTACAAAGGTATGGATTCTGCCACATAAACCAACATTCGTTTATCGAGAATTTCATAGTTGAGTGTATAGTGTTCTTGGAAGGAATGGTTAGATATAGAGGCTTTTATGCTGCCCTTTGGGTTCCATTTAACAGGCGTAATGGCAAGGTGCTCTTTAAAAAAAAACGCATGATCGCCATGGATCTTGAACAATACTTCCTTGGCCCCCCAGATCAGGTGCAACAAGTAAAGATCGGATCCGTTGGATAAATACCACTCTTCCTCAATCGGGTTGAGAAATCGCTGTCGGATTCGTTCCAGCTTTGGAGTAATGACCTGCAAGTCAAGACCACTTTGGAATTTTCGGTTTAAAATGATACCGGCATAATCGTTGGTATGGCTGATGCTCAGATGGCTGTGATGGCCGCTTATTTCGGGCTTTCCGGAGCGTTGATAGGTGATTTGGAATTTTTCATACAACAACTGGTTCAACAATACCCTTACAGCCAGCCACTCTTTTTGCCGGGAAACCGATTTAAAACGACGGTAAATGGCCGTTTCGGAAGGAGTTAAAATGGCCTGATCCGTAAGGTCTTTTATCGATTCGGTTATTTTCCAGACCCCTAACGTAGAATGATCGGAGATGGCAATGTTTCGAATGATGGGCATCTGATAAGAAGCATGGTAAGGAGCCAAGTATACCGAATAATTTTAAATTGAAAGGCCGAGTAAGCCACAATTCAGGTGCTTTATGAAGCATTTTAACATGGTTTTCGGTATGGCTTCTCTTGTTGTTTTCAGATTGTGCTTATGTGCTGTCCGGTCCATCGGAGCAGCAACTTTTCGGCAAATCCGAAAAATAGGGTTATATCATATATATAAAAGCATAATGGAATAATGTGGTGCACTTAATTTTTTGCAACACAGGGTCAATGCGTACCGGATGATGGATAAACCTATACCGGATGTTGTATAGGCTTAGGGAGTTTTCTAACTTTGTGCCTTGAAAAATGGAGAAATATAAGCACAGAATATGAGCACAACCGCACAAAATGAAACGCTAAAGTATAAAGTAAAAGACATTTCTCTCGCCGATTGGGGGCGTAAAGAAATTGTCCTTGCCGAAGCTGAAATGCCCGGTTTAATGTCGCTGCGTAAAGAGTATGGCACCAGCAAACCCTTGGCCGGGGCTCGCATAGCCGGCTGTTTACACATGACCGTCCAAACGGCTGTTCTTATCGAAACGTTGACAGCACTGGGTGCAGAAGTTACCTGGAGTTCATGTAATATTTTCTCTACCCAGGATCATGCTGCTGCGGCCATTGCTGCTACCGGTATTCCTGTGTATGCCTGGAAAGGGATGACAGACGATGAGTTCTGGTGGTGCATTGAACAGACACTCTTTGCCTTTAAAGACGGGCAACCTTTGAATATGATTTTGGATGACGGGGGTGATCTGACCAACGCTGTGCTGGATAACCATCCTGAATTGATCAAGGCCATCAAAGGCCTTTCCGAAGAAACCACTACCGGTGTTCACCGTTTGTACGAACGGGAGCGAAATGGCACATTGCCCATGCCCGCGATCAACGTAAACGATTCGGTCACCAAATCTAAATTCGATAACAAATACGGATGCCGCGAATCACTGGTAGACGCCATTCGCCGTGCTACGGATTTGATGTTGGCAGGGAAAGTAGCGGTAGTGGCAGGCTTTGGCGATGTCGGGAAAGGTTCTGCGGAATCGCTTCGTTCTGCCGGAGTACGCGTTATCGTTACTGAGATCGATCCTATTTGTGCACTTCAGGCGGCTATGGAAGGCTTTGAGGTCAAGAAAATGGATGATGCGGTAAAAGAAGCCGACATCGTTGTAACCGCAACCGGGAACAAAGACATCATCTCCGGTCGTCATTTCGAAAACATGAAGGACAAAGCCGTGGTATGCAACATCGGTCATTTCGATAACGAAATTGACATGGCCTGGCTGGATACGAATTACGGAACCAGCAAAGTAGAAGTGAAGCCACAGGTAGATATGTATACCTTAAAAAAAGGAAACGATATCATTGTATTGGCAGAAGGCCGTTTGGTAAACCTGGGGTGTGCCACAGGCCATCCGTCATTTGTAATGTCCAACTCTTTCACCAATCAGACCCTTGCTCAAATTGAACTTTGGAACAATAGCGAAACCTACGAGAACAAAGTATACACGTTGCCAAAGCGTCTGGATGAGAAAGTAGCCCGCCTCCACCTGAAAAAAGTGGGTGTCGAACTGGAAATCCTTTCCGAAGATCAGGCCAATTATATTGGAGTAGCTGTAGAAGGGCCTTACAAACCGGAATATTACCGTTACTAGATGCGCATGCGCATAACCTATTTGTTTGTCTGTTAAACTAAAAAAGCCCCGAATTTATTCGGGGCTTTTTGTCAAAATCCCCACCCCATAGGAGTTCATTCATTCTGAGCGCACATCGATCCCGGAAAGCGGAACTTTTCTGATCGTCCCTAGTGTTAAGTCAGGTGTACTGTGTCGTATAAGTTGCCGGTATTTTTTTCCGTACCATGCGAAAAATAGGAGCTTAGTGTAGCTAAGGGATTATCTTTTAAAGAAGTCCGGGATAAAAAGATCAAAACTTGGTGCGGCTAAAGTATGCTTGACTTGACACTAGCCCGATCAGTTGAAAACCTGAAGGGTGGTTCCGTCAAAGGTGGTTTGATACGGGTGCAATGGCAGGGCAGCAGGACCTTCGATTACAGAACCATCTGTAATGGACCACTCTGACCCGGAGCAGGGATCATGAACGATCAATTGGGATGGCCCTACTTCCACCGTACAGTATTCTTCAATCTCATAAGTGGCATGCCGGTCATAGGCTTTGAAATCATCTTGAGAAGATCGGTAGATCAAAATGCCGCGGCTGCCCCCCGTAACATACACCCATCCGCCCGTTACATTTAGATCAATGTAAGCAGGCAAGGTGGTATTGATCACGGCATGAACAGGAACATACGGAATCTGTTGCGCCGGCTTTTTACAGCCGGAAAAACCAAAGGCAGCCAACAGGGTTACCGTTAACAGAAAAAGGTGCCCTTTCCTATATTTCGTTATGTTGTTCACAAGAGGTTGCACTTAAGATTACGCTAAATTCTGTAATATTATTACACGATAAGAAAATACGATGGCAAATTTTTTTTTAAAGATAAGCTTGTTTCTCGTTCTACTCACTGTTCCTTTTGCTGCCGATGCACAAAAAGGGAAGCGAACAAAAAAATCGAAGAAAGAATTTGCTGAGAAAAAAGAAGACCGCCATGAAGCAGAACTGAAAGCACAGGAAGAAAGAAAGAAACGCCACAAGCAACTTCAAAACAAGGAAGTTCGCAAGCGAATGAAACGATCGGCTAAAAAAGCCAGTCGCAATCGCCAGGGAAAAAGAGTTTCGGGGAGCAGTTCGCGAAAGCGCAAAGGAAAGAAAGCGTTTTTTCCGGTGCGATGGATGAAAAAAAGATAAGATCAGCCCCTTATGCATGCATGGTTATTCCGAATTTTATCAAAGGCTTTTTTGCTGTGTGATCAGGCCTTTTTAAATGGTCTTCCGGATGCACGGAACCGATAGGATTCGAAGGAGAAAGAGTTGGGATTGTAAAAAGAAAATATTTCTATATTTACGCACTTTGTTGCGAAGTTATTAAATGTAAAACAGTAGATATGTTGCGAAAACTACAGTTACTCACTGTATTTACTTTGTTGTCGGTGCTTTCTGTGCATGCACAAGGAGGTATGGGCACACTTAGGGGTAAAGTTTTGGATGCCGGTAGTGGCGAAGCACTGCCATTTGTAAACCTCATTTTGGAATTGAATGGTATCCAGAAATACGGTGGGTCTACCGACTTTGACGGCGGCTTTGATATCAAACCCATTACCCCCGGAAAGTACGATCTTAAAGTTTCCTTCTTAGGTTATGGCCCTGTTCTTATAAAAGGAGTGGTGATCCGTGCCGGAAAAATTACGTTCCAGGACGTTGAAA
Organism: uncultured Flavobacteriales bacterium; assembly: GCA_938010565.1. Lineage (GTDB taxonomy): Bacteria > Bacteroidota > Bacteroidia > Flavobacteriales_D > CALLUQ01 > CALLUQ01. Next base: position 29,852 of record CALLUQ010000093.1, read on the forward strand.
TGAAAGAAACGGCCGAAAAGCTGGAAGAAGTTGAAGTGGTGGATTATGTCGTTCCGCTCATCGACAAAGACGGAGGCGCTTCGGGCGGAACCGTAACCCGCGACGATATTGCCAAAATGCCGGGCCGTTCTGCGGCCTCCATTGCCACTACAGTGGGGGGGGTTGCTTCGGATGCAAACGGAAATATTACCAGTATTCGCGGAGCACGTAGCGATGCCAACTACTACTACATCGATGGCATCAAAGTACGTGGATCGTCTTCCCTTCCAAAATCTGCCATTGAGGAAGTAACGGTGGTTACCGGTGGTTTACCTGCCAACTTTGGCGATGCTACCGGAGGGATTATTTCGATTACCACACGTGGCCCGTCAAGCGAATACGCTGGTGGCATCGAAGTCCTTTCTTCGGGATTTAAATCCGGCGATAACATTTACGGCCTGGATAAATTTGGATACAACCTGGTGGAAGGTTCCATTTCCGGCCCGCTGATGTTCCGTAAAGACAGTGCCGGTAAAAAAACCAACTCGTTGCTGGGCTTCTTCCTTTCCGGAAACTTCACCTCGCGACAGGAGCCCCGCCCATTGGCCCAAGGCAACTACATTGTAAAAGACGAAGTACTGGCCGATTTATTGCTCAACCCCACCCGGCCGGCCCCAACAGGCAACGGAATTGAATACAACACCGACTTCATCACCATGGACAACCTCCAGAAGAAGGCGTACCGCCCGAATATGGCCGACAACAGTTTTACCTTGGCGGGAAAAATTGATGTCAACACTGGCCCTTCCGTAAACCTGGCCTTTGGCGGTTCTATGGATTACCAACGCGGTCGGCTCTATGATTACAGCGGATCCGTATTCAACTACAACAACTACGGCCTGTATACGGATTACGACTGGCGGGTTTATGGTAAGCTGACCCAGCGTTTTTCCAACAACACCGAAGGCGAAGAAAACAACTCTTTGATCAGCAATGCCTATTACACCGTAATGATCGATTACTCCAAGGGTTACCGTAAAAGAGAAGATGCCGACCACCGCGATAACCTTTTCGGGTACGGCTACATTGGGAAATACATTACCCACCGCGAGAAATCGTACGATTTTGTAGAACAGGAAAACGGTGTTTTTAACATGATTCAAAGTGGTACTTACGGAGAGCGCGATACCTTGGTCACATTTATACCTTCCGATGTGAATGCGGAAATGGCCGCGCTCACTTCTCAGTATTTCAATACCTTTACCGATCCGGAAGGAAATTACGAAAACTTTACTCAGATTGGTGCAGGCAGAGGCCTGCTGAACGGTGATCTTCCTATTCAGGTTTACGGCTTGTGGGACAACTTCGGAACCAATTACAACAGATACCAGTTGACGGATTTTAACCAATTCCGCATTACGGCCTCCGGTGCTGCCGATATTGGCGACCATGCCATCTCTGTCGGTTTTGAGTATGAACAACGGACGGACCGTTCTTTCCGCATAGATCCGGTCGAACTCTGGACGTTGATGCGCCAAGAGTCCAACTTTCACCTCCAGGAGTTGGACCCGTCTTCGGCCACAACCTATAACATTGGTACTACTTTCGTAACCGAGTACGACCGGCTGGTAGGGAAGGATGATATTTTTCGCTTTTCTTACAACCTTCGTGAGAAATTAGGGCTTGATCCGCTGGGAACCGATCTGGTGGATGTAGATGCATTGGATCCGTCTATGTTTACGCTGGATCTTTTTTCTCCCGATGAATTGTTAGACCAGAATTCCCTTAATGTTAACTATTACGGCTACGACCACACGGGTAAAAAACAGACTTCATCGCCAGGGCTGGACGATTTTTTCACGGAAGTAGATGAAAATGGCGACTTTACCCGCCCTATTGCGCCTTTCCGCCCGATTTACATTGCAGGGTTTATAATGGACAAATTTACTTTTGACGACATTATTTTTAACGTAGGTGTGCGCATAGACCGTTACGATGCCAACCAACAAGTATTAAAAGACCAGTATTTGCTTTACGAAGCACGCCAGGTAAGCGAGGTTACTCAGATGGAGGGGATAGACGTAATCCATCCGGAGAACATGGGGGACGATTACGTTGTATATGTCAACGACATCAACGATCCAACGGCCATTAACGGGTATCGCAACGGCGATACCTGGTTCAATGCCGATGGCGCTGAAGTAACGGACCCTTCCGTGATCCGTGCGGCCACCGGAATTGCTCCTTACCTGCTGGATGCCGAACAGGAAGGGCCCTCTTCATCTGCCTTTAAAGATTATGAACCTCAGGTAATTGTAATGCCGCGTGTGGCTTTCTCTTTTCCCATTTCCGACGAAGCGTTGTTCTTTGCCCACTACGACATCCTTTCCAAACGCCCCACTTTTGGTGACCGCCTGAACCCGATCGATTACCTCTACCTCGAAGAGGGTACCAATGGTATCATTAGTAACCCCAACCTTCGTCCGGAAAAAACCATCGATTACGAACTTGGGTTCCAGCAGGTGCTTTCAAAGTCTTCTTCCCTGAAAATTTCAGCATTTTACCGCGAGTTGCGCGATATGGTACAGATAATCAATGTGAACGAAGCTTATCCGCGTTCTTATTCTACCTACGGTAACGTTGATTTTGGTACCATTAAAGGCATGACGGTTGCTTACGACCTGCGCCGTACCGGTAACGTATGGTTCCGGGCCGCTTATACCCTTCAATTTGCAGAAGGGACCGGCTCAAGTGCTACCAGCCAGTTCAACCTGGTCAATTCGGGGCAACCCAATTTGCGAACCATTTCCCCTTTCAGCTACGATCAGCGGCACCAGATCGTCGGTACTTTTGATTACCGCTACGGCGGCGGAGACGATTACAACGGCCCCGTCTGGTTCAACAAACGCATTTTCGAAAACACCGGAGCCAACTTTCAGGCCAATCTTGCCTCAGGTACGCCTTATAGTGCGCAGAAACGCATTACTGCCGATGGAACAACCATCCGTGATAATGGAACTGTAGATGGGTCATCAAACGGGCAGCTCGATGGTCAGATCAACGGTTCGCGTAACCCGTGGCAATTCCGTGTCAATACACAGATCGACCGCGACATTGTGTTGAAGTTTGGCAAAGACGAAGACAACAAAAAAACCGCTAACCTCAATGTATATCTTCTGGTAAACAACCTTTTTAATACGTTAAACATCATCAACGTATACAGGGCCACCGGTAACCCCGATGATGATGGTTATCTTGCCGCTGCCGAATTCCAAAATTTAATTCAACAACAGAACGACGAACAGGCCTACCGCGAATTATATGCGCTTAAAGTCAACAATCCGTTTAACTACTCCGTGCCACGGACCATCCGTTTGGGGGTAAGGTTTGACTTCTAAGCCACATTTGCAGAATTACAACAGCATTTACTTATGAAGAAAAGAGGAAATAACATTTGGGTGTTCACTGCATCTTTCCTGATGTTGACCGGTAGCGCATCCGGATATCACAACCAGTACCTCAGGTCTGGAAAAACAAACACGGATCCACCCGCTGTCACCAACGCTAAAGCAGCAAATTGTGCACCTGCTACCAGCCAGATAAATTTGGAATTGAACAACGTTCGGGCCTTGGTCGAAACCGGTGGTTCGATGTTCCAGAACCGTGCTGCGGGATCCGCAGCTTACTTTGTGCCGAAACCCCGAACCGAGGACGACCCTAAAACCACGGCCATTTTTGCGGGCGCACTTTGGATGGGCGGGCTTGATATCAATGGCCAGCTAAAATTGGCTGCTGTTCGTTTCCGGCAAAATGGAAACGACTTCTGGGCCGGCCCGTTATCCGTAATTGCGGGTACAGCCGATCCGAACAACAGCAACAGCCGGGATTTTGGCCCTGCGGAAATTGAGCCGGATGTTTGTATGCAATACGATAAGTTTTTCGAGATCAATCGCCCGGAAGTGGACCTTTTCAATAGCTGGTGGGCAGCAGGCATTGCCGATGCTACCAATGGAACAACAACACAGGCTGAGGATTTTCCGAACTATACCGTGCCTTCCTCCATACTGGAATGGCCGGCCCATGGCGACGTTTCCAAGGGGCAGGATTTTTACCTGGCTCCATTTTACGATCGGAACCAGGATGGTTTGTACGATCCTTTAGGGGCCGGAGATTATCCGTGGTATGATCTGGAAAGCGAAGTGGATTGTCGTTCTGCAACCGACCGTCGGGTAACCCTGTTTGGCGACCAGACTTTCTGGTGGATATTCAACGACAAAGGAAACATCCACACCGAAACAGGATCCGACCCCATTGGGATGGAGATACGGGCACAGGCTTTTGCTTTTGCCACCAACGATGAGATCAACAGCATGACCTTCTACAACTATGAAATGATCAACCGGGGTACACAAACCCTTTTTGATACGTATTTTGGCCAGTGGATCGATGCGGATGTAGGGGGAGCTTTTGATGATTACGTGGGATGTGATGTGGCCCGTGGGCTCGGATATGCATACAATGGAGATGCCAACGATGAGGGTCCGACCGGTTACGGGATCAACCCTCCTTGTATTGCGGTTGATTTCTTTGAAGGACCTTACCAGGATGACGATGGGATCGACAATGCATTTGGAATTGCTGAAGGCGAAGCGTTGAATGGGGTGGGATATGGCGATGGAGTAGCCGATAACGAACGTTTCGGAATGCGCCGCTTTTTGTATCATAACAACACAGGGGGGAACCCTAACCAAACCGACCCGGAAAGCGGTATTGATTATTACAACTACCTCCGTGGGATATGGAAAGACGGACAAAAATTCGTTTACGGGGGTTCCGCTCACCCTTCCGATCCCGCGGCCGATAACAACCAGAATTGTGATTTTATGTTCCCGGGAGATTCCGATCAGGAATACTACTGGGGAACCCAGGGAAATGCCGTACCCGTTTGGACGGAGCAGAGCGCGGGTAATACCCCTTTTGATCGTCGGTTTATGCAATCTGCCGGACCGTTTACCCTGCGACCCGGTGCGGTAAACAACATAACGGTTGGCATTGTTTATGCTCGTGCTAATTCGAGCGATCCTTTTGCCTCTGTCGAAAAAGCACGTGTGGCAGATGATAAAGCCCAGGCTTTGTTTGACAACTGCTTTAAAGTATTGAATGGACCCGATGCGCCGGATATTACGATCCAGGAGTTGGAAAATGAGTTGGTGCTTACGTTGAGCAACTCTTCCACTTCTAACAACGTTAACGAATCGTATGTAGAGCTGGATCCGTTCATTCCGGAAAATATCGTAACCAGCACGGTGAGCTTTTTATTGGATACGGCTACCGGTCAGTACGTTCCCGATACTACCATAACCGTAGTGGAATTGGATCGTTATTACCGCTTCGAAGGGTACCAGATCTTCCAGTTGAAAAGTGCTACGGTAGGGCCGGATGAATTGGGAGAAACGGATAAGGCCCGGCTGATTGCACAGTGTGACCTTAAGAACGGCGTTGAGGAGTTGATCAATTACGAATTTGACGAAGACCTTCAGGCTTCTGTTCCCAAAAAGAAAGCAGAAGGCCTGGACGAGGGTATGGACAACGGCATTGTACGCTCCTTCCGGATCACGCAGGATGAGTTTGCACAAGGAGAACGTACGCTGGTGAACCACAAGTCTTACTACTACATGGCCATTGCTTATGGTTATAACAACTACAAAACATTCAACCCCAATGAAGCCGATGCATTGGACGGACAAAAGTTTCCATACATTGCTTCCCGTAAATCACCTTCTGGAGCCATTCGATCTTACGTGGGCATTCCGCACAACCCCACCCCGGAAGCGGGTGGTACGGTAGCCCGTTCGACTTATGGCGATGGGCCTGAAATTACCCGTGTGGAAGGACAAGGAAACGGAAGTCTGGAACTCGATTTTACCACTTCCACCGAAGCAACGATCGTTACCAACTACCGCATGGCCACCCCCACTTACCAGGCCGGTAAAGGCCCGATCAACGTAAAAGTGATCGATCCGCTGAACGTGCCCGATGCCCGCTTCCGGCTGCATTTTTTGGAAGATGATCAAGGCAAACTGGATTCTTCGCTTTGGGTGTTAACGGTGCTGGATGCCATACCCGCTGCCAATATACCTGCCGGTGAAACCTATACGGCCGATAAAACCATTGCGATCTGCAATGAACAATTGTTCCCTGAATTTGGTTTTTCGATCGGAATTGAACAGTATGCCTACACCCAGGAAGGTTCGGAGTTTTTTACCGAACTGATCGAAGGTGCATCCAACATCGTGTTTACCGATAGCACCCGACGGTGGTTAACCGGTGTTCCGGATCTGGATGGTTTCTCCGAGCAAAACTGGATCCGTAGCGGAACAGCTGAGGAAGATGCTCCGCCGAACGACATCTACAATGACTATCTCGGGCTTGATGACGAAGAACTTTATGAAAACATACTCGGAGGCTGGTGGGCTCCCTGGCGCTTGATAGCCGATGAGCCTGGCGGACCCTTAGGCCCGGACTTTGCGAATACCATTGCAATGGCCGATATTGCCAACCTGCAATCGATAGACATTGTGATTACCAACGACCAGAGCCTCTGGACCCGTTGTGCCGTGATCGAGTTGCAAGAAGATCCCATTCTGGCAGAAGGCGGAGCGGTTAAAAGCGACCTTCGTGCCGCACCTAGTGTAGGCAAAGACGGGCAACCGGATGGCACCGGCAACGGCATGGGGTGGTTCCCCGGATATGCCATTAACCTGGAAACCGGCGAACGCCTGAACATGGCCTTTGGCGAAGACAGCTGGCTGGCTGGCGATAACGGCCGCGATATGAAATGGAATCCAAGCGATCGCATGTACACCAATTTATTCAGCCCTCGGTTTGGCGGCAAACATTACATCTATGTGTTCAATAACGAAGTGGCCGCTACCGGAGACAACACCCGTATGCCCGCCTACGACGAAGGCCTTTACCTGGAAACCCAGATGAACGGCAGCACCGGCGATAAGATCAGGGTTTACCGTTCCGTTTGTTGGGTGGGTTTACCTTTGTTGGAAGATGGAGCAACGTTCATGAGTACGGATGTAAGAATCCGTTTGCGGGTAAAAAAGCCCTACGAAACGTTTGATACGGGCGCAGGAACAGTACTCAACAACTGGCGTCCGATGTACGAATGGGACATGGGCAACCTGGCTACTTCTAAGGCCAATGCAACTGCCGCCGACAATGCGCTTGAACTCATCAACATTGTACCGAACCCTTATTATGGTTCGTCAACCTACGAAACCAGTCGGTTGGATAACCGGGTAAAATTGGTGAACCTTCCCGAAACATGTAAGATCCGTATCTACAATGTGAAAGGAACACTGGTGCGTACTTTCGACAAAGACAACGTGCAAACCTACCTCGATTGGGACCTGAAAAACCATGTTGGAATACCCATTTCCGGTGGGATTTACATCATTCATGTTGACGTGCCGGATGTAGGAGAAAAAATAATCAGATGGTTCGGAGCTACACGACCAACCGACTTGGAGAACTTCTGATTTGAAGGCTTAAAAAAGACCAAATTGCAGAAAATGAAGAAACGTACAATAAATCATCTGGCGGGATGGATGGCAACGGGAATGTTGCTTTCGGTACCTGCAACATCTTTTGCCGGAAACGAGGATCGTGCCGGATCTGCCGGAGCAACAGAGTTGTTAATTAACCCATACGCTGCCAGTGCAGGTTGGGGAGATGCCGCTACTGCTGCTGCTAATGGAGTAGATGCCATGTACCTGAACATTGCCGGAACGGCTTTTACCAAAGGCACGGAGGTCATGTTTACCCGTACAGACTGGCTGGTGGGTTCGGGTACTACCATCAATGCCGTCGGATTGACCCAACGGGTAGGAGAATCCGGTGTACTTGGCCTGAGCCTGATGAGCATGGCCTTTGGCGATATTGAGATCACCACTACGGAGCTTCCGGAAGGAGGGATCGGTACATTTCGCCCTTCCTATTCCAATTTATCGCTTTCTTATGCGAAAGAGTTTTCGAACAGCATTTACGGTGGTTTGGCGGTGAAAGTCATTTCACAGCGCATTGCCGATGTAGGAGCAACAGGCGTTGCATTTGATGCAGGCATCCGTTACGTAACAGGAGAGTTTGATCAGGTTAAGTTTGGCATTGCTCTGCGTAATGTAGGGCCTCCGATGTCTTTCTCCGGAGATGGCTTTTCCATTTCAGCTGTTCCGCAAGGCGAGGAAGATGAAGTAACCCTCGAACAACGTTCGGCAAGTTACGAACTGCCTTCACAGGTGAACATCGGAGTAAGCTATCGCTTTGATTTTAACGAAATGAACCAATTAACCCTGGCCGGAAATTTTATTTCCAACTCTTTCACCAAAGACCAGTTTAATGGAGGTGCCGAGTATCGATTTGATGCTTCCAAAGCGTCTGTCATGCTTCGTGCAGGTTACACCTGGGAAGAATCGGTGGGCGATGCCCTGACCCGCAGTACGGCACTCACCGGACCTGCTGCCGGTTTTTCTGTTGAATTGCCCGCCGGTGAAACCGGAACCCTGATCATCCTCGACTATGGTTACCGGGCTACCAACCCCTTTGGAGGTGTACATCACATCGGTGCACGCATTGCCCTTGGGGGAGGTGCCAAAGAGAAGTAATTGGTACTTGAAAAGAATATTTATTACCTTAGTGAGAATCCCACGATTGTGGGATTCTTTCTTTTTTTGAATCCCTTCAACATCTATTGAGTATGTCGCAACAAGTCGTATATCTAACGGAGGAAGGATTGGCTAATTTGAAGGCTGAGATCAAGCAAATGGAGTATGTAGACCGTCCTCGGATCTCTCAGCAAATTGCCGAGGCGCGTGATAAAGGTGACCTTTCCGAAAATGCCGAATATGATGCTGCCAAAGAAGCTCAGGGCCTTTTGGAAGGCAAGATCGCCAAAATGAAAAGCATTCTCGCCAACGCTCGTTTAGTGGATGAAACCAACATGGACACTTCACGGGTTTTAATCCTCGCTACTGTTAAAATTAAACACCTGAAAATGGGCAAGGAATTTTCCTATACCCTTGTCGCTGAAAATGAAGCGAACCTGAAATTGGGTAAGATCTCCGTAGAATCGCCCATTGGTAAAGGCCTTTTGGGCAAGAAGGTGGGAGATATTACACAAGTGGAAACACCAAATGGAATTACGGAATTTGAAATTCTCGAAATTACCCGATAAAATTTGCCTATGCCTTCTGTTTTTACCCGTATTATCCGTGGCGAGATTCCCTGTTATCAGGTAGCGGAGAACGAACATTACATGGCCTTTTTAGACATTAACCCTTTGCAAAAGGGACATACGCTGGTGGTTCCCAAACAAGAGACGGATTACATTTTCGATCTGGAAGATAAGGTACTGAGCGGATTGTTTGTATTTGCCAAAGAAGTAGCCGGAAAAATCGAAAAGGTGTTTCCGTGCGATCGGATCGGGATCACCGTGATCGGTTTGGAAGTGCCACATGCCCATGTACATCTGATTCCCATTCATGAAGAAAAGGATATGAATTTTTCCGGCCCGAAAATGGTGCTTTCTGCCGAAGAAATGCTCGAAATTGCACAACGGCTTAGCGAAGCCTAAAGTTTTCTTTTCGGATGATCCGATAAAAAGGCTTTCCAACCCGTATAGCTTTTTGCGCTGCCAGATGCTTTCGAATGCTGAAAGTAGTGGCAAACTGCTGTTGCGAGGCCGTCTGTTGCATCCGGGTTTTTAGGCATGGCTTTAACAGAAAACAACGATTGAAGCATTCCGGCCACCTGCTCTTTGGAAGCATTGCCATTGCCGGTGATGCTCTTCTTGATTTTTTTCGGAGCGTATTCCACATAAGGGATCTGACGGGATAATACCGCTGCAATTGCCACACCCTGTGCACGGCCCAGCTTCAACATGGATTGCACGTTTTTACCATGAAACTGGGCTTCAATGGCCAATTCATCCGGATGATATTCCTCGATCAGACCAATGGTACGCTCGTAAATTTTTTGCAGTTTGAGTGCATGACCCGTGTACTTGCTCAAGGCAATGGAACCCATGCTGACCAGGCTCATTTCTTTTGCTGTAATTTGAATGACACCGTATCCCATAATGGTGGTTCCGGGATCTATACCAAGAATTATTCTGTCTTCTGTCAAAAGCGTAGCTTTGTGTAATTGGGTTTATGGTTAAGTTTTGTTCACACCGATTTCTGCTCCCGGGCCTGAAGGCATTCATTTTTCTGATGGCCCTGGGTTACATCTGGTACCAGCTTTTCCACGATAAAGATACGAATTTCCAATGGGTTGTTTTTCGGATGGAATGGCAGGTAAGGCCTCTTATGCCCATGCTTCTGATCGTTTTGCTTATGCCTTTAAATTGGGGAGCAGAAGCTTTTAAATGGCGTTACATGGTGAAACCCATCGAAAAAGTGAATCAGGGTAAAGCGATACGGGCCATCCTGGCAGGCACCACCATTACTTTGATCACGCCCAACCGTACAGGAGGGTTTATGGGCCGGGTCCTGTTTCTTCGACCGGAAAACCGTGCGAAGGCCTCCTGGGTAAGCATTTTGGGCAATATCAGCCAGTTGTTGGTTACTTTGTTTGCCGGTAGCTTGGCACTTTTGTTACTGCCAGGATCCGTTTTTCCCGGGAAAACAATGTTGGTGCTGTTGGCTGTTCCTGCAAGTTTACTGGCCATGTTTTGCTACTGGAGAGCCGATTGGTGGGCTGCAAAAGTGGGGGGGTGGAAACGCTTTAAAAAATTATCCGGGGCTGCAAATGTGCTTACAACATTGTCTTTTAGATCATTGAACATTACCTTGCTCTGGAGTACGGTTCGCTACTTTATTTTTGCCCTACAGTTCTGGCTCATGCTGAATTGGTGCGGAGTAAAAGCGCATCCCTTCACATTGTGGGGTCTTCTTGCGCTTGCTTATCTTTTGGTGGCATTAATTCCCTCCGTTTTGTTGGGAAGCCTTGGGATCCGGGAGTCTGTCGTTCTTTTTCTTTTTAAAGATATGGGCGCTTCCGCTGAAATTTTAATGGCAGGGAGCCTCCTGCTTTGGATGATCAATCTGGTTATTCCTGCTTTGGCCGGAGGAGCAATGCTTATGCTGCTCCGCATACCACTGAAAGAACCCCTCGTTTGACCCTGTTGGTAAATATCGTTTTCTGTTTCACGCTGGGTTTAACCTTTGCATGGTTATTTTATGCCATCTGGTTAATTCAGGGCTGGCGTCGTGTACAAAAAGCAGCAACAACGGTAGGCAGCCCGGTTCCGGTAACCCTTGTTATTCCCGTGCGCAATGAGATCCACCGGTTGGAAAGCCTGATTCGGATGTTAAAGGCACGGTTGAACAATACCGGTAGTTTTTCGGTCATTTTTGTGGATGATGCTTCTACCGATGGTTCCGATGTACACATAAAGCATGCGGCAGAAGCGTGGGAAATGGTCACATTTCTTCCGGCAAACGGCACGGGTAAAAAGGCAGCCCTGGATACGGGAATAAGAGCTGCCACCACCCATTGGATCGTTACGCTGGATGCCGATGTATACCTGCCGATTGGATGGGCCGATCGAATACAACACCTGCTGCGCGGAACCATGCAAATGTGGATTTTACCCATCAAACTCCGAAGCAATGGCTTTTTAGGAAAACTGTTTGCACTCGAGTTTTTGTCTTTGGCAGGAACCACCGGAGCAGCGGCAGCTCACGGCGAACCCTTTTTATGCAACGGCGCACATCTGGCATTTCGAAAGGAAGCTTTTTTGGAAGTAAACGGTTACGGCAACCATCAAAACCGGTCTTCGGGCGATGATGTTTTTTTATTGCATGCTTTGCAAAAAAGATATCCGGGGCAGGTAGGATATGCTTTTGATGTAGCATTGTTAGCAGAAAGCGATGCCCCCCCAAACCTGGCTACATTTTTTAATCAACGCACCCGCTGGGCTTCCAAAGCATCTGACTATCGCAATGGGCTGGCAACCCTTACTTCATGGTTGGTTTTTCTTCTTTCCCTCAGTTTTCTGATCAGCGCGGTTTTAGTTCCTTACGATCCGTTAACCGGTCAAGTGTTGCTGGCTTGTTTCAGCATAAAATTCATCGTTGATTTTTTGTTTCTGTTTGGGGTAGCCCGGGCTTTTCATCAGCGGAATTTATTAATCGGGTACTTGCCATTAAGTTTGTTGTACCCGTTTTATATTTTGATCACTGTAGCGATGGTTTTGTTCAGCCAACCCGAATGGAAAGGGCGGAAGATCCGGTAAGTGTTGTTAACAGTAAGGAAGAAGGCTATTTTTCTGGCCGTTGTTACCTTTTCCCGTGCGAGGGAGAAGAGACTTTTATTTGAGTGTCATTTTTTTAATCTGTGCGTTGGTTTTGCTCTTTGCCATCACAGGAGGAAAGGGCATCTCATATTGCTTACTTTTTAGTTTTCTCGGTTAGTAGTGTAAAAATTTATACAATAACCAAGCACAGCAATGGCGAAACAACACCATAGTTCGCTGCATTCTTTTTCCCAAAAAGAACACTGCCGGATCAATTTTGTAACTTTGTTTGAAACCCTGGTATTAGGAATATGAAAGAGCGGCAACCGATACATCCGGAACGGGAAAAACAGGAAATACTCAATGCGTATCGGGGGCTTTTGCGTGCCCATTCGTCAAGAGACAAAGAAGCTACGCGACGCATTCGCAAAGCTTTTAATGTAGCGGTTGAAGCCCACAAAGACATGCGCCGGAAATCGGGCGAACCTTATATCTATCATCCCATTGCCGTTGCACGCATTGCTGCTGAAGAAATAGGGTTGGGTACCACCTCTGTTATTTGTGCTTTGCTTCACGATACGGTGGAAGATACCGATATTACGCTGGAAAACATCCATTCGATGTTTGGTCCGAAAGTGGCTTCTATTATTGATGGGCTCACAAAAATTTCCGGCATTTTTGATGCCACGGTTTCTCCGCAAGCCGAAAACTTTCGCAAAATGCTGCTTACCCTTTCGGACGATGTAAGGGTAATTCTCATCAAACTGGCCGATCGTTTGCACAACATGCGAACCCTGAGCAGCATGCAACAGAATAAACAACTCAAAATTGCATCCGAAACGTTGTACCTCTACGCTCCGCTTGCGCATCGCCTGGGGTTGTATACCATTAAAAGTGAACTCGAAGACCTTTCGCTGAAATACAAAGAGCCCTCCGCATGGGAAGAGATCTCACAAAAACTGAAAAAGGGAAAAGCAGTACGCCAGCGTTTCATTTCTCGCTTTATCCTCCCGATCAAGCGCCAACTCAACAATCTGAATTATATCTTTGAGGTAAAAGGTCGCCCCAAATCCGTTTATTCGATCTGGAATAAGATGCGCACCAAGAATGTACCCTTCGAAGAGGTGTATGATCTGTTTGCCATTCGGATTACCCTGAATGTTCCGGTCGGTGCTGAAAAATCGGAATGTTGGAAAGTATATTCCATTGTAACCGATTATTACAAGCCCAACCCCGATCGTTTGCGGGATTGGATCTCCACGCCAAAAGGCAATGGCTATGAGTCGTTGCACACCACCGTGATGAGTCCGTCCGGAAAATGGGTAGAAGTACAAATTCGTACCCGGCGTATGGATGAAATTGCAGAAAAAGGATACGCTGCACATTGGAAATACAAAACCAAAGGCGAAAAAAGCCAGGAAAGTGGCTTGGACGGATGGCTGGCCCGGATCCGTGAACTGCTCGAAACATCCGCCGAAAATGCCATCGATTTTATCGATGATTTTAAAATGAACCTTTTTACGGATGAGGTGTATGTTTTTACACCCGAAGGCGATCTAAAAACCCTTCCCAAAGGAGCCACAGCCCTCGATTTTGCATTCGACATCCACACCCAGGTAGGGCAAAAATGCCTGGGAGCCAAAGTAAACCACCGCCTCATGCCTTTGAGCCACAAGTTAAGAAGCGGAGATCAGGTGGAAATCATTACTTCGGAAAAACAATCGCCCAAAAACGACTGGCTGAAATTTGCCATCACTACCAAAGCGCGGAACAAGATCAAATCCGCACTGAAAGAAGAAAAGAAAAATATTGCAGCGGAAGGCAAAGAAATGCTTGCCCGAAAGCTCAAAAGTTTAAAAGCAAACTTTAACGGAGAAAACATCGATGTACTCATCCGGAAATATAAAACCGGATCGGCACTTGAATTGTACTTCCGCATTGCCAAAGGCAACATCGATCTAAAAAAATTGCACAAAACAAACATTGCCGTAAAAAACGGGATGATAAGTCCGGTATCCGAAAAAAAGCAGCAAAAAAACAATTCCCTCGAACAGATCATTACCCGCTACAATGGGACTAAAGATGTGCTGTTGATCGGCGATGAATACCAAAAACTGGATTATACCCTCGCTCTATGCTGTAACCCGATCAGCGGAGATGATGTTTTTGGGTTTATTACCGTTGCCGATGGCATTAAGATCCATCGGGCTACCTGTCCCAATGCCACAGCCCTTATGGGCAACTATGCTTACCGTGTTCTACAAGCCAAATGGGTCAGCCAGTCGTTGAAAGAATTTGAAGCTTCGATCTCTTTCGAAGGAATTGATGACCTTGGATTGGTCAACAACATCACTTCCGTGATCTCGGCACAACAAAACATCAACATGAAAGCCATTAGTTTTGAAAGCAACGATGGCATTTTCTCCGGAAAAGTACGCGTTTTGGTACACGATACCGACCACCTGGACACCCTCATCGTAGAATTGAAAAATGTAGATGGAGTACATCAGGTAGAACGCCTGACCGAGCACCTCTGAGCCCACCCCGTTCCTGCTCCCGCAGCCAGGCAAAACAAAACAGACGATCCCGCTTTCCGGTGTTAAGTTAAGCAGGCTTTGATCTTTTTGCGATGTATTTCTTTGAAAAAGAATCATTTAGCTACGATCGGGCTCCTGTTTTCCGCATTGTCCGGGGCAAAAATACCGACCACTTATACAACACAGTACACGTAACTTAGCACGGGTTTTCTTTTACAGATTGTTCATAAACCGGGAAGATCCATGTATTTATTTCCGCCATTTTGATTAGCTTTGAGCCTTAAGACATAACTGATGTCGAGTCCGGAAATAAAGGAAAGCGTTCGCCAGATCTTCTCTGCTTATCTTGAGCAACATGGGCATCGGAAAACCCCCGAACGGTTTGCTATACTCAATGAAGTTTACGAATACAAAGGGCATTTTGATATTGAATCCCTTTACACCAAAATGAAAAACAAGAAGTACCGTGTGAGCCGTGCCACCTTGTACAACACCACGGAGTTGCTTTTGTCTTGTAACCTTTTGCGTAAGCACCAGTTTGGCAATAACATTGCCCAATATGAAAAATCGCATGCAAACAAACAACACGATCACATCATTATGACAGAAGATGGGGAAGTGATCGAATTTTGCGATCCCCGGATCCAAACCATAAAAAAAACCCTTGAAGAAGTTTTTGATATTAAAATTCTTCACCATTCTTTGTACTTCTACGCCAAAAAAAACAAAGAACCCCACTCACCCGTAAAACCCTCCTGAAATGCGTTTTCAATTCAGTTTAACACCCGTTGCAGAACGGCCAGGTATGTTGCTGGCACAACTGAATGGCCGTTTGATCGATAAAAGCGAAGCACTGGTTTTGCTCAATCAACTGGAAGAATATTCCCTTGACGGGTGGGTACATGTTGTGATTGAAATGTCGGAACTTGATTACATAAACAGCAGTGGACTGAACATACTGATAACGTTGTTGACCAGGTGCCGCAACGAAGGCGGAGAAATATTCCTTTGTAATATTTCGAAAAAGGTGAAAGCCCTCTTTATAATGACCAAATTAAACACCGTATTTACCATTACAGAAGATGTTGAAACAGCCATGAACCAGATGGCTGAGTTGATGAATGCTTCTTCTGAGCAAGAATGAAAAAATGAAAGCAGACGTTTTGCTAGGGCTCCAATGGGGCGATGAAGGAAAAGGAAAAATTGTTGATGTACTGACCCCAAAGTACGATGTCGTTGCTCGTTTTCAGGGCGGTCCAAATGCCGGGCACACCTTGGAGTTTAACGGGATCAAACACGTTCTCCACACCATTCCGAGTGGTATTTTTCACGAGAATACCATCAACCTTGTCGGGAACGGAGTGGTAATCGATCCGGTTATCTTTAAAAAAGAGATCGATGCTCTGACAGATATGGGGGTGGATGTGAAAAAGCGGTTGGTCCTTTCGCGAAAGGCGCACCTGATCCTTCCTTCACACCGTTTTCTGGATGCGGCTTCCGAAACCGCTAAAGGAAAACAAAAGATCGGGAGTACACTCAAAGGAATTGGCCCGACATATATGGACAAAACAGGGCGTAACGGCTTGCGTGTAGGCGATATTTTTCTGGCCGATTTTGAAGCACGCTACACCGCTTTGGTTGAAAAGCATGCCCGTTTGCTTTCTTTCCACAACTTTGAATACAACCTTCCCGAAGCCGAAACGGCCTGGATGGAAGGCATCGAATTGCTGCGCACCATGAAAGTGACCGACAGCGAACAAGAAGTAAACCACCATCTGCAACAAAAAAAACGCATTCTGGCAGAAGGTGCTCAGGGAACCTTGCTCGACATCGATTTTGGTTCTTATCCGTTTGTCACTTCTTCCAGCACGGTTTCGGCCGGAGCCTGTACCGGCTTGGGCATTGCCCCGAACCGGATTGGCGAAGTCATCGGAATTTTCAAAGCGTATTGTACCCGCGTGGGCAGTGGCCCTTTCCCAACCGAATTGTTTGATGAAGACGGTGAAAGGTTACGGTCGGTCGGATGTGAGTTTGGTGCTACTACCGGTCGCCCTCGCCGTTGTGGCTGGTTAGACCTGCCTGCCTTGCGTTATGCCATTATGATCAACGGTGCCACTACCCTGGCCATGATGAAAGCGGATGTACTGAGCGGTTTTGAAACCATCAAAGTATGCACACACTACCGTTTACCGGACGGTTCGCTCACGGATCAATTCCCGTATGATGTTTCCGGGAAATCTGTGACTCCGGTGTATATCGAACTGCAAGGATGGCAGGAAGACCTTACCCAACTGGACTCTACACAAGCGTTGCCACAAGCACTGCACGATTATATTGCCTTTGTGGAAGATGCTTTGGGCAATGAAATCCGCATTGGCATCGTTTCTGTTGGCCCGGACCGCAAGCAAACACTGGTTCGCGATGTTATTTTTGCTTAACAAAAGCCGCCGGGAACTGATAACCTGCGGCCTTATACCAGATGATCCGCAAGCAATATATATTCGTTTTTATGGCCGTTGTTCCCGGCTGGTTAACGCTTGCTGTTTCCGCTCAAAGCCCGGAAGATACGGTTGAGATCATTCGTATCCTCCATGCCGACGATTGGCTCTTTGATGACAAAATAGAGTCGGAGGCACAACGGTTGGTCGGAAATGTTCGGTTCAAACACAAAGGAGCACTCCTTTTTTGTGACAGTGCTTATTTTTTTTCGGAAACCAATCAACTCAGTGCTTATGGCCGGGTTCAGATCCGGGAAGGCGACTCACTCCGCTTATTCGGAGATACGCTTTATTACGACGGAGGTACCCATTATGCCAACCTGACGGGCAACATCCGTATGCTCGATCAAAAGAACGAGCTTACGACCCACTATCTTGATTTCAACCGTCGGAACGGAGTGGCTTCATACCAAGGTGGCGGGCGGATCATCAGCCCCCAAAACCGGAACGTACTTTCCAGTAAAACGGGTGCCTACCATACCTTCACCCACGAGGTTTTTTTCAAAGATAGCGTGGTGTTAAGGCATCCGGATTATATTGTAAAATCGGATACTCTACATTATCATACCCATACCGAAGTTGCTTCTTTTTCCGGACCTACGCAAATTGTTTCGGACCGCCATACCATTTATACAACCAAGGGTTGGTACGATACAAAACACGACCGATCCCAATTCATGAACCACAGCCGTATTCGGGCCGGAGAACAAACCCTGGAAGGAGATACGTTGTACTACAACCGAAAAACAGGAATTGGCGAAGCCTTTGGTAACATCGCGTATACCGATACGACCGATCATATCCTTTTAACCGGCAATTATGCCATCCGGAAAGATGCCGGCCAGCGCACCATGATCACCGGAAAACCGGTGTTCACACAAATCAGCGGTTCGGACTCCCTTTACCTGCATGCCGATACCATTTTGGCCACCAAAGACCGTTCGGGCATGCATCACCTGATCCGAGCCTGGTATCATGTTAAATTCTATCGGAAAGATTTACAAGGGAAGTGCGACTCTCTTGCCTGGAGCGAAGCGGATTCGTCTTTGCAAATGTTTCGGGACCCGATCATCTGGTCGGAGGGCAATCAACTTACCGGAGATCACATTGCCATTCAAACATGGAGCGGTAAGATCCGGAAGTTAAAAATCACCAACCGCGCTTTTATCGCATCGGAATACGACAGCATTTATTATAACCAGATCAAAGGTTTACACATCAATGGTTGGTTTGCCAACAATGTTTTGTACAAGATCTTAGTGGAAGGAAACGGACAAACGATCTATTTTGCGGAAGGCGAAAAAAACGATGAAGAAAAAAAAGATACTACCGGTAGCGCTGCCATGCACACTCTGGGCATGAACGATGCGGTTTGCAGCGATATCCTCATTTATATTGCAGATCAAAAGATCCGCACCTTAACCCTCATCGACCAGCCGACAGCTACGCTTTATCCCATGCATAAACTGCCTCCAAAAAGTTTACTCCTCAACGGTTTCGGATGGCATGGCCATCACCGCCCCGGTCAAAAAGAAGACATTTTTAAATGGTACAACGGACCTGCACCCACATCTGTCTCTCGGGCAGATGCGGATAATACCCCTCCGCAAACTCCTTGAATTTAGCCAGCTACCGGCAACATGCGGCTGTGCCAGCTATCTTTTAGCGGAACTTCCCAACGGGTCATAAACCCGGCTTTGGTTTGAATCAGGTTGTTAAAAACAATGGTATTTTCGTGGATTTTTCCGGCTACTATTCGTTCTTCAAAAGCCGACATGGAAGCCGTCACAATTCCATCCTCCGAACGATACGCCAAACTCATACGATCCATTAAATGGATGCCATATTCCCTTTCGATCCGTTGTATGAAATGCACCGAACTATCGATGCTGCAACCCGATGCGGCAGCATGGGTTTCGTCTGCAAAAAGCAGTATAAAACGATGGTATTTGATAAAAAATGCAGCCTGAAGATCGTTGCCATGTGCAGCCCATTGCCGAACAAAAGTTTCTCCTTTTTGTTGGATGGCTTCCACCTCGATATCACTCAATTCCCTGTTACACTGGTAGATCCAGGTCCGGGCATCGTCGTGAAGATGTTGATAAGCTGACATGATAGAGCATTTTGAACTTAAAAATACGAAATTCTGCGACAGCTAAAAAATGGAACTTTTCCGGAAGTTATAGCTCACCTGCCTGAGCAATCAGTTCGGCTACGTCGAATACTTCGGTTTCCTTTTCTTTTCCGAAGTTTTTTATGCCATCGGTCATCATGGTATTGCAAAAAGGACAACCGGTGGCAATGATGTCCGGTTTTACTTCCAATGCATCTTCGGTGCGTTCTATGTTCACCTCCTTGTTGCCTTTTTCGGCTTCTTTAAACATTTGGGCTCCTCCTGCGCCACAGCATAATCCTTTTGCTCTGCAACGTTTCATTTCCACCAAACCGGCATCGAGTTTTTGCAGTACTTCGCGCGGCGCCTCGTATTCATCGTTTCCGCGGCCGAGGTAACAAGGGTCGTGGAACGTGATTTTTTTTCCTTTGAAACTCCCGCCGGCTACGCGGATCTTTCCCGACCGGAGCAGATCGTTGATGAGTTGGGTATGGTGCACTACCTCGTACGAGCCGCCCAACTCCGGGTATTCGTTTTTGATGGTGTTGAAACAATGGGGACATCCGGTCACGATTTTTTTTACGTTGTAACCGTTCATCACCTGGATGTTTTGCATGGCCTGCATCTGGAAAAGAAATTCATTTCCTGCTCGTTTGGCCGGGTCTCCGGAGCACATTTCTTCGGTACCCAAAACTGCGTAGCTCAACCCGGCTTTGTGCAGAATACGCACAATCGCTTTGGTAATTTTTCGGGCACGGTCGTCGAAACTTCCGGCACAACCTACCCAGAAAAGGATCTCGGGAGACTCGCCTTTGGCCATAAGGCCGGCCATGGTGGGTACTTCAATTGGTTCGCTCATGATAGCAATGTAATGTTCTTGGGGCATCAATCATCTTCTGCCCATTTAAATCGATCGGCTTGCGGGAAGGCCCATGGGGCACCATTGTTCTCAATGTTGTTGAACATGACGGTGAGTTCGGGCGGGGCCTGGCTTTCTTCCATGACCAGGTAGCGGCGCAGGTCGACAATGATCGATAAAGGATCAATATTTACGGGGCATGCTTGTGTACAGGCATTGCAGGAAGTACAGGCCCATAATTCTTCTTTTGTGATGTGGTGGTGCAAAAGCGATTTGCCATCATCGTGGTTGGCTCCGTTTTTTCTTTTGTTCCTGCCCACTTCTTCGAGGCGATCCCGGGTATCCATCATGATCTTCCGTGGCGAAAGCAATTTTCCGGTAAGATTGGCAGGGCATTCGGAAGAACAACGGCCACACTCGGTACAGGTGTAAGCATCCAACAATTGTTTCCAGGTAAGATCGGTTACATCTTTTGCGCCAAAACTGCCGGGTTCCGTTCCTTCTTCGGCAGGTGCCGGAGTGGCATACGGGTCGGCATTGGGATCAAACATCAACTCCACTTCTTTCTTTACATTTTCCATGTTGGTGAAACGGCCTTTGGGCCACAGGTTGGAGAAAAAAGTATTGGGAAAAGCAAGAATGATGTGGAAATGTTTGGAGAAAGGGATGTAATTCAGGAATACGAAAATACCAACAATGTGTATCCACCAGCAAACGTGCGAAATGGTTTGAAGGGTGAACACATCCGACCCGGCAAAAAGGGGATGAAGCAAAGCACTTACCGGATACATGCCCGGTGCATCGGCTCCGTTGCTGTTGGCATATAAAGAATAGTCAGCCGCATCCATCAGAAGAAAAGCAGCCATCAGAACAATTTCAAAGATCAAAATAAGGTTGGCATCGGATTTTGGCCAGCGGGTCATTTCACTGAGGTGGAAACGACGAATTTTGGCCACATTCCGGCGCAGGAGAAAAAGCACACAAGCCACCAGCACCAATAGCGCAAATATTTCAAAAGTAGCGATGAGAAAATCGTACACGGGGCCGAGGTTCCAACGCATAAGCCAATGGCCCAAAGAACGTTCGCTTCCGCTTAGGCCATCCACCACAATTTCCAGCAATTCAATGTTCACCACCAAAAAGCCGACGTAAACGATCAGGTGAAGAAAACCGGCAAGAGGCCGTGCTTTCATTTTACTTTGCCCAAGAGCCACCCGAAACATCACCCGCCAGCGTTCCTTTTTATGGTCGGAACGGTTGATGTTTTTTCCCAACCGAATATTGTTGCGGATTCTCCTTACATTGTAGATAAAAAACGACAGGGCAGCTAAAAAAACAACACCGAATATAATCTGAGACAGGTAATCCATTCCGAATTATTCCTTAATAAGTTTTCTGATCTTTTCCACTTCTTTATCATCAAACACATCCGTGGCTTTCAATACTTTTTTCTTCACCTTTCGGCCAAATACACTGAAGTGCAAATAACGGTGCGGATTGCGTTTGTAATCGTCTAGCAATACTTCCAGATTGTAGCTTGCATCGTTGATGTTGTAGTAGAGGCTGTCGTTGTTGATCAACAGGCCTAAGCTGCCCTCGCCACGGTTAATTTTGTCCACAATTTCCGTAACACTTGCCATGGCATTTTCGGCTTTTTGGATGGTTTGTGTGATGTTGGCAGCAGCCAGTGAATCCGAAACGTTGGAAAAATTCCCGAGCATGTTTGTCAGGTCGTCGTTACTGGCTTCCAGGTTATCGACAATGGAACTTATTTTCGAAAAGATATTGGAGATCTTATGGCTCTGATTCCCTATGAGGGTATCGATCTTTAAGGATGTTTTTTCGAAATTGCCGAAAGATCGTTTGATGCTGGTAAAGCTGGAGCGGAGGTTTTCGCGGGCATCTTCATTGAAGATCACCTGTACGATCTTCACCACAGAGTCGATCTCGCTGATGAGTTGTTCTGTTTTGATCTTCAGCGGAGCAATTTGTTCATCCACTTTACTTTGGAGGTCTTTGTCGATTTCCGAGATCAGGGTATCTCCGTTTTGTGCAGGATGGTCCCGGTGGTCTCCCAGCTCAAATATGACCGATGCCGAACCCAGCAGGTCGGTGGTAATTTTGGCAACGGTATTTTCAGGGATCAGCACATCGTTGTTCTGGATATGGAATTTTACAAGGATGCGATTGCCTTTATCGTTCAAAAAGCTTACCTCTCTTACTATTCCGATCTTCAACCCATTGATCTTTACCGAATTGGAAGGAGCCAAGGTGCCGATCTTTTCATAAACCGCATAAAATTCCCGTTTCTCTCCAAAAAGATCCATCCCTTTTAAAAAGAACAAGCCGTAGATCAAAAGACCTATGGCTATAACAACTACGATGCCCGTTTTTAGTTCTCTGCTTATTTTCAAACTTGGTTTCTATTCCTGTGTAAGCCGGATCGCCTCCTGAAGATTTATCCGTTTTCCTTCTTTGAAAGCAACGATAAAAGCTCCGTTATAGCCTTTATCTCCCATTTCTTTCCGAAGCACTTTTGCCTCCTTAAAAGTAGCCTTCCGGCCAACGGTATATTTGTACATACCACTGCTAATATACTCATCTACCTCCGTTAATCCCTTAAAATTTTTTGGTTTCCGTGCGATGGGCGAAGCCGAAGTAATGATCTGTACCTTAAAGACGATCCCGGACCTGGAGTCCGAATGGGAAGAATGGTTCTTAGTATCAGTTCTTTCTGTGTGACGGGTTGCGGCACCATCGTGCATTACCGGAGCAGTATAAACTCCATCGTTCATGGTTTGGTTGATGCTGTCGATTTCTGTTTTGTAAGCCACAAAGGCTTTGAATATGCCCACCGCCATTTGCTCCTGGTTTTGCTTATCGGCCAGCCATTTTTCCTCTTCTTTGTTGGTAAGAAAACCCGCTTCTACCAGAACGCTTGGCATAGTAGTTCGGTACAAAACAAGAAATCCGGCTTGTTTTACCCCTCTGTCTTTCCGTCCCAATTTTTTAAATTGTTTTTGAATTTCAGAGGCAAAATTCATGCTTTGGTCGAGGTATTCTGCCTGGGCAATGCTCATGGCAATGATGGCTTCCGGCGAACCATCAAAGTCTTGATAGTTCTTATCGTAATCCGACTCCATGAATATGGCCGAGTTTTCACGTTTGGCTACCAAAAGGTTGGCTTCCGATTTGTGCAATCCCATTACATACGTTTCAACACCTTTGGCTTTGGGTTGTCCCGAATTGGCATGAATACAAATGAAAAGATCGGCTTTGTTGCGGTTGGCAATGGCCGCCCTTTCGTGTAGTTCTACAAAAACATCGGTTTTGCGGGTGTAAATTATTTTTACATCCTTAAAATTTTCCCGAATGGACTTCCCCAACTTTAGTGCAATACTCAGGCATACGTCTTTTTCACGGAGGGATGCACCATGACAGCCCGGATCTTTTCCACCGTGACCGGCATCGATTACAATGGTTTTTATCCCAACGGAAGACAGGGCATTGTGGTATTTGCCAACAAAGGAAGTATGCAAAAATAAGGTCAGCACAAGAAAAGGCCACAATGCTCGTTTATTGCCCGTAACTCCCTGCCTGCTGCTATGCAAACGCCTCATATCGTTTGGTATTTAATCATTAGCTTTGGCCGATCATATCACCGGCTATATAACCGTAACAACGCAAATTTATTATAAATTGACGCCACAGGTATCTGCGAGATTGTTTTTTTTTATCGCCTTTTTGTTGATAATCGGTGGAACCGATGCTCCTGCTCAACAACTGGTGCCTGCTCCTCCCGATACACAAGCGATCAAAAGTCCTCTGGACCATGAAGTGATATACCATGCTTCGGATTCCATGCGTTTTGATATCCGGGAACAAAAAGTATACCTTTTTGGGAATGCCCGTGTTGATTATGGCTCCATTCGCCTCACTGCGGCTTACATGGTGTTCAATTCGGGGGAAAAGATCGTGGAAGCTTACGGCACCACCGACAGCCTCGGAAAAGCCATCGGATTGCCTGTTTTTAAAGAAAGAGATTCGGAGATCCGTGCCGATACCATCCGTTATAATTTTGAAACCAAAACCGGGATTATCAAAGAGGTGAGAACCCAGGAAGGCGATGGCTTTCTCTTATCCGAACGCACCAAACGGCACCCCGATGAACACATCCACGTGGAAGAGGGCCGGTATACCACCTGTGAGCACGAAGAGCCCCACTATTATTTCCGGATGAAAAAGGCCATTGTGATTCCAAACAACAAAATACTGGCACAAAACATTAACCTTAAAATTGCCGATATACCTACTCCTGTTTGGGTTCCTTTTGCGTATTTCCCGAATAAAAAGGGCGAAGCGGCAGGCATACTGATCCCTACCTATGGCGAATCGCCTGCTCTTGGTTTTTTTCTTTTGAATGGCGGATGGTACTGGCCGGTGAACCACAAACTGGATACCCGGATTACCGGCGATATTTACAGCCGGGGCAGTTGGGGGTTAAAAAGCCAGACGAATTACAAGTTTCGCTACCGCTATTCCGGTGCCTTCAACCTGAGTTATAACGTGCTTAAAACCAGCGATCCCGAATTTCCGGATTACAGAAAAACCACAGCGTTTTTCATCCGGTGGTCGCATAACCAGGATCCCAAAGCACGGCCCAATAGCCGTTTTTCGGCCAATGTAAACGCCGGATCGAGCGAAAACTTCCGGAACAATTTTAACAGCAGCATCAACGATTTTCTCACCAATACGTTCCAATCCAACATCAGTTGGTCCAAAACTTTTCCCAACCAACCCTATGCGCTGAGTGTGAACCTTCGCCATAACCAGAATACCCTGAGTCGCAAGGTAAGCCTTACGTTGCCCGAAGCGGCATTCAACGTCAACCGTTTTTATCCGGGTAAAGCCATTCGCAACCGCTTTGCAAAAGCAGGCAGCACTACCCATAAATGGTACGAGCAGATTGGCGTAACCTACCAAACCAATTTCAGAAATGAACTGCATGTGGGCGATTCGGTGATCCGCCTCAACAATACGGATGCTTTATCCGACTCATTGCGTATGGGGTTGCGCCACAACGTTTCGGTTACCACAGCTTTGTCCGATCCCAAACTTCCCTTTACCATTACTCCCCATTTCAACCTGACCGAACGCTGGTATTTTAAAACCGTAAACAAACGATGGAACAACGAATTGCAGGCGTTGGTTATCGATACCATACCCGGTTTTGATCGCAACATGGAATGGAATCTGAGTGCTTTCGTGTCGTCTAAAATTTACGGTTTTTTTACCCTGAAGAACGGCCCTGTTATCCGGCATGTTATGACCCCAAATGTAGGCTTTACGTACCGCCCGGATTTTGGGACCAACCGCACCATCTTTACCCAACAGGAAAATCCGATTACTTATTCTCCTTATGAGATCGGCATTTACGGAGTGCCGGTTTCAGGCGAATCCGGTAGGGTCAACATGAGTCTCCTGCACAACCTGGAAACCAAATTCCGTTCCGACAAAGACACCACCACCGGGTTTGTCAAGATCAAGGTCATCGATAACTTTTCGATGAACACCCATTACGATCTGTTCAAGGAAACGAATAAATGGTCGGACCTGACCATGAGTGGACGTACACGCCTGTTTAAAAAACTCAACCTGAATTTTAGCGGGCTTTACGATCCTTACGATTACGATACTACCGGCATGCGCATCGACAACAGCCACTGGAGCAAAACCAATGGTTGGGGCAGCTTGCGCAACATATCGCTGGCCATGTCGGCCGGACTTAAGAGCAAACAAGGCTCCCGGGGCGATCTTCAAAGCGATAAGGGAACAGCACGCGAGTTGGAACACATCAACAGCAACCCGGAAGCTTACATCGATTTTAATGTGCCCTGGTCGCTCAACATGAACTACAACCTGCGTTTCAACAAACGTTTTATCAACGGAACAGATAGCTTTACGGTTACCCAAACCTTTAATTTTAGCGGGGAACTCAGCCTCACGCCCAAATGGAAGATCGGATTCAGCTCGGGCTATGATTTTGTGAACAAAGGGTTTACCAACAATACCTCCATCAACGTGTACCGCGATCTGCATTGTTGGGATTTGAGTTTCAATTACATTCCTTTCGGATTTCAGAAAAGCTACAACATTCAGCTAAATGTAAAATCGGCCATGTTGCAGGATCTGAAACTGGCCAGAAGAAGAAGTTGGTACGACAACCAACTCTAGTGTTAAGTCAAGCCTACTTTAGCCACACCAAGTTTTGATCTTTTTATCCCGGACTTTTTTGATTTTATACCGATGCTAGTTTAAGGGAAAAACAATCCCTTAGCTACACTAGGCTCCTATTTTTCGCATGGTCCGGAACAAAAATATCGGAACTTATACGACACAGTACACCTGACTTAACGCTAACGCCGGATCTCCAGCCAATTTTTAATGATCTGTTTGCCCCCTTCGGTGAGGATGGATTCGGGGTGGAACTGTACGCCAAAAACCGGCCATTTCTTGTGGCGGAAAGCCATCACCCAACCTTGTTCATTGGTGGCCATAGTGCTCAAAACGGAAGGCATTTGTTCCGGTTTTATTCCCCAGGAGTGGTAGTGCCCTGCTTTGAACGATGCAGGCAGGCCCTCCAGCAGGCCTTCGCTTTTATGGATATGGCAAACCGTGGTTACCCCGTGTAAAACCGTGTTCAGATTGGTGAGCCGGGCTCCGAAATGTTGTGCAATGCCTTGCATGCCCAAACAAACCCCCAGTATGTTTTTGGATGGTGCGTAACGGGCAATTAGTTCCGGCATAATACCGGCTTCTTGCGGCAAGCCTGGGCCCGGCGAAAGCAGTATCCGATCGTATGCTTCAATTTCGTTTAAGGTAACCGCATCGTTGCGGCGTACTACAATGTTTTCCGTGAATTGCTCTGCCAGATGAACCAGGTTCCAGGTAAAAGAATCGTAATTGTCGAGGATGATAACGCTCAAGCGGTTACTTTTGGGCAAAAGTAATCTTAATTTTTGCAAAAACATGAAAGAGATCATCAACACGCCGGACGCTCCGGACCCGGTTGGACCTTATAATCAGGCGATTTTAGTAAACGATACCCTTTATCTGAGCGGCCAGGTCGCCATCGATCCGGCTACCGGTTTGTTGGTTATGGCCCACCGAAAAGCCGAAACGGAACAGGTCATGAAAAATCTGGCAGCGGTTCTGAAAGCGGCCGGAATGGATTTTAGCAACGTAGTAAAAACATCGATCTTTCTGAAAGACATGGGCGATTTTAATGTCGTAAATGAGGTTTACGGGTCTTGTTTTACTTCGGAATATCCTGCTCGCGAAACGGTTCAGGTATCGGTGCTTCCCAAAGAAGTAAATGTTGAGATCTCTATGATCGCGGTCCGCTGATTCGGCTTTTCCAAACCATCATTCCCCACAAAAAGCTCCCGGCAAAAGCAGGCCATCCCTGAAAATAAAGCCATTCCGTTCCGATGCCTGTAAAAACAACCGGATAAAGCCATTGTACCGTTTGTGCTATGCCATAATTTCGCACGGCACCCGGGCGGCCTTTCCATAACTTCCATATAGCATACATGGCCCATAACCCACAGAGAATACGTAAGGAACCAAGCCAGCCGGCATAAACATACAGGGGTTCGGTACCATAGCGTTCCACTGCTTTTTGAAAGGCCTGCGACGTTTTTTCAGAGGCGCGGGTAACATCGGAAACGCCCAACAGCATTTGGGCTCCGGCAGTAATAGCAGCCGGAAAAAGCAATAAAAAGGAGAACGGCCGGGGCCTTTTTTCCGGGTCCATGTTGCTACAATAAATGCTTTCTCAACAAAAAATAGCCCAGCGTATATAATGCATAAAAAGCTGCCGGTACCAACGGAAAAACACCAGCCCACCGGGTAAAGATCAAGCAAAACCCGACCATCTGAATGCTGGCGGTAACAAACAGGAAAAGCCCGGCTTTTTTTCCTTTCATCATTTGATAAACGGCACCTATGATCCACAGGTTAAAAACCAGTACAACGGGATAAAAAACGCTTGCGCCGATGGGCAAAAAAGCCAAACTTATGTTGCATTGCCCTATCCACTCAAAGGCATTTCCTGCTGCCACCGGCATCAGCCAGGCGAATAAAGCAAAAACAATGCTGAACCCGGAGGTGATGTAACTGCCGTATCCCAGAAGGGTTAAGCTTTTCGGACGGTTAAAAACGGGCGTTTCAGACAAAGTAAAAACAGGAGTTTTCCGGTAAATATAATTAAAGTTTGGAGGGACGCCTTCGAGTGCCGGTAAAAAGCGTAAAAAGAACAGAAAACCAAATGGCCCTTTCCATTCTTGTACGCCCACTTTTTTTGTCCGAAAAACCACAGGCACACATTTAGCCCCTCCAAACCTCACACCTCACACGCCAAACTCTCTTCTACTCCAATATCTCCTCAATGATAATTTTGGTGTAGTGCTGTTCCCCGTTAATTCCCGGCATCAAAGGAGCCGTTCCGCTTCTATTGTTTATTTCATGTGACCCGTTAACAATAAGTGTGCTGTTAGTAGTATAACTACGATAGTAAAATCGTACCGCAACCGAAAAATCGGACGACAAAGGGGGGCACCAAAAGGGCATTAAAATGGCAGGATTTTATAAAGCAATAAATCGCATAAAAAATGGAATTACGAGGATCGGAAAAGTCCGACCCGTTTTCAGGCCGATGTTTTGAGTTGAATATGGCATTGGTTGCCATCATCCTTCGTGTTGAGGCGAGCGGTCCGTTGAACCGAAAAAAGGCGGCCACTCCATGAATGGGAGCATTAAAGATC
>CALLUQ010000094.1 GCA_938010565.1 uncultured Flavobacteriales bacterium
ATAAAACCCAAATACCCCCATGCAAAACATACTTACATTCCTGCTCCTTTTTCTTTTTGTCGAAGGCATTGCCCAGGTGCATGGGAGGTTGGAGCTTAAGGTGATTCCCAGCCATTCTACGGTAAAGCTAGATGGAGCAACCATCCCCACCATCTACCATTCAAAAATGGATACCGGCTGGCACCAAATACAAGCCTGGGCATCTACCTACCA
Source organism: uncultured Flavobacteriales bacterium (assembly GCA_938010565.1). Lineage (GTDB taxonomy): Bacteria > Bacteroidota > Bacteroidia > Flavobacteriales_D > CALLUQ01 > CALLUQ01. Next base: position 214 of record CALLUQ010000094.1, read on the forward strand.
GTTGGTTACAAAAGATTTTTATGTTGCACCCGACAGCACCGTTCGCATGTATTTCACCATGCCCCGTGCGGATGATTACCCGGATTATTACAACAAGGTGCTGATGCCTTACAAACGAAAAAGGTTTTACAGTGCCCACCTGCCTTGCCTGGCGATTGGCGGAGCCCTGCTTGGCGGTTCGCAATGGCATTTGCAAAAACTTAGGAACGAAAGGAATACAGCGTTTGAAAAGGCAGAGATCGCTTTGCGGAATTACAAAGTTGCTCCCTCGCTTGAAATGATCGAAAATGCCAAAGCAGATTATGCTGTCCAAAAGGAAATGTATACCCGATCCGTAAAAAAACTCAACCGGCATGGCTGGATCTATTCTTCCTCCTATGTGGTTGCAGGAGTGGGCATTTATTATTTGCAGAAATTCTGGGCCAACCGGTATCCTTACTATGAAAATAAAGTCCGTTTATCCGCTATCGGGATCCGGCCCACATCGGATCTGAACACCGTTTATTACATGGGAATTACTGTTGACTTATGAAATGTTTAAGTTTTTTATTGCTGCCGCTCTTTTTGTTGGGGTGTGCAAAAGATGAACTACAGGATGTACATGCCGAAGGCAACTCTATGGAACAAAATTCGGCCTGTATTCCCATTGTTGTAACTTCTCATACCTATCAAAATTTTAATCAAAAGTACCGGATCTTTTTAGAGCTTGAGGATTGTTATAGCGTAGGAATGCCTAAAACAACTATCATGGCCGTTTTCTTAAACGGTACCATTTATGATTATGCCAATCTCGGAACGGCCTATACCACTCCTGACAACGGCACATTTGAATTTGCTTTATATTTTGGAGAGCAAGGCGACCTTGACCGGAATTGGGGCTACTCCAAAAAATCACCTCCTTATTTTATTCCATGAAAACGTTACTCTTGATCTTGCTTTGCTTTGGCAGCCTGATCGGATCTGCACAACAGACCGATATCATACAAAGCAAAACACTTGTTCTGGCCGGACCATCGCCCCAAACCAGTATCAGGCTGAACGATACCATGCGGGTGGATAATCCGGGTTGGCTGGCCATGGATAGTGGTATTTATAACATCAAAGCCTGGGCGCCTCATTATCAGCTTTATGAAGCGGATGTAAAATTACCGCCGGATAGTGGGAACAGGTTAAAGATCGAACTTAAAATGCTTCCCGAATACAAAACCTACATGGCCCGTCATGCAGCATGGAAAAAGCAACAAAAGAAACTCCTGATCCTTCCCAAAGCTGCCACAGCTGTTTTTGCAGGGTATGTCATCTGGCAGGCAGGGCAACTCCGTAAAAACGGCGATAAATACCTGGCGGGTGCGCTTCGGGCAGAACGCCTTTATCAGAACTCTTTTACCCTGGAAAGCATGGCCCTTGCAAAAGATAGTTTTTCGTATTTTAACGACCGGTACCAGAACACCCGGTTCAAAACAAATGTTTTCAGGCCCCTGGCGGTCCTTCTTATTGGCGGAGGCATTTATTATGCGGTCAGGCTTCATAAAAAAGCTCGGGCCATTGAAGAACCGGTTTGGAAAGAACGACCGCCCCGGTTAACTTACCTGAAACTGGGAGCCATTCCCACCGATGGAGTATTGGCCTTTTCACTTCAACTCGGATTTTGATCATGAAATTATGTATTCTACTGGTTCCTTTTTTTCTCTTTGGATGTGTTAAGGACGAATTGGACGGGGTTGCATTGGAAAATAACCCTTTTGAGGCAGATTCCGGTTTTGTTCCTGTTCGTGTTACCGAAACTTCTACTTCCGGGTGCATCATAAAAATATTTTTAGAAATAGATGCGACGCATTTTAACCATGACCGCCCCAACCCACGCCGGATCGCTGTTTTCAGGAACGGCCTGCTTAAACAGTTGATGGCCCCGGGAGCTTTGACGTATACCGACCCTCAGGTAACGTGCCATGTAGCTTATACATATGCGTTTGCCCTTTATACGGATACCGAAAACCCGGATGCTCCCGTAGCAGTTATGGGGCCTTCCATTGCATTTTCCAAACAAACAGATCCGATTGAGTTGGTTCCGGTTCCGTAGCTCAAATTTCTTTTGGATCGGAAGCAGGTTCATTTGTTGTAATCCTACCGATGCGTTGGGGCATTCCGAAGGCAGTTAATGGCCCCTTGAAAGGGAAGGGGATGCATTATGAGTTAAGGGTTATGTGGTGCTTGTTTTCCGGCTACATCTTTGGGATTCTTGGTGGTCCATAAAATGGAAACGTTGCGTTGGCACATCTTGGGTAGGCGGATGTTTTTACGGGGATGTAATGCCGTTGAAAAGAACTTTCGATACGCATGGATGAAAATGTGCGCCCGTTGGCCAATAGGAAGCCATACTACTCGAAATTTAAATGCGTTTGCCCTGATGAAAACAGCGGTTTAGGAAAAACGTGAAAAACGGTCTAACTTCACGATCAACCGGGCATTGTGGTATTGCATTAAGAAAGGGGGTTGGCCGGTTTAAAGCGAAGATGTGGATCCCATATGAAAGTTATTTTGGATATTTCGGCGATGTGGTTATTCCCGTTACAAAGTATAAAACCCGAAATGGGGGCCATTGTTTCGATTTTAAGAACCAAATGAAAGCGGTATGAAGCATTGGAAAAAAGAAACCGGAAAAATTTATTTTAATACCTGTGCTTCCGGTCTTGTTTCCGGCGAAGTTGTTGCAGCAGGCCATGCTTTTGCGGAAGAAAATGCCTTATATGGCAGTGTTCGGGCCGATTATTGGCGGACGCATGAAGCGGAAAGCATACGAAAAACCGTGGCGGCATTTCTCCATGCACAACCTCACGAAGTTGCCTTTGTACCGAATCTTTCTTTTGGGCTGCACAGCACTCTTTCTGCCATCAAAGGCAAAGTGAAACGGGTAATGATGTATGAAAAGGATTATCCTGCTTTGTTAATGACTACGCCGTTAAATGGCTTTGACATTACTTGGTTTTCTTCCGAAAACGGATATTGCATTCACCTTGACCGGCTTCGGCATCAATTGCTCAAGAATAAAATTGAAGCTCTGATCATCAGCCATGTACAATGGTTGTCCGGTTTTAAAGTGGATCTTAAAGCCTTGGGCGATTTTTGCCAGCAACATGGGATTTTATTGATTGTAGATGCTACGCAAAGCTATGGTGGGATTGACATCCGTTTCGATGATCTTGCGGTAGATGTGATGATTGGAAGCAATTACAAGTGGATGAATGCCGGTTTTGGTTCGGCAACGCTTTGTATCCGGTCTTCTTTCATTGAAAAATATCCTCCGACCATTGCCGGTTATGGAAGTTATCATTGGGATAAAGAGGTGCCTTATTATGCTCCCTGGCACAAAAGCTTTGAGCCCGGGCATTTGAGCATGAGCGGGTTGTTGCAATTGCAAAAAGCGGTGGAACAGAAACAAGCTCAGGGTATGCCTGAGATAGAAGCCGACAATAGAGCCCTCATGCGCCTTTTTCTGGAAGGACTGGAAAACCTCGGTATTCCTGTTATGGGAGGGTATGAAACTTCCGACAGGGCTTCTTTT
>CALLUQ010000095.1 GCA_938010565.1 uncultured Flavobacteriales bacterium
GTCGTTTTCCGATTTTTGCGATCGTGCTTTTTCCACAGCACCGGCATTGCTATCCGCTATCGCTGCCATTCGATCGGTATAACCCGGACTTACAACATCAATGGTCAATACAGAGGAAGGTGCCCTTCCAAATGAAGGATCTGCTACTTCCGAAAGCACAACATCCAAACCCTCGTTTTCGCGTTCCAAATCACCACGCAGGTTCTCAAGGCCATTTTGTTCAGCCTTAAGTGCTGTTTTTTCCTCTTCCGAGCTGGCAGCAGTGAACGCAAAGGTCAGATCCGTTTCCCGGTCGTTTAGCAGATTGAGAACCCGGTCGTTTTCCGATTTTTGCGATCGCGCTTTTTCCACAGCACCTGCATTGCTATCCGCTATCGCTGCCATTCGATCGGTATAACCCGGACTTACTGCATCAATGGTCAATACAGAGGAAACAGACAGCTTGTGGGCAGTGGCATTGCCTTGTGGTAAATTGGATCCTGTAACCGGTGTCGCATTGCTTTCTGCCGCATCGGTATTCCTTGTGTCCGTCAGGTATTTTTCATCGATCGCTATGGCATTTGTTCGCTGATCTGCCTGATCGATCTCCGGTTTCAGGCGATCTCTCTGGACATCGTTTATCACCACCATGTCGGAGTAATCGTTATGGCTAAACGAACGGATCAGATTGGCCTGGGCATTCAGTGCATCGGCTTCGGTAGCCAGCGCATGCGCTCTTTTCATAGCTACCTCTATCTCTGCATTGTATACCTCGTTTTCTTTATTGAGGGCTTCCAGTTCTTTTCGGATGGGTTCCTTAACCGATTCTTTTTTCTTTTGCTCCAACTCTGCCTTCCGACCGGAAATGCGGCGGATCAATTCACGTTGATCGGAATACAAACTCTCCACAAATTCAAATGCGCTTCTGGCCTCTACCTCTTTTTTCTTTGCTTTTCTCCGGGCTTGTTCTTCGGCATCTACTCCATCCACTCTGGCCGTATTCCTGATGTCTTTTGCAGTACGCAACTCCTTCAGAAGAGCTTCTGTTTCATCCAAAGCCGTGGCTTTAAGGGCGCTTTCCAGTTTTTTTGCAAAGGCAAAAGCATCGTCGGCTGCCCTGGTTTTATCTCGGTAACGTTGTTCCAGGTTCTCTCCCAGATCATAAGCAATGCCGGCTTCGTTCAGCAACGATCCGGATTGCTCTTTCAGGGTGTGGGCCTCCAGTAATTTCTGCTGCTTTTCAAGCGCATCGGTTATATTTTCCGCATCCTTGATGAGGGCTTCGGTCTGGTGGATGAGTGTTGTAGCCTTATGAAGTTTACGGTCGGATACAAAAACAGCGATGTCCATGCTGTTTTTCAGCTCATCTCCTTCGCTACGAAGGTCTTCGGCTATTTTGAAAGCCATGTTGATGAGGTCCTGTTCCGAATAGTTGCTAAAATTATTTTCGGAAATGATCTCCTTCAATGTCCGCCCCTCCTCTATTCCATTCTCCTGTTCTTCCATTTCATTCAACAAAGAATCGATGGCCGGATTGTAATTGACCTTCAGGTTTTGTTTGGATATAAAATAGTCTGCGGTTACAACATCCGCTTCCTGATCAAACAAATTGCGTATGGCCAGTTTCTCCGATCCATTTACATTGCGGAGTATCATTTCCTGTTTGAGTATTTTTATGTTTTCCCGGTAAGGTACTTCTACCTTTCCTGTGTGTATCAGGTCCTTTTTTCCGGTATTTACAAAAAAGTTATACGTTCCGCTTTTCGGCAGTGTGATCAGATAAGTTCCATTTCTTTTGTTGGAACGAAATACCCCCGCCACTTCTTTCGTCAGATCGTCCTCTACCGTAATGATGGCTGTATGGTTATCCGGTTCCATTTCAGAAATAAAGGTTCCTTTCAGGAGTACAGTCAACACAGGAATGCGGCGCACCTTTACTTTATATACGTTGATCTCATCTGCTACCGCTCCGCGAGTAGATGCAAACCAGGCCACATTATTGAGGCTATCCGGAATATAAAACAGATCATCATCGGGTGTGTTGATCGCAAAATCGAGGTTTTCGGGTTTTCCGAACCATCCTGTGTTTTCATCCATTACGGATCTGAATACATCATACCCTCCCATGCTGTTGTGTCCTTTCGAGCAGAAGTAAAGTGTTTTCTTATCGGGGTGGAGATAAGGGTAATCCTCATCAAAGGGGGTATTTACGGCTCCTTTTACAATCTGAGGTTTTGCCCATTTGCCATTCGGCAAACGTTTTACTTCATAGAGGTCTTTGCCGTTTGCTCCGTCTTTTCCATAACTGGAAAAGAAAATGAGATCCGATCGATCGGGAAGGTGGATCACCGAAATGTCTTTTTTCTTTTTATCGGCCGATGTCATCAGATCATCCGGTTTTACGATAATGTTCCCACCAATATCATCCAGCCGGTAAAGCCTGAAAAATTCCGACTTCCGGTAACTTTCTTTTTCGAGTACTGCCAGGTCGGTTATATTTTTCAACAATTTTTTGCCGTTGTGGCACATGGCAATGTTCCGTTCTACTTTTAATCGTTTTTTCTCTTTGGCATCTCCTTGTATCTTAAAGCGCTCATAGCACTCTATTGCATCGGAGAAACGGTAATTGAGGTGATAAGCCCTGCCCAGATAAAAGTGAACCGACGGATGGATGCCCGATGCGGAAGCAGCATATTTCAGGTGCGAAATGGCTTTTTCTCTGTCGGTATCGGCATACACCATGCAGGCGCCAAACCTGAAATTGTATTCCGGGCTTCTGGCATCGTTGGCCAAAAGATTGGAATAAAGGGGCATGGCTGCTTTGTAATTTTCTTCCTTGAAGAATTTACGGGCTGCTTTGCGCATTTCTTCATCGGAATGGTACTGGCCATAAACCGGAAAGGCCGCTGTAAGAAGAAACCACAGCGGCAAGCAGATGAAACAACAGATATTTTGGGCTTTTATCCTCATTTCAATAGCCGTACAGATGACCGGTTAAAAAGTGCTCACGCAAACTTCCGGCCAGTCATTTAGAAACAAATTTTATTTTCTTCATTTTTAAGCAAACGTTGAATGTTCTTTTTATGGGTTACCAAAACCGCTACGGCCACCGCTATTGAAAAAATAGTGAGAGCCATATTCTGATTTCCAAAAAGCAGAACGATCAGAAAAGGAAAACTAATGGCTGCTGACATGGAGCCAACACTCACCATACGGGTAATGATGAGTAAAATAAGGAAAATAAGGATACAGATCAGGGCTGCTTTCAGGTGGAAGGCCAAAATGATGCCCAATAGGGTGGCAATTCCTTTGCCTCCTCTGAACCCTGCCCAAATGGGGAAAATGTGGCCGATCACCGCTGCAATTCCTACGGTAAGTTGCAAATGAATAAGGGCATCTTCTTTGGGTTGATAAGGGCTGTAAAGGGCAAAAAAAACCACCGGAGCCCATCCTTTCAGGATATCGAACAGCAACACCGGAATGCCGGCTTTTTTCCCCAGAACGCGAAAAGTATTGGTGGCTCCTGCATTGCCGGAGCCATGATCGCGAACGTCGATCTTATAAAACAATTTACCCACCCAAACAGCGGTTGGTATGGAACCAAGCAAGTAACCGGTTAAAACTGCCACCACGTTGTATGTGGTCAATATTTCGTTCATCGGGTTATTTACAAATTGCCGACATCCTGAAGAAAACGCGTTCTTTTGCGGGCGGTTGAAAGCATGTAACTAAAGGTACCTTCTTCTTTTTCGCCTTTGAATTTTCTCTTGTCTGGTTTGGTTTCTTTAATGAATGTATTAAACTCTTTATCAGAGGACAAACTTTGCATCATTCCTCTACTGTACGTAAAGAAGAACCAATTGTTCGCATCCAATTCCAAATAAATGGTCATGGCATCGCCAACGGAAACCCTTTGCTTTTTGATCTGAATTTTACCCGTTACGTATTTGAATACTTGTTTTTTGCCAACGTGGCCCAATCCAATTTTACCCACCGATTCAAATGCCGTATTTTCGGGGTTCCATTTGAATTTTACATCGGCCAGGTATAAGGTGTGTAACATTTCCGAAGGTATCTTCTTCATTTTTCCATTCAAACTTAAATCGCCGTAAATCTTATCTGCTTTTTCCAATCCTACTTCTTCATTAAGTGCTTGTTTATAAGTGGACCCTGAAATTCTCACAGGATCGAGGTCAAAACGCTCAACGATGAGTGTTGTCATTCTGGAGAGGGCTTGTTCGTTGAAAGGAAAATCGATCGCAGTAGAGGATCTCAAATGGATCTCATCGTCGTTCAGGTTGTGTTTCAGACGACCAAGAGGCTCTACTTTCATCATACCCAGTTTGGTGCCGAAGTTGAAACGGCCATCTCCCTCCACTTCACAAGCTGCACCTTTGATACTCAAACTGATAAAGTTACCAGGAAGTGAACGTTCTTTCAGCTTGTCTTTGTTGGATATCTGATAGGCTTGCGATTTTTTATCGAAACGCAAAAACCCATCTGCCGAAAGCACATCTATATGTGTATCGGATTTTTTGATGGAAAGGAAAGTAGAATATACACTGATGGAATCGGGGTTGAGCACCAAACCTGCTCCAATGGGGTTTCCGGCAAGGTCGCTCATTTCCGCATTTACGGGAATAAGGACCTCTTTCGGATCGATGGACGCCGAGAAGTTCATCCAGTTTTTAGCAATTCCATCACAATCGTGGAAAATTTTAGTACTTCCGGTAAAGAGCAGGTGTTTTTGTAATGCCACCAATTTTACATCGCCTTTGTAGGCAAAATTCGAACTCAGCGAGAATTGATCTCCGGGCAAGATCTTTCCTGTTGCAACGGTTTGAAAAGTGGTATCTACATTAATGTTGGTGAAATGGATCTTCTGCGTTTCATCGTTTTCATCCTTGTAGTCATAATCCCCAACTCCCGAATAATTTTTCCGGCTAAAAATGTTGATGGAAGCATTGTAAATATGGTGGTATTTGGTAATGGAATTCGCAGTAAGACCGGCATTGTTAAGGGTTTGCATTTTGGCCTTTTTATGGATGATTACCTGCCCGCTATCCGGAATAACCCGGGCATCGGCTACCTGAATGTAGGGTACTCCTTTACAGGTCATGATCGAATTCTTCAAATCATAATTTGCTTTAGGTGTGCTGAAATTCAACGAATCCTGATCTTTGTGGGTGGAGTAGAAATTGGAACTTGTTAAATCCAGGTCGGTTTCAAGGTCTACCGATTTCTGCCCTTCAGCCGACAATTCAATTTGTTCCCGGTCCATGTACCAATCGATCTTGTCCATAAAACAGATGTACTCCACCTCGGGAAATCTCGTAGGCGAATTTGAATCGTTCGATTTGAATTCGCCTTTCCTTTCGATAAAATCGACATGGGCATATACATTATCCGATTCCAAACCCTGAAGGTTTAAACCAAAAAGACTCAGATTGGCCGTATCTGCATCGATGGTATGTTGGCCAAATTTGAAAAAATCGGATTCAAGATCTGCTCTTTTTATGCCCATGCTCCCTCGACCGACCATTCCTTTGGGTTTGAGCACCAATACTCCATCCAGTTTTGCCTGGCCGTCGAAGAAATCAAAATCTTCATACACCTTTTTAGCGATCAAGGCCTTTTTCTCCGGTATGTATTTGATCCGAACCATTTTGCTTGTTACTGCAGGAAATTCTACGTTTCCCGGGGTACTCCGGTTGAGAAAGCTTCCGTTCCCGCTTACTGAATCCAGAAGGAAAGTAAAGGCATCCGATTCTGATCTTGAGTGAAGGAAGTCGATGCTTCCGTCTCCGGTTAATCCTTGGTAGTCCAAAGTCAGGTTGTTGTTGAATTTTGCATCTTTCCCACCATAGATATAAAACCCTTCACGAGGAGTAGCCCGAACAAAACCAAGGGAATAATCCGGCATAATGGTCAGCGCCTCTTTGAAATCAGGAAAAATGCCTGCCGATACAAAATTCCCTTTGAAATCGATGGACTGGTTGGTATAATTATCCAAGCTATCGATCTCAAAAGGTTCGATCTGAAAATAAAACCTGTCCCGATCGTATAAACCGCCTTGTTTACTATTGTTATCATAAAAAACATAGGATTTTTTAGTGGTGACCAAGATCGGATATCGCGGATGTTCTTTCGCATTTACCCCGGATTTATTAAAGGGGTTATCAATGCTGATCACTCCGCGTATGCCCTCCACTACCGAACGTACTTTAACCGTTCGTTTTTTCCCCTCATGGGTGAGATCATTTTCATCAAAACTGATGGCCCGCATTTGCATGGAGTCTACATTGACGAGGTTCATTTTAAATGCGTCGTATTCAAAAACAAATTCCTTTCCGAAGTAAGTGGTTCGTCCTGCAACCAAAGCCCCCATGTAAGAGAAGTCGCGGTTGCGTTTCATGGTAATTTGTTGGTTGGATGGAAATGCAGCTACCCTTTGGCTATCGCTCAGGTTAATCCGGGTAATTCCCCGAAGTTGCAGGTCGTAGTTCAACAAGTTGAGTACAGCGTTGCTTTTGGAAGATACTTCGGACTCCAACCGGATGATGTCGTAATCAATTTTGCCTGCCCGTGCCAGAACGTATTCAAAACATTTGTCTTTTACGGTTACAGCCTCCGTTTTCACATCAAAGGCTATGAATCCCATGCTGGCGAGGTTCATGAGCAGGGGGATGATCTGTGGCATGGTGATGCGCATTTCTTTGGCCACATCCAACGCACGAAACGCCCTTGAATTGAGTTGCTCGCTTATATCTTTTAGCCGCACGAGGGGATGTAACTGATCCATTCCCTGTAAAAAATCGTACCGTTCCTGTTCGTAATAGCTGATGGATTCAAAACGTGCTTTTTTATCCGTACTCCCGAAAAGGGCACCCATTTCAATAATGGGATCGTCAATTTTCCAGTACAAGGCTTCGAAATACATATCGATGTTGTGGAAGGAATTGAAATAAGGAGATTTGGAAACTTCCACATCGCGGACTAAGGTGAGAAGACGGTCTTCCTTAATGAATTTCATGACCAATCCGGGGTGATTGATGGAGTCTTCATCCAAGTAAAAGGTTGCTTCTACTCTGGCCGATGCGATCCGCCGTGGTTTGATGGTGTAGAAAAGTGATCGGGTAACGAGAAAGGGTTTATCGTTCCGATAAAAAATCATTTGTGCCGGTTCTTCTTTGCTACCGGAGCCCAGGAGTTTGACTCCATGCATGGTAAAACCACCATCGTAATCTACGCCTTCAATAATGTTGGAAATAAACAAACGTTTGTCATAGGATTCAAAACGCGGATACGTGGCATCTTCGCCGGTTTTGGCCAGAATTTTTTCAGAAAGACGGCCCCGAAGCGGTTGTTGGAAGAAAGCATTGAAGAAAATAACAGAATCGATGGTAAAACCCGAAGATTTAATCCGAAGTTTATACTTTTCAAAAACGGCATAGGTTTCGGTTGGGTCCAATCCAACCCGCTCCCAGGTGATTTTGCCTCCTTCCCCTTCCCATGAGTTGGTTTTGGGGTAATACACTCCTTTGGTATTATAAATTACCGAACTGTCTTTTTTTGCATAACAAGCCAGGTTGAGGCTTGGAAAAATGACTTTTGGAACACTGTCGTAAACAAATTTGTAATTACTGTTATCTGACTTCCAAATAGTTGAGGTGGATTTAAAAATGATGTTATCCGAGAACAGGTTGGCTGACATCTTCACATAATCTACAAACCATCGCTTATTTCTCTCTTCCAGCAGCCGGTTGATCGACTTTTGCCATGCTACAAAGTTTTCTTCCGACTGATCGGAAGCAATAAAACTCATAATGGAAAAAAGGTAGGGTTGAAATTCCGGATTACGCATCCGTTTTTTCAACATTGTATTGGAGGTTTTATAGATATTATCCCGTACCGATTCTTTTACTTTTCCGGAATACCAGACGGTTTCGAACGCTTCGACAAAAGGTTTGAAGCGTTTTTTGTCGGCATCGAGGAACATTTTGGATATTTCTTCAAAATATTTGATCGAATCGGGGGTAAATGCCCGGATAACTTGTGCTTTGGTTGCATGCGAGAAAGCAAGCATTACCCCAATCATCCATCCCTTGATCAAAAATTTCATATGCAACTTCCTTTTTGCATGCATAAAGTGGCCCAATGCTCTTTTTCGGTCCGGTTGATAAAGTGCAGGCCACCTGCTTCGGCCGCTGCTTTTACAGCGGCACAATCCACGTTAAAAAAACCGCTCAAAAGCAGGATCCCGTTTGTTTTTAATGCATGGATAAAATCGGACATATTTGCCAACAGTACATTTTTATTGATATTGGCCAATATAACGTCAAATGCACGGCCGGCCAGTTGATCGGATCCGCCTTTTTCTACTTCTATTCTAACGCAATTATTGTGTTGGAGGTTTTTTATGGTATTGGTGCAGGCCCATTCGTCCATATCGACCGCCAACACCTTTTCCGCTCCTTTTTTTTCGGCCAGGATGGCCAGCACACCGGTTCCGCTGCCCATATCAAGTACTTGTTTTCCTTGTAGTTCCATATCCAACATTTGGTTTACCATTTGCCATGTGGTGGCATGGTGCCCGGTTCCGAATGCCATTTTTGGCTCAATGATGACCTCTTCCATTCCTTCTTTTGCCGCCTGATGAAAAGGTGCACGGATCAAACAACGCCCGCCTACCTGAATGGGTTCGAAATTGTCTTCCCAAATTTTATTCCAATTTTGCCGTTTTATCTTTTTCCAGTCGTATGAGATGGTACACCAATCGGCTTTTATGATGGGTAATTCCCGTAAGGAGGCATCCCGAAAAGCATCAAAAGGCACATAAGCTTTTAAGCCATTGGCTTCATCTGCAAAGCTTTCGTAGTCCAGCTCGGCCAGTTGTGCCACAAGAATTTCTCTACCGGGCATTAAGGGATGAACCCGAAAATACACTTCGACATAATCCATAAGCAAAGGGCTTTACGACGGGTGTGCAGCTTTAATAATGGCAGAAAAAGAGTGGGCTTTCAAAGATGCACCTCCTATTAAGCCGCCATCTACGTCGCTTTGGCCAAACAAACTTTTGGCGTTGTCCGGCTTTACACTTCCGCCGTATAAAATGCGTATGCTTTCTCCGATTTCGGTACCATAATGCCCGCTGATGGTTTGGCGGATAAAATGATGCATTTCCTGCACTTGTTCCGGGCTTGCGGTATGGCCGGTACCAATGGCCCAAACGGGTTCATACGCCAGCACCAGTTTTTGGAACCATTGAGGTTCCAGTTGAAAAATGGCGTTTTCCAACTGTTTTTTTACCACTGCATTTTGCCTTTCTGCTTGGCGGTCTTCCAGTTGTTCCCCTACGCAAAAAATGGGACGAAGCTGATATTGAAGTGCTGCGGATACTTTTCGTGCCAGCACGGCATCGTCTTCGAAAAACAGGTTTCTTCGTTCGGAGTGGCCCAAAATCACGTAATCCACGCCAACAGATCGGTACATTTCGGCAGAAACCTCTCCCGTAAAAGCGCCTTCTTGCTCGTAGGCGCAGTTTTGTGCGGATAATGCGACACCTCCGGAGGCCTTCAGTTGTTTATAAAAACGGGACAGATAAATGGCCGGAGGGGCCACAATAACCTCCACATCCCCGGGGTAATCTTCTTTCATTTCCAGGATCTGAGAGAGCAGCACATCTGCTTCATGCAAGCTCAAATTCATTTTCCAATTTCCAGCTACTATTTTCTTTCGCATTTATTTTGAACATTTATGTCTGATTCCGAGCCCTCGGATCGGGCAATCCGTAAATCCATCCGCGATCTTCAACAAAGGGGTTCCGGATATATACTTATGGCATTGCAGATGGTGCATTTGTGCCGTTAAAAAAGTTTTGCTTTAGTTCTTCCCATGTCGGAAGGCTGTTGTAATGCCATTTTCCTTCAATGGTACCCTTCCGGAGCAATATAAATCCCGGGTTTGAACGAACGATGGTTTTGATGGTTTTGTCATCGCCTGAACAAACCTGAAACGGCAACTGTAGTTCGTGCCGGAAGGTACTGATTTTATCGGTAGAATTTGCGGCCCACATGATAAACGAAATTCCTCCGGCTTTTGCTTTGTTGGCCAGGGTAATGATCTTTTCGAACTTTATCTTCGCCTTTTCGGAAGGATAAAAACTCCATTGAGGCATCCCATTGATCTCTTCTGTTTTAAACGTACCAAAGTCGGCCAAATCTTTGGAAAGCATAATGAAGTAAGGAGTTGGACTGCTCAGAACAGCATCGGTAATGTTTTCCCCTTCCGGTGTAGTGATCACAAAGTCTTTTATGGGTGCTTCGTATCCCTGAACAATGGTTTTCTGTTGGTCTTCAACAAAACCTACATAGGTATATTTTCCTTTGTTTTCAGGGGCCAGATAATCATTGGTCCACATTTCCAATTCTTTGCCGGTGGCTACTTCTTTTACCTTGTAAAGATTGGCATACTCCGGACAAGGCAAATCCAATTCATGGCACAGTTTCATGCCCTGCGGAATATTCTGCCCTACTTTATAGGGGCGGTAATCTTTGATCGGGAGGTAGTGATAAGCATACCAGGTAAAACCTCCCGATGCCAGTATAACGGCAATGGCGATCCACCCTTCTCTGGTTTTTTCCGTTTTGAGCCATTTTTTCAAAACCAGCGTAACGGCAAAACAAACGGCGGTAAAAATTACGGGGAACCACCAACCAAAAACCAGACGACCTAAAACAAAAGCGAGGATAATCCCTCCTGTCATAAAGATCCGATCTTGCCGGAAAGTATTGAGGCTGATCCCTGCTTTTTTTCTCCAGGCTTCGAAGGCAATTGGCAGCACAAAGAAAAACAGGATCAGATCTTTTATGAACGATTCAAAAGGCGTGAGGCTCCGGCCCACCGAACCTTTTAAGGCATCGCCAAAACAACCGCAATCGGTTACACAGGTTACACTTTTTTCTTCCTGAAAGATCAGGGTATTTCCATCCTGCTCCAAAAGCGTAACGGTTCTTTCCGAATCGGCTCTTGCCTGTAAGTTCACCGCTTGTTCGGTTCCTGCTTCTGCCGTTAATTCCGACATAAATGTGTCTTTTTCATCGCAGGCTGCCGTATAGGCCGTAAGCCAGCCAAAAAACAGGGTAAGGAAAAGCAACAAAGCGGTGGTGAGTTTCATTTTTCCACCCACCAGAACGGCAACGCCAAGTACCATTTCGCCAATGCAAACCAAACAAGCCAGAAAGAGCGACCAATCGTCCAGGTAAGGCATATTGAGAGCGGTTTCCGCAAAATAGTCTTCCAATTTATAGGAAAAACCAAGCGGGTCGTTGGCTTTTACAAGGCCGGAAACAATAAAGAGCGATCCAACAATTAACCGGGATAGGGTAACTACGGTTTTCATCTTGTTTAAAAAATTGGTTTGTTTACAATTTACTTTTTGAAGGGATTTTCAGGAGGCTTAAAAAAATCTTAATCCGATGTTTGTGCTGCGGTTTCGTCCATCAGGATCAAAGCAAAAACGGCATAATTCAACATATCGTAATAGTTGGCATCAATCCCTTCCGATACCACGGTTTTGCCCTGGTTGTTCTCAATTTGTTTGACCCGCAACAGTTTCATTAAGATCAGATCCGTAAGCGAGCTTATCCGCATGTTTCGCCATGCTTCGCCATAATCGTGGTTTTTGCGTTCCATCAGACTTTTGGCTTCGCCCGACCATTTTTCGTACCAACGCATGGTTTCCTCCACGGGCAATTCCAATGTGATCTTATCG
The DNA here is from genome assembly GCA_938010565.1 of uncultured Flavobacteriales bacterium. GTDB lineage: Bacteria > Bacteroidota > Bacteroidia > Flavobacteriales_D > CALLUQ01 > CALLUQ01. Next base: position 11,753 of record CALLUQ010000095.1, read on the forward strand.
TTCATTTCCAACTGAATAAGGGCAACAAGGCAGTAATTGATAATGCCAATAAACTCCGGTTCAATTCCTTCGTCGACTTTTGTTTCGCCTTTGGTTTGCAGGGTACGGATGCGATGGGCTTTGATGTATATCTGATCGGTGAGGGAGCTGGTGCGCAAAACCCGCCAAGCAGTTCCATAATCCCGGGTTTTCTTTTCGAAAATGTCCCGGCATTTTGCTAATATTGAATCGTATTGTTCCGATGTATTGGCCATGCTCTTATGATGATACCTAAAAACGGTGTGAAAGATACCAAATATTACCCAATGCACAGCCTTAACTGCAAGCGCCGTCTTTTGCCTCTTGAGGTACCTGTAGTGATGGGAATTATCAACGTCACTACCGACTCTTTTTACGCCAACAGCCGAAAAACCAGCCCGAATGCTGCGCTTGATGCGGCGGCTGAAATGTTGAAAGCCGGTGCAAGCATTCTGGATATCGGAGGAGCCTCCAGCAGACCTGGTGCTACACCCGTAGATGAAACAACAGAAACCCAACGCGTTTTACCACTGGTTAAAGCCATCTGCCATGCTTTTCCGGAAGCTTTGATCTCTGTGGATACGTTTCGGAGCAAAGTAGCACGTAAAGCAGTAGAAGCCGGAGCGTGCATTATCAACGATATCAGCGGTGGAGAGGGAGATCCTCTTATGTTTGAAACGGTTGCGGAGCTTCAGGTTCCGTATGTTCTGATGCACATGCAGGGCACTCCTCCAACCATGCAAAACCATCCGGAATATACCGACGTGGTACAGGAGGTATGCCATTATTTTCAGGTAAAATCAGAGGCTTTGCTGGCTTTGGGGGTAAAAGATGTGGTATTGGATCCGGGCTTTGGTTTTGGAAAAACGCTGGCACACAATTACCAGTTGTTAAACGGGTTGGACCGATTGCGGCAATTGTTGCCGTATCCGATCCTTGCAGGGGTAAGCCGGAAGACAATGATCCATCGGGTAACCGGCACCCAACCCCAAACCGCCCTTAACGGAACCACTGTAGTACATACTATGGCCTTGGAAAGAGGGGTTTCCATCCTTCGGGTACACGATGTAAAAGAAGCAATTGAAGCCATTAAAATTGTTAGTTTTGCGCAGGCAAACCATGCACCGCGATGATCTTCTGTTTCGTATTGCTCTTTATTCAGGTTCAATGGAATCACATTGTAGATATTCTCCTTGTTGCGGTCCTTATTTATCAATTGTATAACCTGACCAAGGGTACGGTTGCCATCAAAATTTTTATTGGTATCATTTCCATTTATCTGCTTTGGAAATTGGTAGTGGCTTTACAAATGGAAATGCTCGGGGAAATTCTAGGACAGTTCATCGGCGTGGGAGTAATCGCCTTGCTCATCGTGTTCCAACAGGAGTTGCGACGGTTTTTGCTGATGATTGGAAATACCCGGCTGTTTCGCAATCACACAGGCCATAAAAACGGTTTTTTTAACCTCTTTTCAGGCCCCACCCAAACCACTGCATCGGATATTCCTGCTTTGGTGCAGGCCTGTCTGAAAATGCAGGCCAGTTATACTGGTGCACTGATCGTGATTGCCCGCCAATCCGACCCTTTGCTCCACAGTTCAAATGCAGAAGCATTAGACGCCAGGATCAGCTCCCGGTTGCTGGAAAGTATTTTTTTTAAAAACAACCCTTTGCACGATGGGGCCATTGTCATCAAGGGCGACCGGGTAGCCGCCGTAAGAGCGGTTTTACCAGTAACCGAAAACCCCCGCTTTCCGGACGAACTGGGCATGCGCCACCGTTCTGCCGTAGGCATTACGGAAAATACAGATGCGCTGGCGGTGGTGGTATCGGAGCAAACCGGTGCCATTTCGGTGGCCATAGACGGGCAGCTTACCAAAAATCTCAACGAAAAACAACTGGTTCGTTTTCTGGAAAATTCCCTCCGCGAAAAAAAGGAAGAGGATGCCGTACATTCAAAGGTTCCCGGATGAATCCTGCATTTGCTCAAATCGCTTTAGCAACACCGAATCCGGCAAACCAATTGTTTCCAAACGTGCCCGGATCTGATCCTGATAACGGTAATCGGGAAAAACACGGAGAATGGTCCGGTAGGCTGTTTTGGCCTCTTCCGGTTTGTTCATCAGGAAATCCAGGGTAAATGCCTTCTGGTAGTAACAATCGCTCAGGTGGGCAAAGTTGGGGTATTCCTTCATCATCCGGTCGATGTGTGCTATGGTAGCCGGATGATCGTTTAATCCTCGGGTAGCCCGGATGGCTATCATCAGGAAACCGGGCGCATCTTTATCTTTGGGAAAATCGTTGACAAAGCCCATCGCTTTAAGCAACAATTTCCGGGCAGTTTTCGCATCTACCTGCAACGTTGAATCCAGCATGTTAGCTTCCAGATCACGCACTTCTTTCCGGCGGTCTTCCAAAACCCGAACCGATCGTTGCTCTGTTCCCACAAGGGGGTATGGATCCGGATTGCTTTTTGTTTTTTCTTCGTTACAGGCTGTAAATGCCAAAATACTCCATAAACCAGCATGTATAATCCAATATTTCATCGCATTCTTTTTGGAGTTGGGAAACGCATTTTGTAAGCAATGGAAATGTTCCCTTTTGTAATATCGCTCAATTTTCTTTTCAATAACCGGCGTTTAAGCGGCGAAATATGATCGGTAAACAAAATGCCTTCAATGTGATCGTATTCATGCTGAATAACCCGGGCGGCATATCCGTCAAACTCTTCTTCGTGTTGCTCAAAGTTTTCGTCTCTGTAACGAAGGCGTACTTTTTCAGGACGGCTTACAGGTTCACGAACATCGGGAATGCTCAGGCATCCTTCCTGAAATTCCCATTCTTCTCCCTGCTCGTTTATGATCTCCGCATTGATGAATACTTTCCTGAGACCTTTGAGGTGGCTTACATCAGAAGCATTTTCTTCGTCTTCCGCAAAGGGCGAACAATCTATGATAAATAAGCGGAGAGGCAAACCAACCTGAGGAGCTGCAAGGCCCAATCCGCTGGCTTCGTACATGGTTTCAAACATGTTTTCAATCAATACAGCCAACCCGGGGTAGTTTTCGTCAATTTCTTCTCCAACTTTGCGGAGTACCGGATCGCCATAGGCAACAATGGGTAATATCATTTTCCGTACGCTTTTTGTTCCATCCACGATTGGAGGATAAGAGTGGCACTTATTTTATCGATAAGTGCTTTGTTTCGTCTTTCTTTTTTTTTCGCACCGCCGTCTATCAGGCTTTGAAAAGCCATTCGGGAGGTAAATCTTTCATCCATGCGGTCGATGTGTATGGTCGGGAATTTTCGTCCGAGGTGTTTTACAAAACCCGCAATCATTTTTGAGGCCGAAGAAGCCGATCCGTCCATTTGTTTGGGTTCTCCCACTACAATGGTTTCCACTTCTTCTTTTTGCAGATAATCGTTTAAAAACGGGATGAGGTCTTTGCTGTACACGGTGACAAGTCCGGTTGCAATGAGTTGTAGCGGATCCGTTACCGCTATGCCGGAGCGTTTGCCTCCATAGTCTATGGCCAGTACTCTTCCCATTTTTTGTGGTGGCAAAGATAGGGTTTGCAAGGGGAGTTTTTAACATCGTTCCGGCGAAATGGTAAATAACCGGAAATTCCGAAATATAAATTTCCTTTTCTGCCGGTTCATAATACGAAGAACGGTTATCTTTGGCGGATTAAAAATGCCCTATGAAAGACCAGATCGAAGCAGCATGGGAGAACCGCGAATTGCTAAAAGAAACCACCGTCCGACAGGCCATCGAAGCTGTAATCGAAGCATTGGATAAAGGGCAGTTACGGGTAGCCGAACCTACAGATTCCGGTGAATGGAAGGTAAACGAGTGGGTGAAAAAAGCAGTGGTGCTTTACTTTCCGATCCGCAAAATGGAAACCATGGAGGTGGGCCCTTTTGAGTTTCACGACAAGATGGCGCTCAAATCCAATTACAAAGAATTGGGAGTTCGGGTGGTGCCCCATGCCATTGCCCGTTATGGTGCCTATGTTTCCGGAGGGGTCATTATGATGCCCTGCTATATAAACATTGGCGCGTATGTAGATGCCGGAACAATGGTGGACACCTGGGCTACTGTGGGTTCTTGTGCACAAATTGGCAAAAATGTTCACCTCAGCGGCGGTGTGGGGATCGGTGGTGTGCTTGAGCCTTTGCAGGCTGCTCCGGTAGTCATCGAAAACAATTGTTTTATCGGTTCCCGCTGCATTGTGGTAGAAGGGGTTCGGGTACAATCCGAAGCGGTTCTTGGGGCCAATGTGGTCCTTACAAAATCTACCCGGATCATTGATGTATCGGGCAGTGAGCCCAAAGAATACCGCGGATTAATCCCTTCGCGTTCGGTGGTAATTCCCGGTGCGTACACCAAAAAATTCCCGGCGGGCGAATACCAGGTGCCCTGCGCTCTGATCATCGGGCAACGGAAAGAGAGCACAGATAAAAAGACATCGTTAAACGAGGCTTTGAGAACTTATAGTGTGGCGGTATAGCGGGATTTTATCGCTGAGGAAAGCGTTGCGTTACAAAGGAGATGTTGATCGCCCTATTGAAACTATCGGGGATAGATATTAACCGGTATTGACCAAATCATTACTAACCGAGAAAAGTAAAGTTCACGGAAAAGTTCACTGTTCCGGCTTCTCAATCCATCTCCTGCTGTGCTTTTAGCAGGGGAACTGGTTAAACCCAAATGGTTCAGTTTGCCTTGCATACCCATCATGCCATCGCATATTTCGCCCATTGAATCGCAGCGGCTGAAGGCTCCAAACAATAAGGTCAACAACTGATCCCACGAGCTGAATTGCTTGTCATAACGGTCAGATTTGTGTTTCAATACCAAGGCATCAAATTTATTTCCGGGTATAAAATTGATCAGCTGTCTGAAGATGGGCTGACCGACTCATTTCTTTTGGCTATCTTTAGTCATCTTACTTTTTGATTTTTGTTGACTATTAAGGTAGGAAAAAAGGATGGTCCTTATGCGGGCCATCCTTTTCCTTAGAATTTTTCTCGGTTAGCAGTGAAATCACACATTGTAAACATTGAGTTTGTTATTCGATTTATGAAAAATGATGGTGGGTATTTGGTTATGGAAGATGGCGCAAATATCCCTGTTTCACGGCGAGCCAGAGCTGAAGTATTCGATCGTTTTTTTTGAACCAAAAAAAAGTAAAAGTCGCCAATACGGGGTGATATTGACGACTTCATCT
>CALLUQ010000096.1 GCA_938010565.1 uncultured Flavobacteriales bacterium
GGTTTGGGGCAGGACAAACGCATTTAAAATTACGACCTACAAAAGGCGGTTGATGGCCCCTTGAAAGGGAGGGGATGAGTTGTGAATTATGAGCTAGAGGTTAGGAGTGATGTGGTGCTTGTTTTCAGGCCGCATCTTTGGGATTGTCGGTGGTCCGTAAAATGGAAACGTTGCGTTGCCACATCTTGGGTAAGCGGATGTTTTTATGGGGGTGTAATGCCGTGGAAAAGAAGTTTCGGCATGCATGGATGAAAATGTGCGCCCGTTGGGCAATTAGGAAGCCATACGGCTCGAAAGTTAAATGCGGTTGCCCTGAGTGAGGTTCGGGGAAGCCTACCAATACCCATAGAGGCTACTCCACACTTAAATGCGTTTGTTCCGTTGCACGGCATTTTATGCCACATCCCTGTAAAGGTTTTTTAACTTTGCATTTAAAGCATTTGTAAATGATCGTTTACAACGTTACCGTTAATATTGATACATCCGTGCACGATGAGTGGCTACAATGGATGAAAGAAAAACACATTCCGGATGTCATGCATACCGGTATGTTTCTCGAAAATAAGATCTGCCGCATTCTGGCAGAATCCGAAGGAGGTATTTCTTATGCCATTCAGTATCTGTGCCCGGATCTGGAAACCCTGGAACGGTATCAGCGCCTTTTTGCACCCGCATTACAAGCAGAGCACATCCAACGTTATCAGGGAAAGGTTGCCGCATTCCGTACCCTGTTAGAAGTGGTTCACCAGCAATAGACCGGTTTGAAAGTCAGAGCAAAAAAACACTTGGGGCAACATTTCCTCAGAGACGAAAACGTGGCACGCAAAATTGCGGGAAGCCTGCAATTGCAAACCTTATGGGAGAACGTGCTTGAAATCGGGCCAGGTACCGGCGCCCTTACCAAACATCTCCTTCCTGTTTATCAGAAACAACTTTACGTTTCGGAGGTCGACCACGAATCGGTAAAATGGTTGCAAACCCATATGCCGGAACTGGGTGAACGCATTCTGGAAAAGGATTTTTTAAAAATAAACCTCCGCGACCATTTCGACGGACAGGTGGCTGTTATCGGGAATTTCCCTTACAACATCTCTTCTCAAATTTTGTTTAGCGTATTGGATCAAAAAGAAAAGGTTCCGGAAATTGTAGGCATGTTCCAAAAAGAAATGGCAGAAAGAATTGCTGAAAAACCCGGTACCAAAGCCTATGGTATCATCAGTGTGCTGATGCAGGCATACTACGATATTGAATTTTTGTTCTCCGTTTCCGAAAACGTTTTTGTTCCTCCTCCCAAAGTGAAATCAGCCGTGATCCGGCTAACCCGGCACACCACCAACCTGGATTGTAACGAAAAATGGTTTCGTACGGTGGTAAAAACAGCTTTTAACCAAAGGCGCAAAACATTGCGAAATTCTCTAAAGTCTTTGCCTTTTCCTCCCGGTATTACCACTGCTAAAATCTGGAGTTTAAGGCCGGAAACGCTCTCTGTATCCGATTTTGTAGCCCTCACCAAACAATTGGAAGATTCGGCTTAAAGCATAAGCTGAGGGCTTTGGGCAAAAAGATCAAAACTTGGTGCGGCTAAAGTAGGCTTGACTTAACACTAGTGTTAAGTCAGGTGTACTGTGTCGTATAAGTTGCCGGTATTTTTGTTCCGGACAATGCGAAAAATAGGAGCTTAGTGTAGCTAAGGGATTATTTTTTAAAGAAGTCCGGGATAAAAAGATCAAAACTTGGTGCGACTAAAGTAGGCTTGACTTAACACTAGAATAGCGAGCATTGGATTGGCCGAAGTCTATGGCCCTTCCACAAACCACACGGCAGAAAAATCACGGAGCTCCAATGCATTTACCGGGCAATTGCGTACCGAGTTGTGCAGCAAACGAGTAACTTCATCATAATAAAGAGGCATTACAGCGGCATCATCAATGGCAACCTGATCGGCTTTGGCTAACATTTTCATGCGCTCATCTTCGTTGCTGAGGCTGTTGGCCAAGGCAAATACCGAATCGAATTTTGCACTGCGATAGCGGAAAGAGTTCAGGTAAGCACGATCTTCCAGATTGGCCGGGATGTGTTTGCCGTAGAACATGTTGAGAAAGTTTTCCGGATCGGGATAATCCGCCGACCAGCCTCCGCGCCAAAATTCCGCTTTTCCTGTTTCTATGCGTTCGTAATGCCGGTTAATCGGAAGCATGTTGAATTTAATTTCAATGTTGAGGTTTTTGCGGAGCATGCTTTGGAGGGCTATCGCAACCTGCTCGTTTAGCAGACCACCGCTATTCAACTGAAGGGTTAATGCAGGGAAACCTTTTCCGTTCGGAAAACCGGCTTCGGCCAACAAGCCGGCGGCTTTATCCGGATCGTATTGAAAACTGTTTATGGTAGCTGAGGGATAATTGGAAAACGAAGGAGGAACCACTCCGTATTTTGCAGCAATGCCTTCTCCGCGCAGGATGTGATCTACAATCTCATCTCTGTTAACGGCATAGTTAAAAGCCTTGCGTACGCGGATGTCGTTGAAAATGCCTTCTGCATGTAAAAAACCATAATACTGCACCAACATGCTTGGAGAAGTTTGTATCTGGAAAGGCGGGTTGCCACCGGCTGAGGCCTGATCGAAGGTGGTGAGCACATCCTGGATCGACTCTACGGGTAACTTGTACACCAAGTGGATATTGTTGTTGCGGAAAGCTTCCAGTTCCATTTTCTTATCCTTCAGAAAAGTAGTTTTTACACCGTAGATGTAAGGCAGCTTGTTGCCAAACATATCAGCTTCCCAATAGTTGGGATTGCGCTCAAGGATCACCACCTCTCCTTCTTTTACCGTTTTTAAACGAAAAGCACCGGTTCCTACTGCATGGGTGCGCAAGCCATCGCCATACATCGCAACAGCCTCTTGGGGGAATACAAAACCACCTGTAGTAGCCAGAATGCGAAGAAAAGATCCGAATGGCTTTTCGAGTTCGATTTCGAGCGTAAAAGGATCGATTACTTTGATGCCTTCCACTCCACCGGGAAGAGGCTCCCCATTTTTTACCGATTCGTAATAAGCAGCTGCGCCTTTTACTTTGCCTCCAAACATACTGTATACCTGATTATTGGTATGCGGTTCGCAAAGGCGGGTAAAGCAGTACATAAAATCGTCGGCCGTCAGCCTCCGGCCTTTTTTTCCGGGAAAACAAGGATCATCGTGGAAATAAACGTTCTTACGCAGAAAAAAGGTGAATTTGGTTGCGTCATGGTTCGTTTCATACCTTTCGGCAATACAAGGCATAACCTTCAGGTTGCCGGCATTTAACCTTACCAGCCCCTGGTACACCTGGCTTGCAATTCTCCAGGATACAACATCCGTGATGTCGTGTGGGTAAAAGCTTCTGAAATCATCTACCTCGTTGATCTTGAATACTCCTCCGTAATTAACTCCTCCTTTGGCAGTTTGAAGGTGACTTGCAGAACCTGTTCCTTCATCACAACCCGAAGCAAAAAAACTCAGAGCAGCAATCGTTAATAAAACCACTTTTTTCATACTCAAACTCCTAAATCCCATTCGGCAACAAGTTCACAAATATAGGGTTTTCGGGATTTACAGGCTGCTCATTTCATCGGGCAACTTATCCTCCCGGCTTCGTGGGTACAACCGGCAGCTGAAAGGCTGCCAAAAGGCTCGTGTTTAAAACGAATGAACGCAGGTCGGCTCGTCAAACTTCCTAACAGTTGCTAAGGCATACCGCAAGTTTTGTTGCCTGTAACCAAACGCAGACCATACGTAAAGGCCGCATTAAAAAACTACATTTTCAGATAGTTCATCAACGAATCGTAGCGGTTTTTTAAATCATCTTTGAACTTGTTTTCCTGAAAAGAAGCCTTCACCAAATAATTGTAACGATGGAAAGTTTGAAGAATACCATTTAAATCCTTTTTGTTGATCTTAATGGTAACCTCCATTTTTGTTGACTCCGGATCAGAAGTAATGTAAGAACTCATCACACGGGCATCGTTGCCTTCCACAATGCGGGCAATTTCAGTAAGGCTGTAATCGTGTTGGTTCATTTCGAGTACGATAATGCCACCCGGATCGTTGATGGATGCAATGCCCGAAACCTGTTTCATAAGGTGGCCGATCGTAATGGCTCCAATGTAATGATAATCCGAGTTTAAAACCGGAACCACCGTAAGATTGGCATCCGCAATAAACTTGATCACGTCAAAAATATGCTGATCTTCCAACGCCGATGTTTTGATCAGCGGTAAACGTTGTTCTCTCAAAAGAAGCTCAGGTTGGTTTAAATCCAGAATATCAGTATCGGAAACAATGCCCAGGAATTCGGTGCCATTTACCACCGGCAAATGAGTGACCTTAAATTCATCCATCCATTTGAGGGCTTTTGTACCATCATCGGTTAATTTGAGAGGAGGTACTTCGTCTGTTATTAAATCGCGTGCAAGCATTCTTTTTCTTCTTGTAGTGTGAGGTTGGCCTTTATATATAACTTTGAAGACGAAATTCAGTATTAATATTGCTGTACAAAAGTAAGAATTATCCTATGACACGCTTAAGTGTTAACATCAACAAGATTGCAACGTTGCGAAATGCACGTGGGGGCAACCAGCCTGATGTAGTTCAGATGGCCCGGAATTGCGAACAATTCGGAGCACATGGAATAACCGTTCATCCCCGGCCTGATGAGCGGCACATCCGTTACCAGGATGTGTTGGACCTGAAACCTGTTGTAACTACTGAGTTTAATGTAGAAGGATATCCTGATCAGCAGTTTATGGATCTGGTACTCCGGGTAAAACCCGATCAGGTTACGCTTGTTCCGGATGCTCCGGAGGTATTGACTTCCAATGCCGGTTGGGATACGATCAAAGAACAACGTTTTCTTACGGAAGTACTCAGCGAGCTGAAAAAAGCGGGCATTCGCACTTCCCTTTTTACCGGCACAACATTGAGCCACATCGAAGCGGCTGCAAAAACCGGCTCCGATCGCATCGAATTGTACACCGAACCTTATGCAAATCAGTTTCCGGAGAACAAATATGCTGCTGTGGCCCCTTTTGTTCAGGCAGCCCGGCTTGCTGCCGAATTAAATCTGGGGCTCAATGCCGGTCATGATCTAAATTTGAATAACCTTACGTGGTTCATGGAAAATATGCCTCATTTGTTGGAGGTATCGATTGGCCATGCACTGGTTTGCGATGCCCTCTGTTTTGGCTTGGAGAACACCATCCAATTGTACCTCAAAGCATTAAAACACCATGAAACTCCATTTTCGTAAGCTCGGGAAAGGACAGCCGTTGGTCATTCTTCATGGCCTTTTTGGCTCTTCTGATAACTGGCAAACATTGGCGCGAAAATTTGCGGAGAATTTTTGTGTATATCTCGTTGATTTGCGCAACCACGGACATTCGGGTAAAAGCGATGCATTCAGCTATCAGCTAATGGCGGACGATCTGTATGAACTGTTTACAGACGAACAAATTTCCAATGCCATTTTAACAGGCCACTCCATGGGAGGAAAAACAAGCATGTGGTTTGCACAGCAACATCCCGCATTGCTGGATAAACTCATTGTGGTGGACATGGGTATTCGCGAATATGCTCCCCATCATACCCGTACATTGGAAGGCTTAAATGCCATTGACTTAACGAAGGTAAAAACACGAGGTGAAGCCGGCCGCATTCTTTCGGAATACATCGAGGCATCGGCAGTAAAACAGTTTTTACTGAAAAACCTTTATTGGGTGGAGAAAGGCCGTTTGGGATGGCGCATCAATTTGCCGGTGATGGAAAAAGAGATGCCGGAAATTTTACGTGAATTGCCCGATGAGGTGGTACACACTCCGACCTTGTTTATTCGCGGCGAACTTTCCGATTACATCGCCGAAGACGACTTTTTTTCTATCCGCTCCAACTTTCCGAACTCCATGATCGAAACGGTGGAAGGTGCCGGACATTGGGTGCATGCCGATGCACCGGCTTTGTTTTACCGGTTGGTTTTTGATTTTTGTACTTGAAAGGCTACGGTAAAAACGCCTTTAAGGGGTCATTTTTTAGAAAAAATGGAATGGAGGTGATAACCATCCGTTTTTTTCATTCGCGAAATGGCGGTTCGAAAAATTCTCCCCCCTTTTTCAACGTTCATTATTGAGCAACAATCGTTGAGTCAAATGAAGTAAAATCGTCCTTCGGGATCATTTTACTCATGCCTATTTCTAATATACAGGCAGGCTCTAGTGTTAAGTCAAGCATCCTTTAGCCGCACCACGTTTTGATCTTTTTATCCCGGACTTTTTTGATTAATAATCCCTTAGCTACACTAGGCTCCTATTTTTCGCATGGTCCGGAACAAAAATATCGGCAACTTATACGACACAGTATACCTGACTTAACACTAGCGTACCACCACCCGTTTCGCGATCATTGCTCTCTTTTTACAATGGGGTTCGAAAAAGAGAAAATAAATGCCGTTGGCAGAAATGTGGATATGATGGCCTCCCGGTTGTGGGAACGTTTTGCTGCTCAGTAACTGACCGAGGGTGCTGACCACCTTCAGACAACCGGGAACATGGGTTTGAAGGCGAATGGTTCCGGAAGTTGGATTAGGTCCCATCGTAAATGCAACCGGATCAAGGGAGACAATACCATCGGCAAGTGTATCATATTCAAGTAAAAAAGTACGTTTGGAAACCGACTGATCCGTTTCCATACCTCCGCAAATGATATAGGAATCGGCAGCCAGATGAGCTACTCCTCTGAGGTCCATCACTTGCACGGGCGACCCCAAGCCTTCTGTCCAGCCTGCCGTTTTGGTATGGTAGGTGAGAATACGCGGAAGAGGATCAACACCTCCCGTTCCGTTGTAAGCAATGCCATCAAAGTTGTAGGTGGTTCCACTGCCTCCAATCCAGAAAATTCGGTTTCCGAAAGCTGCTGCACCACTGCGGTAACCGATGCTTCCCGGGCCATCAGAGGGTATATCCCAGGTAATTTGGGAGGGATCGTCGGGGTTGATGTAACCCCGGCGAAGGTGTTTGCGGCCCGGAAAACCGATGCCTGCCGATGCTCCACCATAGTAAAAAATGGTATCTCCAATAATGGTGCCCGAAGCTCCAAATGCCTTGTAATTGTTGTTATCAGGTGTGGAAGATCCGACGATCCAACTGTCGCTTGCAGGATTATAGATCTGAACGTTGGCAACATTTCCCGTATTGCTCCAGCCTGTAATGAGGTAAATAAGGCTGTCCCGCCAAACGGCTTGTACCTGATCGTCGATCGGAACAGGAATGGGAGCTCCATCGCTAAACCAAACATTGTTTTCAGGATCGTAACGGTGCACCCGGTTGCTGGAGATCTCGGAAAAATCGGGAAACACATGGTAACCGCCCATTACATAAATGATGTTTTTAACGGTACTGGCCCCGGCTGCAATTTTACCCAGCGTATCGGGTACATCCGCCAGCGTTTCCCAATTTTGAGATTGGGTATTGTAACGATAAGCCCAAAGATGTATGCCTGCCGATGTTTTGGTAGAATCAATACCGGTAAAGGAATAAACATAAGGTATTCCGTTTACGGTGGCCTGGGTTACGGCATTATTGCTCACCCGTTGAGGCATATCGGGAAGGGGTGTCCAGGTCCAGCCGGGTTGTGTGTGGGCAGCAAAACCGGTCAGCAGGAAAATAAAAACAAAGGCAACGGATTTCATAACGATCATTTCAGGATGTACCAAAGATAAAGGAATGCTATGTTATGCACCCTCCAGCTTAATGCGGGATGCATTTGCGCTGTACTTTTCATCGGGTTGTGGCTTAAAAAGGCTACTCCCTTTCCGGTGCTTTTCCATAACGCTTCCCATCAATATGCCAACAAAAAGACCGTGGAAAAGCTGAAAAAACGAACCATAAATCACTGGTAAACAATGGCGTGCTTAATCGAACAAACTACCCTGGGAACTCCGCCCTTCCTCAAAAGCAGCAACATAACCGGTGTGTTTGCGCATATTGATCACACGCCCGTCTGAAAAAATGAGGTATTGCCCCCGAATACCCGCCAGCGTTCCGGCCACTTCCGTGACTTTATCGAAACCAACGCTTTTTACTTTTCCTGGATACCGGATAACCGGATACTTGATTTCCACTATTTCATCGTTGTCGCTCACAAAATCCTGTAAGCTTGCATCAAGGTAATTCAGCATTTCGTATTTAACCTCTTCAAGATCGGCAGCCTCGTCCCGTATATCTTTGAGCATTTTGCGCCAGTTGGTTTTATCGGTTACGTAATCTTTAAGTGCCACTTCAATGTCGCCGGCCAGTTGCCGGTAAGGCACCTCTGCCAACCGAATGGCTTTCCACGCACCTTGATCAATCCAGCGGGTCGGGATCTGATCATGACGCGTTACTCCAACCTTTACCGCATCTGTAAGAGCAAGATAAACAAAATGAGGCTGGAAATGGTGTTTCTGATCCCACACTGCATCACGTATGCCTTTGCCCAGGTGAGCCACGCACTGTTCGGGACGAATGATGCATTCGGATGCTTCGGGTGCGGTAAGAAAACAGGTATAACAAAAACCACCGGCGTAACTTTTGTTGGTAGCATTACCACAAGCCGAGCAAAGGATCTCTTTCTGCCAGGTCATTTTAATGGGCTTTCCCAAAAATTGATTCATGGGGATTTTTCGGTTGCCTAAAGGCAACTCGTACTGTACTTCTCCATCTATGTAAGTGTACATTTTTCGGATGGGTCCGATGATTGTTTCCATGCTGCGAATTTAAAAATTGTACTATGATTATGTGTAAAAGAATCCTTGCGATCTCCTTGCCAAGCGGATAAATACGGAGCTTTTTCATGGCTTTGTTACCGATCATACCTGGCGCAAAGGCGCAGAAAAATACATTGCCATGCATGGAAAAAAAGCATCGATACGCCCGGATAGTTGCTCCGGCTAAGCAATGCTGCTTCCGGTTTTTCCCGAAATGAAAAGGATGGATCGTTGAGCGGTCTGTTAAGAAAAAACAAAGCTTTTCAACACTTCGCATACAATCCGCATCATTTCTTGTATTTTTGATTGAGCGAATATACATTGTTACAGAATCATGCCCATCAACACCATTTTTTCATGGCTGATCAGAAAACGGCTGCATCAGATTGATCTGTTTCTGAAATACCCGATTGAAGTGCAAAACGAAGTACTGCACGAACTGATCCGTGCGGCTAGATATACCTCCTGGGGAAAACAATACGATTACGCCTCCATCAAAAATTACGAAACCTTTCGTGAACGTGTGCCGCTGCAACACTACAGCGATATCCGCCCGTATGTTGACCGGCTGTTGCTGGGAGAACAAAACCTGCTTTGGCATACCTCCATCGATTGGTTTGCCAAATCTTCCGGCACCACTTCCGACAAGAGTAAATACATTCCGGTAAGCCGTGAAGCGTTGGAAGATTGCCATTACCGGGGAGGAAAAGATCTGTTGGGGCTGTACATCAACAATAAGAAAAAAACCAAGATATATACCGGAAAATGTCTGGTGGTGGGAGGCAGTTCATCTGCTAATCCTCTGGGGGGAGAAGCCAGTTATATAGGCGATCTTTCGGCCATAATTATCAAATATTTACCCCTTTGGGTGGAGATGCGCCGCACCCCCGATCGTTCCATTGCGCTGATGGATAAATGGGACGAAAAGATCGAAGCCATGGCCAAAACCACGAGCAAGGAAAACGTATCCAATATCGTTGGTGTGCCTTCCTGGGTGTTGGTTTTGATGAAACGCATACTGGAAATTACCGGCAAAAACCACATCCTGGAAGTTTGGCCCAACCTCGAATTATACATGCATGGCGGGATAAGTTTTAAACCCTACCGCAAACAATTCGAAAAACTGCTGCCCGGCAATCAGGTCAACTACATTGAAAGCTACAATGCCTCCGAAGGCTTTTTTGGCATTCAGGATCGTTTTAACTCGGACGATATGTTGCTGATGCTTGATTATGGTATGTTCTATGAGTTTATACCGATGACAGTATTTGGAGAAAAAGAGCCCAAAGCCATTCCGCTTTCGGAAGTGCAGATGGGTGAAAATTATGCTTTGGTGATCAGCACCAATGCCGGGCTTTGGCGCTATGTGATCGGCGATACCATACGCTTTACTTCCTTGTCGCCTTACCGCATTCAGGTAACGGGCAGAACCAAACATTTTATCAATGCATTTGGCGAAGAGCTTATTATTGACAATGCCGAAAACGCCCTGAAAACGGCCTGCGATAAAACGGGAGCCGGCATCCGAGAGTATACCGGTGCCCCAAGGTATATGAACGACCATGAAACAGGAGGGCACGAGTGGTTAATTGAGTTTAGCACAGTTCCCCAAAGCATGGTTGCTTTTACAGAAGCTTTTGATGCCGCACTGAAAGCCGTCAACTCTGATTATGAAGCAAAACGCTCTTACGATCTTACGTTGCGTATGCCACTGATACAAGCACTTCCCAAAGGAACGTTTTACCTTTGGATGAAAAGCAAAGGAAAATTGGGCGGTCAGCACAAAGTGCCTCGCCTGGCCAACAACCGGGAATACCTTGAGGCCATTCTCGCTTTTGCGGAAAATGCTTTTGCCGATGTATAAAACAGGCTGGTTCGTTTTGTCTTTTTTGTCGGCCCTTGGCGGAGATACTTTACAGCGGGTAACCGGTTTGCAAATCGAGGCCGACCATTTTACCACCGATCAGCAGGGCAATATATACGTACTCAAAGGCGACGAAGTGGTGAAATACACACAGGAAAAAGCAGTGTATCGGTACAGCAATAAAGCATTGGGAAAAATAAGCCGGTTAGATGCCGGAAACGGTTTACGCATTCTGGCATGGTATGCCGATCTCAACCAAATTGTAGTACTCGACAATACGTTAAGCGAACATGGCCCAACGATCCGACTTGCTCCTCTGAACCTTGAACAAGTACAGTTGGTGGCCGGTTCGGCAAATAATAACCTCTGGCTGTATGATCAGGCTACTTATGAATTGATCCGGATGAACCACCAATTACAGGTGTTGGGCAGATCAGGCAACCTGATGCAGGTATCAGGATCATTTCTTGAGCCCAACTACCTGGTGGAAAGGGGCGAATACGTTTATTTAAACGATCCCGAAAGGGGCATTTTGGTTTTTGATGTATTTGGAACGTATTACAAGAAGATCCCCATTATCGGGTTGCATGACTTTCAGGTGCTGGACCATGGTTTGTTGTATACCCAAAGCGATACTTTACGTTTTTATCAGTTCAAAACCTTCTCCGAATCCACCACGCCTTTGCCCATCAAAAATGTTAAAAAGGTGCGAATGCAGAAAGGTCAGTTGTTCATTCAATCGACCGATTCCATTGTAGTTTACAAGAAATAACCCGTACCCTTTCATCGCAATCAGCCAATAAACATCGGTAAGCCTGGCGAACGTTTTTGTTTTGAAGCGGGTAAAGTATTTAAAAAGAAGTATTTGTAGTAAACAGGCAACCTCTGGAGAGGCAGTAACCATCGACCCGAATGTGAAAAAGGGGCTTGTGAAACCTTCTCTTTTCAGGGCGAAATTCGTACTTTAGCACACCTTGAATCTCTTTCTCTGGTTATGAAACATATTGCAATAGCAGGAAATATCGGATCCGGAAAAACAACGCTCACGAACTTGCTCGCAAAACACTATTCATGGGTGCCTCACTATGAAGGTGTAGAGGACAATCCTTATTTGAACGATTTTTACAATGAGATGCAACGCTGGTCTTTTAACCTGCAAATTTATTTCCTCAATACTCGTTTTAATCAGATAATGGAGATCCGCAGCGGAAAAAAAACCGTTATTCAGGACCGAACAATTTACGAAGACGCCTATATTTTTGCACCCAATTTGCACGCAATGAACCTGATGACCACGCGCGACTTCGAGAACTATTTTTCGCTCTTTACCCTGATGGAATCGTTCATCAAGCCGCCCGATCTGTTGATCTATCTGCGTGCTACGGTGCCAACGTTGGTGAGTCAGATCTCTTCCAGAGGACGCGAGTACGAAGAGAGCATTCGCCTCGATTACCTCAAACGCCTCAACGAACGTTACGAAGCATGGGTTTCTACCTATAACAAAGGGAAGTTGCTGATTGTAGATGTGGATGAGAACAATTTTAAGGAAACAGCAGAAGACCTCGGAAAGATCGTTCACTCCATTGATGCCAAATTGCACGGTTTATTCGAATCAACAGAAGATTAAAGGCTCCTCTTTTATGCTACTACCTTACGGGAGATAACATTAGTGGGCGAGGGGATATGTACGTGTAACTGCATGGCCCGACTTATCGCTTACGGAGAAACCCCGATCCATCGTTTTTGAGGGTATGGCTTTCGATGCCTGCCGTTTCGGTGTGGCCATCCGGAGATCCGATGGAACAGTTGCTGTTACGCAATGGCTTCATCATTCCTTAATTTTTTGCTGCATTACGTTCTTTGTACTGCTCATCGTAATAGCGTTGGTACGAGCCTGAAGTTACATTTTCGAGCCAGGCCTCATTTTTAAGGTACCAATCGATGGTAACTTCCAAGCCTTCTTCAAAAGTTACCGATGGCTTCCATCCCAACTCCCGTTGAATTTTTGATGCATCGATGGCGTAACGCTTGTCGTGTCCCGGGCGGTCCTTTACGTAAGTAATCAACTGTGCCGAGGCATTTTCAGCCCGATCCAGTTTGCGGTCCATAATGGAACAAAGCATTTTGATCAGGTCGATGTTTTTCCATTCGTTGTGGCCACCGATGTTATACGTTTCGCCATTAACACCTCGGTGAAAAACCACATCGATGGCACGGGCATGGTCTTCTACCCAAAGCCAGTCGCGTGTATAGTTTCCATCGCCGTATACAGGCAATGGTCTTTTGTGTTTGATGTTGCGGATAAAAAGGGGCAAAAGCTTTTCCGGAAACTGATGCGACCCGTAGTTGTTGGAGCAATTCGTGATGACAACAGGCATACCATAGGTATGGTAATAAGCACGTACGATATGATCGGAACTGGCCTTGGAAGCCGAATAGGGACTTCGCGGATCGTAAGGTGTTTTTTCGGTAAACAGTCCCGTTTCTCCAAGCGATCCGTAAACTTCGTCTGTGGAAACGTGGTAAAAACGTTTGTTTTCCAACTGGCCTTCCCAGGCTTTTCTGGCGCTTTGCAACAAAACACCTGTGCCCACAATGTTGGTTTCAAAAAAAGCCATCGGCCCCAGAATGGAACGATCTACGTGCGATTCCGCCGCCAGGTGGATCACTGCATCAATGGCTTGCTCTTTAAAAAGTTTGCCGATGAAATCAGCATCCGATACATCGCCCTTGATGAATCGATAGTTGGGAGCGGTTTCAATATCGGCCAGATTGGCTAGGTTGCCAGCATAGGTTAAACAGTCGAGATTGAGGATTTTATAATCCGGATAGCGCCGAACGAACCTTCGGACGAGATGCGAACCGATGAACCCTGCGCCACCGGTAATGAGTACGGTACAATGAGACATAGCGTTTCAAAGATAAAAAAGCAAAGGAAGCCAAACCGTATTCAACAGGAATTTAAGTTTTCAAGGCGGGGAAGTTGGTTTGAAAACGGATTGAAGTGGAGGTGTTGGGTTGCCTTTTCCATCCGTATCAAAACCAGGCCATCCTTGTACCCGATGTGCAGGAGGGGGTTCCGCAAAGGCTTCATTTACCGTAGTATGTGCAACAACAAGCCGATGGTTGCTCTCCGGTCTGAATTTTGGTATGACTGTTGCGTTTGAAAAAGCAAGTTCGAAACAGGCATGTTTTTCCTTCGGTACGGAGGCAAAAGGAATCCTTTCAAAGGATTACAAAAACACAGGCGATGATGTTAAAACCAAAACTTCCTAATGCGTAGCCGGAAAAGAGAAAGGATGTACAAAACCGATCTGTACATCCTTTCTATATGTTCGGGAAAACCTGCACTTACAGGCTCCAGTATTCTAGATCGGTAAATTTACCGGAGTAGATGCCTTTGATATCCACTACAAGGCCTTCGTTGTCTTTCAGATGATCTTTGAACCATTGCTCGGGCAGACCCATGTATTCTTTGTGGTTTACTCCTACAATGATGGCATCGTAATTGACTCCTGCTTTGGGGATAATGTGGTATCCGTATTCGTGGTATACTTCATCGGAGTTGGCATGCGGATCAATCACGTCTACCTTCACCGAGAAAGATTCCAGTTCTTTCACCACATCCACCACTTTGGAGTTGCGGATGTCGCTCACGTCTTCCTTAAAGGTAGCACCCATGACAAGAATTTTGGTATCCATGATGTTCTTGCCCATGGCCAGGATCTTTTTCACCGTTTGTTTTCCTACATACGCGCCCATGGAGTCGTTCACATAACGACCGGAATTGATGATTTTTGCATGATAGCCGGTTTGTTTGGCTTTGTGGGTAAGATAATAAGGATCCACTCCAATGCAGTGCCCCCCTACCAATCCCGGAGAAAAACCGAGAAAATTCCACTTGGTACCTGCTGCTTCCAATACTTCGTAAGTATTGATCTCAAGTCGGTTAAATATGATGGACAATTCGTTGATGAGTGCGATGTTTACATCGCGTTGGGTATTTTCAATGATCTTGGCTGCTTCGGCGACTTTGATCGAAGAAGCACGGTGTACTCCGGCATCTACTACCAGTTCGTATATTTTGGCAACCGTTTCCGACGACTCGGGGCCACAACCGGAAGAAACCTTAACAATGGATTGAAGGGTGTGCTCCTTATCGCCCGGATTGATGCGTTCCGGAGAGTATCCTACTTTAAAATCGTCTTTCCATTTTAAGCCCGATTCTTTTTCCAGAACCGGAACGCAATCTTCTTCGGTACAGCCAGGGTAAACCGTCGATTCGTATACGACATAATTGCCTTTCGAAAGTACTTTTCCTACGGTGGAGGAAGCTCCGAGAAGGGGGCGCAGATCCGGAAGGTCACTTTGATCTATAGGAGTAGGAACGGCGATAATATAAACGTCTACATCACGCAAGTCCTCCGGATTGGCCGTGAACTCAATATCACATCCATCAAACTCCGAGGCATCCAATTCGTTGCTCGGATCAAGGCCGTCCTTCATCATTTCCACGCGTTCGGCGTTGATATCGAATCCGACCACTTTTATTTTTCGAGCAAATGCCAAAGCAATGGGCAGTCCTACATAACCCAAACCAATAACAGCTAATCTGGCTTCTTTATTAATGAGTCTTTCGTACATATTCTTCTTTGTTTCGCAGTGCATAAATGCGTTCTATTATTTCAACTACTTTGAGGCCTTCCAGCGCATTTGTAGTCGCAGTAGTTCTTCCTTTTAAAGTATCGACCACATTTTGGATGATGAAATGGTGATTGGCTGCCGAGCCTTTATAAGGGCCATAATCGTTGGCCGGAGACGCTTCTTCCAACTCCGGCATTTCATAGCCATCAATGTTACAAACTTCTACTTCATTCATGTATTGCCCGCCGATCTTTACACTTCCTTTTTCTCCGATAATGGTCATGGAACTTTCGAGGTTGTTGTTCCAGACGGAAGTAGAATAATTGAGTGCTCCCATTCCTCCGTTGATGAAGCGGAAATTCACAAACCCCGAATCCTCAAAATCGGTTACCTGTTGGTGGTTAAAATCGTGAAACTTTGCCTGAATGTCGGTAATGTCGCCAAAGAGCCAATACATAATATCGATGAAATGCGAAAACTGGGTAAACAAGGTTCCGCCGTCCAGGCTTTGGGTGCCTTTCCAACCATCGGCTTTATAGTAACGCTTGTCTCGGTTCCAGTAACAATTGAGTTGCATCATATAAATTTCGCCCATCAAGCGGTGTTCTATCACATCTTTAAGCCAGGCAGAAGGAGGAGAATATCGGTTTTGCATCACACAAAATACATGACGCGACATTTGCAAAGCTTTAAAAATAACCTTTTCACAATTGTCTTTGGAAAGGCCCATAGGCTTTTCGCACACCACATGTTTTCCAACTTCAAGTGCAGCGATCGCCTGTTCGGCATGCATACCATTAGGGGAACAAATGTTCACGACATCGAATGCAAGATCGCTGGCCAGTAATGCCTCAATAGAATCAAAAAAAGGCACATCAAAAGCTTCCAGCCCTAATGCTTCTTTTGATTTAATATCGCACATTGCCACCAACTCCGACTCGCTGTTGCGGCAAATCATTTCGGCATGCCGTTTTCCGATGTGTCCGCATCCTATAACAGCATACCTGATATTTTGATTTTCCAGAATCATAAAGCGCGTAAATTTAGCTGATCTTTGTTACCACACCATCTTTCAGATGAAACTTCTCGTTGCTTTCTGGACAAACGGCTATACCATCGTTGTTAAATTCCAGGCGATGGCCATATTCGCTCATCCACCCGACCTGGCGTGCCGGGTTGCCCACAAGTAGGGCATAGGCCGGAACATTTTTGGTAACCACAGCTCCGGCACCAATGAATGCAAACGCTCCGATATCGTGGCCACAAACGATGGTTGCATTGGCACCGATCGACGCGCCTCGCTTCACTACAGTGCGGGTATATTGTCCTTTCCTGATGATGGCACTTCTGGGGTTTACCACATTGGTAAACACCATGGAAGGGCCTAAAAAAACATCGTCCTCACAAAGTACACCAGTATAAATGGAAACGTTGTTTTGCACCTTCACGTTATTGCCTAGTTTTACATCGGGCGATATCACCACATTTTGGCCAATGTTGCAATTTTCTCCGATGATACAGTTGGGCATGATGTGGCTGAAGTGCCAGACCTTGGTATCCTTACCGATCTGGCAACCCTCATCGATCACAGCCGTATTATGAGCGAAATAGGCCATATTATTTGCGGATATAGGCTTCAAAATTGTTGTGTTCTTTTTGGTAGAGCATTTCTTCTGACAAGGATTTAAAGTATTCGTAGGTAACCTTTAGTCCTTCCGTTCGGTTTACCACAGGAGCCCAGTTCAACAAGCTTTTTGCTTTGCTGATGTCGGGCTGGCGCTGTTTGGGATCGTTCGTAGGGAGGGGTTCGTAAATTACTTTTTGGCTGGTGCCGGTAAGTTGTATAATTTCTTCTGCGAATTCACCAATGGTGATCTCATCCGGGTTGCCAATGTTTATGGGGTCTGCAATATCGCTGTGCAACAAGCGGTAAATTCCCTCCACAAGATCGTCTACATAACAAAAACTGCGTGTTTGCGATCCGTCGCCAAAAACAGTCAGGTCTTCGCCACGCAAAGCCTGGCCAATAAAAGCCGGTAAAACGCGGCCATCGTTTAGCCGCATCCGGGGGCCATAGGTATTGAAAATGCGAATGATCCTTGTTTCTACTTCATGGTAACGATGGTAGGCCATGGTAATGGCTTCCTGAAAACGTTTGGCTTCATCGTATACACCACGGGGCCCGATGGGGTTTACATTGCCCCAGTAATCTTCGGTTTGCGGGTGCACTTCCGGATCGCCGTATACCTCGGAAGTGGAAGCAACCATGATGCGTGCATTTTTGGCTTTTGCCAACCCCAACAAATTGTGGGTACCCAAACTGCCCACCTTTAGGGTTTGAATGGGAATTTTCAGATAATCTATCGGGCTGGCAGGGCTGGCAAAATGCAAGATATAATCCAACTCTCCGGCAACGTGAATGAATTTGCTTATATCGTGGTGATGGAACTCAAAATGCTTTTTTCCAAAAAGGTGTTCAATGTTGGATAACCTTCCGGTAATAAGGTTGTCCATAGCAATTACGGCATACCCTTCGGCATAAAAGCGGTCGCAGAGATGTGAACCTAAAAAGCCGGCAGCTCCGGTGATCAAAATTCTTTTCATATTTCTGATACGGTTTCGCGACCAATGCTTTCATAATAAAAGCCCAACTCCCGCATCGCATTTATTTCGTATAGGTTACGGCCATCAAAAATAACTTTGGACTTTAACATCGTCCCCAGCTTTTCAAAATCGGGTGAGCGGAAAACGGGCCATTCGGTAGCAATGAGTAAAGCATCTGCATGCTCCGCTACTTCGTATTGGTTTTTCCCAAAAGAAACCTTGTCGCCGAAACGGTTATGTACATTTTCGGTAGCCTCCGGATCAAATGCCTTTACTTTGGCACCTGCTGCGAGTAACTCCTCGATCATATACAAAGCAGGGGCCTCCCGGATATCGTCGGTATCCGGTTTAAAGGCCAATCCCCAAATGGCAAATGTTTTGCCTTTGAGGTCGCCATTGTAGTAGGCGGTTAACTTTTCGATCAGGCGGTATTTCTGACGGTGGTTTACGTTTAAAACAGCGTTAATGATGTTAAAATTGTAACCATGATCGTTGCCTGATTTTACCAAAGCTTGTACGTCTTTCGGAAAACAACTGCCTCCGTAACCAATGCCCGGAAAAAGGAACCGTTTGCCAATGCGGCTGTCCGATCCTACTCCGATTCTTACCATATCTACATTGGCTCCTACTTTTTCACAAAAGTTGGCAATTTCGTTCATGAACGTAATCTTTGTAGCGAGGAAGGCATTGGCGGCATATTTGGTTAATTCTGCCGATTTTTCATCCATAAAGATAATGGGGTTCCCTTGGCGAACAAAAGGTTTATACAGGCGGCTCATTACCTGATGTGCACGATCGGAAGAGGATCCGATCACTACACGGTCGGGTTTGAGGAAATCATCTACCGCAAAACCTTCGCGAAGAAATTCTGGGTTGGAAACCACATCAAACTGTACTTCCGCATGTTTGGCAATGGCTTCTTTCACCTTTTCGGCGGTACCTACCGGCACGGTGCTTTTATCTACCACCACTTTGTATTCCGTCATGATTTTGCCCAAGGTATCTGCTACATCCAACACATACGTAAGATCGGCAGAGCCATCTTCACCCGGAGGAGTAGGGAGAGCGAGGAAAATGACTTCGGCATCAGCAATCGCCTCGTCAATTTTTGTGGTGAAATGAAGACGACCCTGACGGATATTGCGTTCAAATAAAACATCAAGGTGAGGCTCATAGATCGGTACTTCTCCATTTACCATCTTCTTGACTTTTGCTTCGTCAATGTCGACACAGATCACATTGTTTCCGGTTTCTGCAAAACAAGTACCAGATACCAACCCTACATAACCTGTTCCAATTACAGCAATATTCATCTTTAAATGTTTTGTTCTATGAATGTTATCACGGATTCTGTGATGAGGCTAAGTTGTTCTTCCTTTAATTCCGTATGCATGGGAAGGGATAGCACACTTTCACAAAGTTCTTCTGTTATTGCAAAGTTGCCTTCCGGATAACGACTATCCTTATAAGCCAATTGCATGTGCAGGGCTACCGGATAATACACCATGGAAGGAATTCCTTTCTTTGTTAAAAACGCCTGAAGGGCAGATCGGTCGATGCCCTTTGTTTTTAAAGTATATTGATGAAAAACGTGCGTGGAAGAGGAGGAGCGGGCCGGTGTGGTCAATTGTGGAATATCCGCAAATGCTGCATCGTAAAAAGCAGCTGCAGCATTGCGTGCTGCGGCATACTGATCCAGATAGGGCAGTTTGCAACGTAAAATGGCTGCCTGTATGCTATCTAATCTTGAATTGACCCCAATACGATCGTGATAATAACGTTTCTTCATTCCATGATTCACCACCATCCGCATTTCATCGGCCAAGGCATCATCGTTGGTAAAGATGGCTCCGCCATCGCCATAACACCCGAGGTTTTTTGAAGGAAAAAAAGAAGTGGTTCCGATGGTTCCGATGGTTCCTGTTTTTTTCTCCGAGCCATCCTTAAAGGTATAATTCGCTCCAAGGGCCTGCGCATTATCCTCGATGACATGCAGTTGGTGTGTTCTGGCAATTTCCATAATGGCTTCCATGTCTGCTGCCTGACCAAACAAATGTACCGGAACAATGGCCTTCGTTTTGGGTGTAATGGCTTTGCGAACAGCATCCGGATCGATGTTAAAGGTATGTGGGTCCACATCTACCAATACCGGCTTTAACCGAAGCAAAGCGATGACTTCGGCAGTAGCTACAAAGGTAAAAGTTGCAGTAATTACCTCATCTCCGGGTTTTAGACCGAGACCCATCATGGCAATTTGCAAGGCATCGGTACCGTTGGCGCATGGGATTACATGCTTCACACCGAGGTAAGTTTCCAGTTCTTGCCGAAAAGCTTTTACCTCCGGCCCGTTAATATATTGCGACGAACGCACAACGTTTAACACAGCCTGGTCGATTTGACTCTGGATGTGTTCGTACTGTGCAATCAGGTCTACCATTTGAATGCTCCTCATGGCTATCCGGTAAATTTTGGAGGCGAATATAGTTAAAATCAGCTAGAAACTACATTCTCTTAAAAAGAGGGCTGATAATCAATCATTAAGAGGTAGAATGCGCCTAAAAAGAGCGAAAGCATAAAAGTGCCTCAGGGCCTTGTGTTGTGACCGTTACACTCCATTTTTAAATGCCTTCCAAACCGGTTTTATTCTCTCAAGATCAGGGGGTTATTGTTTTCAAAAACAGGTGCAGGGTTTATCCGGAAAACCAGCCTCAAAAAGGTGAAAACAACCGGAAGCCATTCTTCTTATACCGTTTTGCCTATTTGGAGCGGAAAAAGGGAATCCTAACAGGATATCCGTTACACGATCGAAGCCGTAACCGGCAGGTTCCGTCCTTAGAGGAAACAAAATTCCATCTCAATTCGCCACAGGAGCAGATATCAGGTCTGTATGCAACCCAAAAAATGATGCGACCCGTGCATTTGGCCATCCATTGTTCAAACAAAACAGTTGTTCGGTTGCATTATTTTTATATCTTTATGAGACGGATGGTATACAACACGCCACATATCTTTTTGGGTCAATGTACCGCTTCTAAGGTACCGTATGGCTGTATAGCCTTTTTCACGACCACATTTACCACCACAACCCCTCCGGGGGTTATGTTTCCATAGCAGGTATCTTTCGTATACCATTTATTCAACCGACAACCGGTTACTTCTGCTGCTGGCTGTCCCTGTTCACTTCATATACCTTAAAGGATGATTGTAATGAAATTCGGAGGAACAAGTGTTTCCTCCAAAGAAAATATTGAACGAATAAGATCGATTCTTAGTCAAAAAAAAGAAAATTATATTATTGTTGTTTCTGCCTTTTCAGGAATAACCGATCAATTGGAACATATTGCGCATCAGGCGCTGAAAGAAAATGTTTCGGACTTATTAAAAACATTCAGAGCGGCCCATTTTGACAAGATCAAAGCGTTCTTAAGCATCGCAGATCAGACCGAATTGTTGCTCGAAGTGCAAAAAAAATGCAACCGACTGGAAGCCATTTGCAATGGTGTTCATTTGCTACGGGAACTTTCTCCCAGAACAAAAGCGACTATTTTAAGCTTTGGCGAACAGTTGTCGGTTTTAATTCTCCACAAATACCTGAGGGTACAAAATATAGCTCTCTGCCTTCCGGATCGTCAAAAATTAATCGTTGCCAATGGCGATTATTTAAAGGGAGATGTGGACTTTAATGCAACCCGCCAAAATATATCCGAAGCCATAAAAGAGGGCAATTATATTGTGAGCGGTTTCATTGCATGCAATCAAAACGGCGAAACGGTTACCTTAGGGCGGGGTGGGTCAGACTATTCAGCCGCCATTTTTGCCAGTACGGTAAACGCCCGTTCATTGGAAATATGGAGCGATATAAACGGGATCCACAGTTCAAACCCCAACATGGTAAAACACACCCGATCCATTAAAAAACTGAGTTATGAAGAAGCTTTTGAACTGGCTTATTTTGGAGCCAAGATCCTGTATCCGCCATCGGTTATTCCTGCAAGGAAGAAAAAGATCCCGATCTACCTGAAAAATACCTTTTACCCGGAGCAGGAAGGAACGGTGATCAGCAATGAAAATCAAACCGACCACGAAAACATAAAGGGACTGTCTTCTTTGAACAACATGGCCATCATAACCCTTTCCGGAGTTGGGCTGGCAAAACAAAAAGGAAGGGCCCGCAAGGTATTTCAAACGCTGGAGGAACACCATGTAAATGTGACTCTTATTACCCAAAGCTGTTCCGAACAAAGCATTGGGATCGGCATTCGCCAGGACGACTTAAAAATAGCCGAAGAAGCCCTGAACCATGCATTTGAAAAAGAAATTGAAAAAGGGTTCCTCAATGCCGTAAAAATAACAAAAGACCAGTGCATTATTGCTTTGGTAGGAGATAATATGAAACACAAAGTCGGGCTTTGTGGTAAAGTGTTTGGTGCCATCGGAGAGAACGGAATTAACGTTACAGCCATTGCTCAAGGGGCTTCGGAAAGGAACATTTCCATTGTTATCAGCCAGAAAGAAGAAATAAAAGCAATGAATGTGATCCACGAAAAGTTTTTTAGTGGCAGCGTAAAAACGGTACATTTATTCATTGCCGGAGTAGGAAATGTGGGAAGCGAATTTCTGAACATTGTTGAGGATCAGAGAGAAAAAATGATCTCGGAATTTCAGCTCAATTTAAAAATTGTAGGCATTGCCAACAGCAAACGTTACTTGATCGATGAGGCAAACGGATTAAGTTTGCAGGCCATTTCAGCCCTCAACGAAAATGGAAAAGTGTACGATTCATTTTCACAGTTTCTCGATATAATAAGTACCCTTAATTTACGCAACAGTGTGTTTGTTGATAATACGGCTTCGGAAGCAGTAAGCCGTGCCTATGCCCATTTATTTAAACAAAGCATTTCTGTGGTAACGTGCAATAAAATAGCTTGTAGCAGCGATTATGAATATTATGCTTTACTGAATAAACTGGCCAGAGAGCACCACTGCCATTTCAGGTATGAAACTTCCGTAGGAGCAGCATTGCCCATTATTAAAACCATTCACGACCTGATCATCAGCGGAGATAAAATTCATAAAATAGAAGCTGTTATTTCCGGAAGCCTGAACTACATTTTTAATGAATACAACCATGAAAAAATGTTTTCCGATGTTGTATTGCAGGCTAAAAAAGAAGGATATACCGAACCCAATCCGTTGGTGGATTTGAGCGGACTGGATGTAATGCGGAAAATCCTTATCCTGTCTAGAGAGGCCGGTTATAAAAAAGAGTTGGCAGACATTCGGTTCAATTGTTTTTTACCCGGAAATTGTGCCCGTGCAAAAAGCGGTGAAGCATTGCTGGAGGAGCTGAAAAAGAACGAGCAGCATTTTAAGTCGCTCTACACCCAAGCCCATCAAAAAAGAAACAAACTGAAAGTAGTAGCCTCTATGGAAACCGGCAAAATGTCGGCAGGGTTAAAAGAAATTCCGGCCAACAGTCCTTTTTATAACCTGGAAGGAAAAGACAATGTAGTGGCGATCAATACCGGGCGTTATGCCACCGAACCTTTGGTGATAAAAGGGGCAGGCGCCGGGGCCAATGTAACCGCCAGCGGTGTTTTTGCAGATCTGATGTTCATTATAAACCGGTAAGTATGAAAACCATCAAAGCTTTTGCTCCTGCTACCATAGCGAATTTTAATGTAGGGTACGACGTATTGGGAGTAGCCTTAAGCCATATAGGCGATGAAGTGGAACTGGCTTTTAACGGGAAGCAGGAAAACCGGATCGTTGCCATGATAAACGGAGAACACTTGCCTGTAGAGGCCGACAAAAACTGTTGTTCCGTAGTGGTTCGGAAAATGCAGGAACACCTGGGCGTATTCAGCGGTGTGGATATTCGTATTACCAAAGGGTTTGCATCCGGAAGCGGTTTGGGCTCCAGCAGTGCCAGCAGTGCTGCGGCTGCTTTTGCCTACAACGAACTCACAGGCCGGCCGTTTACCCGAAAAGAACTGGTGGCGTTTGCTGCCGAAGGCGAACGGGTGGCTTGCGGAAGTGCTCATGTAGACAATGTGGCTCCTTCCGTTCTGGGTGGCATTGTGTTGGCAAAAGGCAAAGAAACGAACGATCTAATTGAACTCCCGATCATCGAGAACCTGTATGCAGTTACGTTGTTTCCCGATATCAAGATCAATACCTCCGATTCAAGAAAGATCCTGAAAGACCATATCCCGTTAAAAACCGCAAGCAAACAGGTCGGCCTGATGGGGGCTTTTGTATCAAGTTTATACGACAAAGACCTGCAACGGTTTTCCAGTTCATTGCAAGATCTGATGATCGAACCCATGCGCAGTTTGCTGATCCCTGAATTCTATGAAATGAAAACAGCCGCAATGGCTCATCATGCTCTGGCTTTTGGCATTTCAGGCTCAGGTCCGTCGGTATTTGCTGTTGCAGAAGGAGAAAAAAAGGCACAAGGTATTTTAACTGTGCTCCGGGAGGTGTATCGTCCGGCAGCGATTAAAATACAAACCCATGTGCATGCACTGGGTAAAAAAAACGGAGCAAAAATTATAAACAGGGATTATGCACTACATTAGCACAAGAAAAAATAATGAATGTGTTTCTTTTAAAGAAGCAGTGATCAACGGGCTCAGCAGTAACGGAGGGTTATATTTTCCGAAAGTTATTCCCCAACTTCCCCGCTCATTTTTTGAACACATTGAGACGTTGGACAACCATGAAATGGCTTTCCGGATCTTGCATCCTTTTGTAAAAGATACCTTAGCAGAGGAACCGTTAAAACGTATTATTTCCGGAACGCTGGCCTTTCCTACTCCGGTGGTACCTGTTGAGAAAGATGTTTTTGCACTGGAGTTGTTCCACGGGCCCACACGGGCTTTTAAAGATGTGGGAGCACGCTTTATGTCGAGGTGTTTGTCGCATTTTTATACCGGTAAAAATAAAAAGGTTACGGTACTGGTAGCTACCTCCGGAGATACGGGAAGTGCCGTAGCCAGTGGTTTTTTTGATGTTCCGGGGGTATCGGTAAAAATATTGTTTCCCGAGGGGAAAGTAAGCCCGTACCAGGAATATCAGATGACGAGTATGGGGAAAAACATCCTGGCCATTGCGGTAGATGGCACTTTTGACGATTGCCAACATCTGGTAA
>CALLUQ010000097.1 GCA_938010565.1 uncultured Flavobacteriales bacterium
GGTTTACTCCCGGGGCAAAACCACCCGGAATGGTGTCGTACACGCCCAAAGAATCGTTTACCACAAGAAATTCGTACCGAACTGCTCCGGGAGAGGGATTGGCAAAAATATAGGACTCCACACTACTAAGGGCATAGGGAATGGTGTCGTTACAAAAGCATTTGGCCAATTCGGGGGGAACAACCTCATAAACGATAGAACCATTAAACACTCTGGGAGAAAAAACGGGGCTTGAGAAAGGGTCATTAGAAGCCGATCCAAGCGCCAGACTTAAGTCGCTGTTGCTATAAAATTGATTTGCTCCATTTCCATTGGTATACTCATGGCTGTGGGATGCATCGAGAACGAGGGCGATCCCATAGGTGTTATGGGCACTTAATATGATAGGCACATCTAAATTTGCAGTAGAAGGCACATCATCTCCGGCACCTACACCAGAACCAACAGAAGCAGGAGCGCCCCATGCCGCAGGATTGGTTTCATTACCGATACTGGTTCCCAATAAAGTATAAACATCCATAGAAAATGGCCCTGACTCTGCTGTATTGATGTTTATTTGTTTAATGCTAATATCGCTGGGCCCTACGGTAATATCAAAGTATACTGCCCCTCCTGGAGACCCGCCATTATTGCTTGCATAGATCGTGCTTATTTCCGAAGTTGCAGAAGGAGATCGCAATACGCTCGTATTGGCCGTAGAGGCACCGCCTGCCTGGTAATGCGGAGCCATTTTATCAGACTTCTTAAGAAGGTGCTGTTTTGAAATTTCTATCTGATGATTTCTGTAATTCAGATAGGCCTGGTACCTGTCGGCATCAAATTCATCGGCATCAAATTCAGCATGGGCAGCACGTGTATCCGTTGCCACTTGTGCAAAAGAGGTATGACTAAACAGTAACCCTGCAAAAAACAATACCGCCGTAACAGTAAACGGCTTCATTTTACAATTTTTCATAGAAAAGAGAATTTAATTAATAATTAAAATGTTTATGCTCATAAAAGTTAATTACAGTGATGGTGGCTTCCTATGGGTTGATTGTTGCAGTTAAACGTTCTTTTTTAACATTATAGAAATTTGATTATAAGTTATTTAAAACACGCTAGCACACTCATTATAACTTAAAAATGGTATAACCGAACCACTTATTAAATAAAGAAAGGGATAGAAATTCCTAAATTACATCGATAGGAATTGTATTTATCAAATAAATAATTTGCTGACTACACAAAATATTTAGCAAGATTACAGCATAAATAAAAATGTCATCCAATTATTTATACAATCAAAAAGCATCTGTAAAAGAAACCTTTAACATGCAAAAAAATATTTATCATTTCCCTCTTTTACCCTATAGATAAATATGGGCTTTTAAAATAAATAATGCTAGTTCTACGCAAAGCATTCGACAAGGTTACAACATGAAGAAAGAATGTTATCAAATTATTGATACAGCCAAAAATCACCTGGTAAAAAGACCCTTAACATGCAAAAAAATATTCATCATTCCCTTCTTTAATCCTATCGATAAATATGGGTTTTTAAAATAAATAATGCCGATTCTACGCAAAGCATTTGGCAAGGTTACAGTATGAAGAAAAACGTTAGCGAATTATTATTAACCTAAGTTTGATTCTTATTTCCTTTTCATACGGTTACGGATGTTAATAACAAACGTTATTAAAAATAGGCGAATTGCAAATAAATGATGCCCTCAAATCATGTAAAACACTTATAATAAAATGTTTACTATGCAATTCATCAAGAATCAAGTTGCGGAGATCTTTTATCTGACAGATGAATTTTGTAAAGAATTTTCAACTTACTTTGAAAAGCATCTCACCGGTAATGCTCCCAAAAAGAAACCAAAGATGTCGGAAAGTAAAATCATTCCTCTTTTAGTCCTTTTTTATTTTGGCGGCTTCAGAAAGCTCAATCATTTTTACTTGTTTTATGTGAAGCAACACCTCAAACAGGGCTTTCCAAATACAGTTTCCTACAACCGGTTTGTAGAGCTTACCCATAAAGTGTACATGCCCATGACCTTGTTTTTGAAGATTTGCTGTTTAGGCGAATGTACCGGCATCTCATTTGTAGACCCTACCCCTATCCGGATTTGTAAAAACAAACGGATAACAAAACAAGATTTTTGAAGGGATGGCTACCACAGGGAGATCGACTATGGGTTGGTTCTGCGGCTTTCAACTTCACTTGATTATAAACAACAAAGAGAATCGCTGAATTTTGTGATTACTCAAGCGAATGTAGACGACAGAACTCCGTTGAAAAACAGCAATTTCGCGGAAAAGATCAGAGGTAAACGCTATGCAGGCAAAGGGTATATTGGAAAGAAGTTAACCGAGTTGCTTTTCATAGATGGCATCCATTTGGTTGCTTCCGTCAGAAACAATAGGAAGAATACGTTGATGGAATTCAAGGATAAAATTTTGCCCGGAAAAAGATCGGCGATTGAAACGGTCAATGATGAATTAAAAAACAGGTGCCAGATGGAGCATTCAAGGCACAGACCTTTTCCAGGCTTCATCGTAAATACAATTGTTGCTTTCATTGCATACTCATTTTTTCCAAAGAAGCCGGCCATCAAATATCAGCCGGTGAAGTCGGATCAAGTCGCACTTTTTTAGAATCGAACTCAGGTCATCAAGGCCAGGTTATTTGTAACAGGAACCACCTTAAAAGATACTTCACAAAGCCGGATCGTTTCGATCTTCTTTGCAATGAACGGGGCACATTACCAAAAATCAAGCATTCGGGTTTTATTTGCCCGAAAATAAACCGGTTCATGCTAACTTATGCCGCACTGCTGCTCCAGGTACAACGAAAGGCTCGGAATTATCTGTTGGGATGCAAATACAATTTTTATTTATCGGAGAGGTGAAGTTCTTTTTTTTCAGCAAACCTTAATAAGGTTGTACCTTAGCAAACACGCATTATGAAAGGCAAACTGTATCTTGTTCCCACTCCCATCGGTAACCTCGAAGACATTACCCTTCGTGCAATCCGCACCCTGAAAGAAGCCGACATTGTTCTGGCAGAAGATACCCGCACCACCGGCAATCTCCTGCGCCACCTGGGCCTCGATAAAAAAATGTTTGCCCACCACCAACACAACGAACACAAAGCCATCGAACATCTGGCAGAGCGAATGGAAAACAACGAAACCATGGCCTTGGTTTCGGATGCTGGCACCCCGGGCATTTCAGACCCCGGTTTTTTGTTGGCCCGGGCTTGCATAAACCGCGGAGTAGAAGTGGAAAGTTTGCCCGGACCTACGGCCTTTGTGCCGGCATTGGTTTGTTCCGGCTTGCCCTGCGACCGGTTTACCTTCGAAGGGTTTTTGCCTCCTAAAAAAGGGCGCCAAACCCGATTGAAAGAATTGGCCGGAGAAAGCCGGACCATGGTTTTTTACGAATCGCCACACCGCCTGCAAAAAACCCTGGTCCAAATGATGGAATGCTTTGGCGGAGAACGGAAAGCAAGCGTTGCCCGCGAACTCACCAAAATGCATGAAGAGCATATCCGAAAGGATCTGAAGGAGTTGGTAGAGCACTTCAAAACACATCCCCCCAAAGGAGAAATGGTAATGGTAGTGGAAGGGCGGCGTTGACCGGGCAAAGGCTTTTTTCCGTTATTTTCGCAAAAAAACACAGACTGTGCCTTGCTCGTTCTCTTTCCTTTTTTCAGGCCATAAAAAGAACTAAAGCACTGATTATTAAAAAACCGTTTAACATTCGGAACAGAAGCAGAAAAAAATGAAAGCCGTAACCCTTGTTAAAACCGGTAAACCGGAGTCCGCATTTGAGATCCGGGAACACCCCAAACCCATCCCTGCAAAAGGGCAGGTTCGGATCCGGGTAGAGGCTTTTGGCCTCAACTTTGCCGATGTGGCTGCACGCCTCGGAATATACCGGCCTGCACCTCCCCTGCCCTCCATTATTGGTTACGATGTAGTGGGAGTGGTAGATGCATGCGGCCAGGATGTAAGTCCGGCCATTACGGGGAAACGGGTAACCGGATTTTGTCGGTTTGGCGGTTATGCCGAATATGTAGTAACGGCATCTACTGCTATTGCAGAAATTCCGGACCATATGCCACCGGGCGTAGCCGTAGCTTTAACTACCCAATACTGCACCGCATGGCATTCCGCTTGTGAAAAAACAAATTTGTACCCCAACGATCGGGTTTTGATACATGCGGCAGCCGGAGGAGTAGGCACGGCCCTTACCCAGATCGCCAAACTCAAAGGATGCACCGTTTTTGGAACCGCCAGCCAGCCGGAAAAATTGAACCGGATGAAAGAGAACGGCGTAGACCATGCCATCAATTATCGATCTTCCGATTATGAAACAGCTATACGAAACATTTTAAAAGAGCACCGCCTTGATGCCGTTTTTAATGCCGTGGGCGGTAAAACGGTGAAAAAAGACCTGCGTTTGCTCCGTGCAGCCGGCTCGCTCATCTGTTTTGGGGCTGCCGATCGCACCCATAAAAAATGGGGCTTCTTTTCCAACCTCAACCTGCTGCGGAACATGGGGCTTACACATCCTCTTTTTCTTATGATGCAAAGCCGTACGATCGTGGGTATCAATATGCTTCAGGTAGCCGACCATCGACCCGACATCATTTCCCGTTGTCTGAAAGAAGTTGTCCGGCTCACCGCAGAAGGGAAACTGAAACCACACGTCGGAGGTGTTTTTAATGTGGAAGAAATGGCCAAAGCCCACGTTTTATTGGAAAACCGGCAATCCATGGGAAAAATTGCCATCACCTGGAACTGACCTTCCAACCCACTTAGAGGGTTTGGAGTGCGGAATGATGAGTTGCAAGCGCATCCTTCATAACCCATAACTCATTAATCCAGGAGTAGAAATTAGAAAAAAGGGAAGAGGGGTTTAATCCTGATAATGGACCGCATGAGCCTGATTTACAGCAGGGTATTATTTCTTTTTATGGCTGTATACGAAAATCCCAATAATTGCAGCCATAGCTGAAACAATGGCGATAGCAACCCCTGAGTGATCATGAATGATCGAAAAATAAACCAAATAGCATAGAAAAGTCATCGCAGAAAGCCCTGCTAACAATCCTATTGCCGTCTGAGAAAGAACAGAAAAATGTACTCTTTTATCCATTTTATGAGCATGACATTGCTCTTTTTCTGCCATTTTCAAAATACGATCAGGAAAAGAAGGGTCTAATTCTTTATACCCTTCCATTATTTTCGGAGAAGGGATCGCTCCTTGATAAATATCTGTTGTGGTTACCGAAAAACCAATCTTTGGCGATGGTTTTAAATTTGAGGGCTTATTTTTTTGAGGATGTTTCAACCTGGAAAGCTTTATTCATATAGCCTCCTACTCTTAACCAATGGTTAGAAACTCCTCTATCCCTATAGGTTTTTGAGTTTTGAATTGATCCAAATGTAAAAATAAGAACAAAACCTCGGGCAACATTTTTCATAAAAGACTTCATGAACTGCTATAGTATATTGCATACGTATAATACAAACGTACAAAAAAAAATTCTCGTTCCATAAAAAAGCTTTGGCAATGCAGGGCAAACGCATTTAAAATAGATTCGCACTCGTTTTCAGAGTTTTAAGTTTTCAGCATCGCTTACATATGATACATAAAGAATCATAACTGATTGATTTATAGAGGTGAAAAATTTAAACGCGTTTGCCCTGTTTGGCAATGCCTTCATCTATTATTGCATGATGTGTTCGAAATTTCGGATACTAAAAAAGAAGACCGCATGAAAAGAGCAAAAAATCAACATAATAGATCGATCCGGCACTTTAACTCCTGAATTCCGAGTACTAAAACAGTAGAACCGTAGTTTTTATACATTTGGACCCGGATGGAACAATGGAAAAACAGAGTGGTTATAATCGGGGGAGGAGCGGCAGGCTTTTTTGCCGCCATTACCTGCAAGGCAGCCAACCCCGGTTTGGAGGTGGTCATACTTGAAAAAGGAAAACAAGTACTGCAGAAAGTACGGATTTCGGGCGGAGGCCGTTGCAATGTTACCCATGCCTGTTTTGATCCGCTTGAGTTGGTGAAATTCTACCCCCGTGGGGGCAAAGCTTTGTTGGGGCCTTTTCACCGTTTTCAGCCGGGCGACACCATGGAATGGTTTGCGGAAAGAGGTGTGGAAACAAAAGTGGAAGCAGACAACCGGGTTTTTCCGGTTACCGATCGTTCTCAAAGCATTGTGGATTGCCTTTTTAAAGCTGCGGATGAGACAGGTATTTCTGTTATAACCCGTTGCGGCATGACCCGCCTGGAACCTTCGAAAAAAGGAGGTTGGAAC
The DNA here is from genome assembly GCA_938010565.1 of uncultured Flavobacteriales bacterium. Taxonomy (GTDB): domain Bacteria; phylum Bacteroidota; class Bacteroidia; order Flavobacteriales_D; family CALLUQ01; genus CALLUQ01. Next base: position 6,332 of record CALLUQ010000097.1, read on the forward strand.
ATCTATACGGCTCAGAAAACCTGGCGGGCAGGACAAGTTGTATTGGCGTCTGGCAGTAGCCCTGTGGTATGGAAAATGCTGGCCGAACTGGGCTTAAAAACCATAAATCCGGTACCCAGCTTGTTTACCTTTAACATCAAAGACCTCCGTTTGGAAGGTTTGCCGGGAATAGCGGTTCCGACGGTGGTAAAAGCACCCACCCTCGGGCTGGAAGAATACGGACCAACATTGATTACCCATTGGGGGTTAAGCGGCCCGGGCATTCTGAAGCTATCGGCCTGGGGAGCCCGCCCCATGCATGAGTGCCAGTACCGTTTTCCCATTCACATAAATTGGCTGCCCGATGAAAACCGGGAGCGCATACACAGCCGGATCAACGATTTGCGACGAACAGAAGGCAAACGTTGGGTACAAAAACAACCTGCGGTTGAACTACCAACCCGCTTGTGGCAAAGGCTGGCAGCGTTTGCCGGCATACCGGCCGACAGAAAATGGGGCGATTTACGGAAAAATGAAACCCGTGCTCTGATCGGTGTTTTGACGGATAGCGTGTTTGAAGTAAACGGGAAAAGCACTTTCAAAGATGAATTTGTGACTTGCGGTGGAGTGGCCCTTGATGAGATCAATTTCAAATCAATGGAATGCCACAGGTTTCCGGGCCTTTATCTGGCAGGAGAAGTGCTGAACATTGATGCCGTTACGGGTGGTTTTAACTTTCAGGCTGCCTGGACAGAAGGCTGGATAGCCGGCAAGGCCATTGCAGCGGCTGTTTCCTGAGCTTTCTTAGCCCAATTACCACCGCATAATAACGAGTGGAACATCCATTCCTAAAAAAAACAAACCCGAATTGCGCTCACTTTGGGTGAGTACGTGTAAATTTTTTCTCCCCTGAAGTTAAAAACGCAGCCAGGCATCAGGATGCGTCTTACTTCCAGATCAGTTTTTGGTAAAAATGCCGATCATCCGTTATCAGTTCCAGAAAATAAATGCCAGCCAGCAACCCCGAACGATGCAACACAACCGAAGTGCCCCCATCGGTTTCTACCTGTTGTACCAAACGCCCCTGTGCATCATGTAAAATACAGGCGCGAATGGAACTCTTCGATTGCAGTTGCACCTTTTCCTTGCCAGGATGGGGAGCTAAAAACAATGAAGGAGCCGTATTCTCGTCCGTTATGCCACTGGCCACTCCAACGGTAAACAGATGGGTTTCGGAACAACCCACAGCATCGGTTACCGTAAGCACGTATACGCCTGCGTTTAAGCCTGCTACATCCGGGGTAAAAGGACCATGCAACCAACTGTAGGTAAAAGGAGCAGTAGATCCGGTAACGGTATTGGCAATAGACCCATCGGAAGCCCCGGGCGTAGATTCGTGCAAAATGTTGGTGCTGATTTGCATGTTGTTGTTCAAATGCCGGTGCAGATCGAAGAAGTAGTTGGTCGAAAGAAAAGCATAAAAAGCACACGAATGATGATCGTGGCCCGAACCTGCCGAAAGGGCTTCCACCTCTGTAGCACCAAGTGCCAGCATGGTATCCAAGGTAAAAGTGGCATTCAGATAAGAAACGTGCATATCGCTTTCACAATAGACCATATGCATCGGTGAAACAGGCGCCCAATCGTATACATCATTCCATTCGAGGGCTTGGCGTATCGGGTTCTTCGGATTGTTGGTGAAATCTTCGAGCACATCGGGGAGCAGGATCTGATTGGGAACAGCAGGTAAAACCGATGAAATTTGATCGCTCGTATGCTGCCCGTCAAACATGGCAGGCAACAAGGTATCCCACGGAGGCAGAAAAACTTCGGAAGGCGAATGGAACAGGCTGCCATACGCATCCTGTAACCCAAAAATGACATAGGGTAAATATTCCGGAGCAGGATAAGGGTTGTGGGAAGTAATGACTTCGGCCTGAATGCCGGAAACATCATAAGGCCCGGACAAAGGGGCAGAGGCCGTAACCGTAAACTCGTCTGAAAACTGTTCTTGTATCTTTTTGTGTGCAGCCATCGTAACGTGCCCCCCCTGCGAATAACCGTAAAGAAACAACTCATCGCTCACCTGCACATGGAATGTATCCAACAGTTCATACGAAGCCCGCAACATATCAATTACGGCATCGGCCTCGCTGTCGGCATGTATATAGGGGTGCATACCGGGAGAATCTCCCAGTCCTATAAAATCAGGCATTTGTACATAATAACCGGTAGCGGCGAAAAGTATGCCGACCAACTCAGAGTTGTCATCAAGGCGGGAAGGAACATTTTCTTTGTGAAAAACGGTACCGTGTTGATAAGAAGCAACCGGCAAACCGCATACAGCGTTGCGGGGAACAAGAATGGCCCCGGAAGCGGTAATCGGACCCGTTTGGGGATGCACCGTTTGGTAAACTACTTTGTATGCGTCAACCTCGTATTCGATATCAAGCAGCGAAGCAGGAATGCCGTTGGCCAGAATGAGTGAATCCACCTGAGCAATGGTATAGGACCGTATGTATTGATAAGACGTTAAAAATTGTGCCTGAACTACAACAACTGAGATCAGGAATAAAACGGTGAGCCCTTTTTTCATAAGAATCGGATAGGGAATGAACAAGTTAATCATTTCACCCTAAACCCGGCCCATGTTTCGGTGAAACGATCCATATTTTAGCCTGGAATAGCCGCAAATGAACCCTGGCAACCATGCCGGCTCCGTCACCGGAAATCGGAGGCTTTCAAAAAAAGAAGCTTTTTGCCTTCGGTTTTGCGTCGGATAAACCGTTCGGCTCAAGCCAGGGTAAAAAGAATGAGGCTGGGAACCCGTAGAGCTATTCCACTTTTTTATTTCCGATAAGTGCTTTTGGCTTGCTTCCAAAAAACGCTACACGATTAGCTTCGGGGGGGTATCTTCGGGGGCCGTTTCAGGCTTTTGGCTGCTGCAAACGGGCTACATACTTTCCAATAATATCGAATTCAAGATTAATGGTATCGCCTACCTTTAAATGGTGAAAAGTGGTGTGCTCGTAAGTATAGGGAATAATGGCCACCGAAAACCCATTTGCTTTGGAATCGACCACCGTAAGGCTGACCCCGTTGACAGTAACCGATCCTTTTTCAACCGTAAGGTAACCGGCATTGGCGGCTTTTGCCGTTTCGTATTCGAAAGTAAAATACCAACTGCCCTCTACTTCCTCGATCCGGGTGCATTCGGCGATCTGATCTACATGGCCCTGTACCAAATGTCCGTCCAGCCGCGCATTCATTTTCATGCAACGCTCCAGGTTAACCGGATCGCCAACTTTGAGTTGGTTCAGGTTGGTAGTATCCAATGTCTCCTTGATGGCCGTCACCGAATAACGATCATCGGTAAGTGCAACCACTGTAAGGCATACGCCATTATGGGCTATGCTCTGATCAATTTTTAACTCGGATACAAAAGGGCAATGCAAGGTAAAATGGCAATTTTCTCCTTCCGGAGTTACCTTTATGATCCGGCCGAGGGCCTCAACTATTCCGGTAAACATAGTATTATTCGGGGTTATTGCTATCGCCTGAGAAAACCTGAACATATCCTTTCAACAACACCGGATCTATTCCCGACAATCGAATGGTGTTCACCATGCAAACATAGTAATACACCCCGTCTGAAACGAGCCTTTGGGTGTCCTGATGTCTACCATCCCACTTGATGTCGGGATCGGTGGTGCGATACACCTCTCCGCCCCAGCGGTTAAAAATGGTCATGTCGACATCTTTTACAAAACGATAAGGAAAAGGATGGAAGGTATCGTTAACGCCATCATCGTTAGGAGAAAATACATTGGGCAGTAAGTATTCCGGGCAGTTATCAATACAAACCACATTGCTGGAATCGCTTTCATTGGCAACATCAAAATCGGGGTTGATCGAATCCAGTGCAGTTACAGCATAGCACCCGGCAATAGAACCATTGTTGGAATGCGTGAAAAAAGTATCCGAAGCAGCATTAAATTGGCCGATCAGATTGAACCCACCGGTATCGGTTTGGGAATAATACAGGTTGTACGCCACTACATCATCTGCACAACTGTGGTTAGGGTTGGTCCAGGAAAGGTAATTTTCACCGATGGCACAACCTCCGCCTATGCTCAGTTCCGGCGGGCAAGGAGGGGTCAGGTCGGTCGGGGAAGCACATACGATCTGCGACCGGTTCAGAAGGGGAGTGTAAATGGCGGGATCGCTGTAACTTCCCACACTTCTCACATAATAACAATACTCCCTCCGGTTGATAAGGCCGGTATCGGAAAAAGCATGGGTAGTGCTGATGCCTACAAAGGTAAAGCTTCCGGTTTGTGCCGGAAATTGGCGATACACCTCAAAAGAATCGTTCAACCAGGGCACATTTGTGGTCCAACTCAGGTCAATGCGGTTATCATTGGGTATAGCTTGAAGAAAAACAGAAGAGGCGGTATGCGTTTCTCCTACCAGATTGTCGTTACTATACAATACTGCTTTATAACTACAAGGCTGGCTTTCCGTATCCGAACCCGTATCGTTGAAATCAACGTCGGTCAGATAAAGCTGGTTACTAATGGCCGTAGTGTACACCACAGCCACCGGATCTCCAAAACCATCGGTGCGATAAACCACATAATGATACGGTCCGGTATGTTGCATTACGGTATCCAGTTCTATAGGATTGAACCAGCGAACATAAACATCTCCTGTAGTGTTACCGGTAGCTACGACATCCACATTGGTGATAATAGGAAGATCGAGGTTGAGGCGAGCACATACTTCTTCGGAAGCATAACTTTCCGCACCATCTGCAAAACAAGTCACTACCATGTAACAATATTCTTCCCCGTGAACCAGATCTATGCCATCGGAAAAAGAAGTGGCCGTCAGACCGGAGGTAGTTCCTGCCAATTGATAGCCAGTATAGTCAGGAACGCCGGTTTCACAGTGCCCGTGAACATAACCGTAAGGGCCACCGTATCTGCGGTAAATCTTATAACCCGTTGCATTGGTGCAGAGGCTCTGATCCCAGGTAAGATCAATGGAGTTTCCGTTGGGAATGGCAATGATGTTATCGGGAGCAGGTGCCACTACTGTAATATAGATGGTTCCTGCATCGGAAAGGTCTACGTCCGGCCCGTTATCTTGTACCCGGAAAGTGGTGGCATAAGGTGCCAAAGCAACATGTTCACAATCTGAATTCCAAGTGAATGTGGCATTTGCTACCCCTCCGATCATAAAGGTGGGGCTAAGTATTGCAGGAGAGGCCAGCAGCTGATTAAAGGGCGCTCCGTATCCCTCAATGTCCATCATATTTCCGTTCTCATCAGTGGCAGTAATATCTAAATTCAGTGTGGTTCCGGCCTCCACACATGTGTCCGAAGGAATATGGATATCAGGCGGTTCGTTGCTGCAAGACCTCACGGTAATCTGCATGTCCCGTATTACCGATCCCACTAAAATGCCGTTCCGGTATTCTTTGATCAAAATAGCAATGTTGAATTCACCGATCAAGGTCGGGTTATTCCAGGTAACAGTGCCATTCAGGGGGTCGATCGTAAACGTTCCTGACCCTTGTGAAACATGGGGCAACTTGTAATTGAAAATAGGCATACACTGCTCTCCCAGGCAATCCATAAGTGAAAAGGACAAACTGTCGCCATCCAGATCCCAGGCACCCGGATTGTGGGTCCATGTGCGGTTAATACAAGCGTTATCTTTGGCCGGATTGTCGAGCTGTACAGAGTTGTTAACTCCCAAAAAAGGACTAATAACCAGGCGCGATTGAATGCAGAAGACCTGATTGACGGAATTGGGAATGTTGATCACTCCGCTATTCCGGTTGGGATCTTCCATGGAAATGACAAAAGTACCCGGCCCGCTATAAGTATGGATGGCCACATAGGTATTGAGCTGAGATTCGTTTTCGCTTAATACGACCGTTTCGACACGGTCAACGCTGTCTATCCCCGTACCATCGCCATAGTCGATTTCAAGGAAGTCCCTGTCGGCCGGGCTGTCGTGTTTGGTGCAAGTTGTTATGGTGAATTCGTAAGTCAGTCCTCCCAAATGCCGGTATGTTATTTCACCTGCCCTGTTATGGGTGGCCAAACCTGAAAAACTCAGAGAAAATAAGAACACAATCGATAGTAAAATCCTCGGCATTGACTGCAGGAATTATGTGCGAAGTTTTATAAAGGGAACACTAAATTAGGGAATTTATTTTACAAGAAGACCGACTTTGTTTTCAGTATTGGTACGGAATAAAAAGACGGGTTCGAAATTCTTCGGGCATTTCAGGAAAGGAATTGTAATAGCCGGAAGGATTTGACTAATTTTACGGCCATTCTCTTTAAAATTACAGCGCATGGGCATTCCGATAAAAAAAGCCACCGAAATTCCAACCGACGATCACCTTGTACTGCTTGTTCATAAGGGAAAACATTACCCGGATGGTATTTTGTCGGAAGAGGCGCTACAATTCCTGTCTGAAACCGATAAAAGGGAACAAGGCAACCCCGTTCACCTCAATTTGTATCACCGGCAAGTATTGGTGGTGCGTTACGAAGCAGGGGAAAATGCTGCGATCAATTATGAAAACTTAAGAAAAGAAGGACATACTGCATTTCAGCAAATAAAGGCCCAGAAATGGGAAAGCCTTACCATTGTTAACCATACAGGCGATGCCCGCGCAGGTCTTGCTTTTTTGGAAGGCTTGGCTTTAACCACTTATCAGTTCCTGAAATATTTTACGGATGCCGATCAGCGCATTTACAAGCTAACCGGCATTGCCATTTCAGATCAATCCGTCACAACACAACAAATACGGGAACTTCAAAATGTGTTGGATGCTACCATGAAAGCGCGTTCCCTGGTGAACGAACCCGCTTCATTTCTTACGGCAACTCAACTTTCCAAAGAAATTCAAAAACTGGGGCAAGAAGCCGGTTTCAAAGTGGAAGTATTCAACAAAAAGAAAATCGAAACCCTCAAAATGGGGGGGCTGCTGGCCGTAAACCAGGGAAGCACAGAACCGCCCACATTTACCATCCTTGAATGGAAACCCGACCATCCGAAAAACAATAAACCCATTATCCTTGTCGGGAAAGGCATTGTGTACGATACCGGCGGATTGAGCCTTAAGCCGACAAAAGGTTCGATGGACATTATGAAATGTGACATGGGAGGAGCCGCTGCGGTGATCGGGACCATGTATGCTGTTGCCAAAAATAAATTGCCTCTTCATGTAATTGCTTTGGTGCCTTCTACCGATAACCGTCCGGGGTTAAAAGCCTATGCCCCCGGCGATGTAGTAAAAATGCATAGCGGAAAAACGGTTGAAGTGCTCAATACCGATGCCGAAGGACGTATGATACTGGCAGATGCCTTGAGTTATGCGGGCAAATACAAGCCGGAACTGGTGTTTGATGCTGCGACGCTCACCGGCTCTGCAGCACTTGCTGTTGGTCGTTATGCTATGGTTTGTATGGGAACTGCACAACGCGAAATTTTCGAAGACGTAGCAAAGACAGGCCATGAGGTAGGGGAACGGGTAGTAAAATTCCCTTTGTGGAACGATTTCGAAGAGGAAATAAAAAGCACCGTTGCCGACATTAAAAACCTAGGCAGACCGGAAGCAGGAGCCATTACAGCCGGAAAATTTCTGGAGCATTTTACCAGTTACCCCTGGATCCATTTTGATATAGCCGGACCGGCCTGGCTGGATGAAGAAGACAGCTACCGCGGACAGGGTGGCTCGGGAGTTGGCGTTCGCTTGTTCTACCACTACCTCCAAAATCGAATTTAATATGGTCAAAGACAATGCATTGGTACGCGTAGGAATTTCCTGTGGCGACCTCAATGGAATAGGATTGGAAGTAGTGATCGGTGCCTTTCAGGACAACCGGATGATGCAGCACCTCACCCCCATTGTTTATGCTTCATCCAAAACCATGCAGGCCTATCGAAAATTACTGGGTATGAGTGATTTTCGAATTTTTTCAGCGAAGGACGCCAGCCTTGCCAACCCTAAAAGACTCAACCTTGTTAATGTTTGGGATGAAGAGGTAAAACTCAAATTGGGTACGCCTTCCGGGACGATGGCCAAATATGCCATTCAATCGCTGGATGCAGCAACCCAAGATCTGGCATCGCATAAAATTGATGTGCTGGTTACTGCTCCTATTCACAAAGATACCATGCAGGAAGGAGGGTTCGAATTTCCGGGGCATACCGAATACCTGGCCCACCTCTCGAACGAAGAGGAAGCATTGATGCTCATGTGTAACGAAGCACTGCGTGTGGGGGTGGTTACCGGTCATATTCCATTAAAGGAAGTATCAAAAACAGTAACCACCGAATTGGTGCTCAATAAACTGCACATCATGTATTACAGTTTGATGCGTGATTTCGGCATTCGCAAACCACGCATCGCAGTAATGGGCCTAAATCCGCACGCAGGAGAACAAGGACGCCTTGGCGAAGAGGATGGAAAGATCATTGTTCCGGCCATTGAAAGAGCCCGCAAGGATGGAATGATGGTAATCGGGCCTTATGCTGTGGATGGTTTCTTTGGGTCCGGAAACTGGAAAAATTTTGATGGAATATTGGCCATGTACCACGACCAGGGGCTGGCACCTTTTAAAGCCCTTTCTTTTGGGAACGGAGTAAATTATACCGCTGGCTTGCCGATTGTACGAACTTCTCCTGACCACGGAACAGGCTACGAAATAGCCGGAAAAGGGGTAGCCAACCCGGATTCTTTCCGTACGGCGTGTTTCCTCGCCCGCGACATTTTTCTCAACCGTCGTATGCATAAGGAAATTACGGCCAATCCGCTTCAACCGCAGAAACAATTCCGGCAACAACGCTAAATCAAAACCTCATTTAAATCTGGGCCTGAGGTGCTTGTTTTTGATGCAGGGTGCCCGGGCAAGTATTTTTCTTTTTCATGCATCCCTCCCTCCATAAGATCGTTTCCGCTAAGAAAGCAGGCTCGCATTCAAAAAGCGCAAATGGCTTTGACGTTCGCTCTATGCAACACCGAATTTATTTATGGCAACGAACCCCGTTAAAGGTCATTTTGGAAACGCCTCCGAAAGAACCGCTCGCCTTGTTTTTTATTTGCAATAGAATAGCTACCTTTGCGATCCTCAATTTTTGAAATGTGCAAAAGCACCATCATAAAGTTCCGAAGGAATTTTTCCTTCCTTTTGCAGGATTAAAATTGGGTAAACATGCCTACAACTTTAAAGTAGGCACCACGTTCTTTCAGGCTTTTGAGAATGATGCGTTTGATGCATGTGCATTTGATGTAACGTTAATACTGGAGAAAAAAGAAACGATTATCGTTTTGGATATACAGGTAGCCGGAACCGCAGATGTAGCTTGTGATCGCTGCAATGACCCTCTCACCCTCAGGCTGGAAGGGACACAGCAACAAATCATTAAATTTGGTACCGGCAGCTATGAGGAAACGGAAGAGATCGATATCATCCCGGAAAATTCTTGGCAAATAGAGGCGGGTCATTACATATACGAACTGATCCTTCTTCAACTTCCGGCAAAACGGGCACATCATGAATCCGATTGCAATGCAACCGCATTACAACGGATAAATGATATGTTGCCCGGAGATACAACAGAAAACGAAAAAGAGCCGGACGATTTGCGTTGGGCCGCTCTCAAAGGGTTGAAAGACCAATTGGATTAAATAAGAAAAAGGATACTTTTTAAATAGAGGAACCATGGCACATCCTAAGAGAAAAACCTCAAAACAGAGAAGAGATAAAGGCCGTACGCACTACAAAGCAACTGCGCCTACCATTGCTCATTGCCAAACGACCGGCGAGCCACATCTGATGCATCGTGCACACTGGTACGAAGGCAAGCTTTTTTATAAAGGCAGAGTAGTAATGGAAAAAGAAGTAGCCTGATCGGGCTCCGTTCTTCAATAGATTTATATCTTTGAAACCTTTAATCCACCAAAAGGTGTAGAAGATTCTCTATGCGTATTGGCATCGATATAATGGGCGGAGATTATGCGCCTGAAGCCACTACTTTAGGTGCTATAGAAGCGAATAAAGAGCTAAGCGACGAAGTACGCTTGGTACTTATTGGCGAAAAGGCCAGGATCATTGAGATCCTCAAACGCGAAACGGAAAATATTGCCGATTATGATATCGTGAATACAACCGAGATCATTGCCATGTCGGATCATCCTACGCGGGCATTCAATCAAAAACAGAACTCCAGCATTACCATTGGTTTCGATCTCCTTAAAAAAAAGAAGATTGACGCCTTTGCCAGTGCCGGAAATTCAGGAGCAATGCTGGTTGGAGCCATGTACACGGTGCGTACCATTTCAGGCATTATTCGCCCGTGCATTACTTCTGTTATGCCCCGCGAAGACGGTGGAGTAGGCATCATTCTGGATGTTGGGATCAATGCCGATTGCAAGCCCGATGTGCTTTACCAGTTCGCAATATTAGGATCCCTTTATGCAGAATATGTACATGGAATAGAAAACCCTCGCGTAGGGCTGCTTAATATTGGCGAAGAAGAAGAAAAAGGAAACTTGCTTACTCAGGCCACCCACGAGATCATGAAAGATTCAACCGACTTTAATTTTATTGGAAACATTGAAGGCCGCGATTTGTTTAGCGATGAAGTGGATGTAATGGTTTGTGATGGGTTTACGGGCAATGTGGTGTTAAAAGAAGCGGAAGCTTTTTATGCCCTGATCCGCCGCAGAGGGCTTTCGGATGAATATTTTGATCGGTTTAATTACGAAAACTACGGAGGAACACCGGTTTTGGGAATCAATTCCAATGTAGTGATCGGACATGGAATATCCAATGCAACAGCCATTAAAAACATGTTGCTGTTAACCAAAGAGGTGGTGGAAGCAAAGCTCCCCGTCCGAATTAACGAAGCATTCAACTGATGGGAAAGATCACTGCTGCTGTAACAGCTGTTGGCGGGTATGTGCCGGAAAGCATTTTATCGAACAAAGACCTCGAAAAGATGGTCGATACCAGCGATGAATGGATTACTACACGTACCGGAGTCAAGGAACGTCGCATTCTGAAAGATCCTGAAAAAGCACTTTCGGATATCGGGGTGGAAATTGTGAAAGAAATTTGTGACAAGAGAGGCATTTCACCGACGGAGTTAGATTTAATCATTGTAGGAACCATTACCGGCGATTACCGGTTTCCGGCTACTGCGAACATCATCTGTGATAAAGCAGGAGCAACCAAAGCTTGGGGGTTTGACCTGAATGCAGCTTGTTCCGGTTTTTTGTTTTCCCTTACCGTAGGAACACAGTTCATCGAATCCGGAAAATACGAAAAAGTACTGGTGATCGGAGCCGATGTGATGTCTTCCATTTTAGACTATACCGACAGGGCTACCTGTATCATTTTTGGCGATGGAGGAGGGGGCGTATTGCTGGAACCCAATACCGAAAACCTCGGCATCATCGATACCATTATGAAAAACGATGGCAGCGGCCGTGAATTTTTATTTCAGCCAGTGGGTGGATCCAGAACTCCTGTTACCCCTGAAAATGTAGCCGCCGGCGAACATTTTATTTATCAGGAAGGCCGCGCCGTATTTAAATATGCCGTTTCCAATATGGCCGACGTTTCGGTAGCGATCATGGAACGCAACAACCTTACCGGTGATACCGTTGACTGGCTGGTGCCTCACCAGGCCAACCTGCGTATCATTTCTGCCACAGCAAATCGCATGGGCCTTTCGGAAGAGAAAGTAATGATCAATATTGAGAAGTACGGCAATACGACTTCCGGTACCATTCCACTGTGCTTATGGGAATGGGAAAATCAATTGAAAAAAGGAGATAATATCATACTATCTGCATTTGGAGGAGGGTTTACCTGGGGTGCGATTTATTTGAAATGGGCATACAATCCCCGTTAGGAGGGATTTTATACCTTTACCTTTTTTCTTGGTGCATTTGTAGACTACTAAAGCAAAGAATCATGAATATCAATGAAATCCAGGACCTGATTAAGTTTGTCTCAAAATCAGGCGTCAGCGAGGTTGAGATCGAGCAAAAAGATTTCAAAATCATCATAAAATCAGACCCTTTGCCTAAAAAACGAGGGAAAGGTAATCTTGAGATGGAAAAAATGCCGGCTCAAATGATGATGCCCACTCATATACCAACGATGCCGCAAGTTCAGATGGCTCCCCCTCCTGTTGCCGTACCGGTAGAAACTCCTGCAAAACCGGCAAAAGAAGATGCTTCCGATCTCATCACCATCAAGTCACCCATGATTGGCACATTCTACCGTTCACCGGGCCCCGACAAGCCTCCCTTTATAAGTGTAGGGGATGATGTTTCACCGGGTAAGGTAATCTGCATTGTAGAAGCGATGAAACTTTTTAATGAAATTGAAGCGGAAGTAAGCGGAAAGATCGTTAAAGTTTTGATCGACGATGCTTCGCCTGTAGAATACGATCAACCATTGTTCCTTGTAAAACCGGCTTAAGCCGATACGGGAACACAGTGTTCAACCAATCCGTTGCCTCATGTTTAAGAAAATTCTAATCGCAAACCGCGGAGAAATCGCTTTGCGGATCATCCGTACCTGTAAAGAAATGGGCATTCAAACGGTAGCCGTATACTCCACGGCCGATAAAGATAGCCTTCCCGTACGTTTTGCAGACGAAGCGGTATGCATCGGACCTCCTTCCAGTGCTCATTCTTACCTTCAGATCCCACACATCATTGCGGCGGCTGAAATTACCAATGCCGATGCCATCCATCCGGGGTATGGGTTCTTGTCCGAAAATGCCAGGTTCTCTAAGATCTGTCAGGAAAATAACATCAAATTTATAGGTGCTTTACCGGAACAAATTGAAAGCATGGGCGACAAAGCCAATGCCAAAGCCACGATGTTGGCTGCAGGTGTACCATGTGTGCCCGGCTCGGAAGGAATTCTTAAAAGCCTGGAAGAAGCCACAAGTGTGGCCCACGAAATCAAATACCCCATCATGCTCAAAGCAACCGCAGGTGGCGGGGGTAAAGGGATGAAAGTGGCCTGGAACGACGAAGAGTTAGCAGATGCCTGGGAAAGTACCCGCAGGGAAGCAGCCGCTGCCTTTGGAAATGATGGGATGTACATGGAGAAGTTCATAGAGGAACCCCGCCACATCGAAATTCAGATTGCAGGAGACCAATTTGGTACTTGTTGCCATATGTCTGAGCGCGATTGCTCTATACAACGCCGCCACCAGAAGCTGGTGGAAGAAACGCCTTCTCCGTTTATGACCACTGCCCTTCGCAAGAAAATGGGCGCAGCAGCGATCAAAGCAGCCAAGGCAGTGAACTATGAAGGAGTGGGTACGGTAGAGTTTCTGGTAGATAAACACCGGAACTTTTACTTTATGGAAATGAATACCCGTATTCAAGTAGAACACACCATTACCGAAGAGGTGATCAACTTTGATCTTATCAAAGAGCAAATCAAAATTGCTGCCGGAAAAAAAATCTCAGGAAAGAACTACGAACCTCAAATGCATGCCATTCAATGCCGGATCAATGCCGAAGATCCGCATAATAATTTTCGCCCAAGCCCCGGGAATATTCAGGAATATCACGAGCCGGGCGGACATGGGATCCGGATTGATACACACGTTTATGCAGGATATACCATTCCGCCCAATTACGACTCCATGATCGCTAAACTCATCACCGTAGCTCAAACACGCGAAGAAGCTATCACCAAAATGGAACGGGCACTGAGTGAATATATCGTAGAAGGGATAAAAACCACCATTCCTTTCCATTCGCAGCTGATGAAAAATGAAAAATTCAGAAAAGGTGATTTTACTACGAAGTTTCTGGAGGAAGGGTTTGAATTGAAGCCTATTTAATTCGGGGAGATCAGACTTATTTTCGGTGAAGATCAATGCCAAATTTGGCTTTTATCCAAATAAAAGCCAAATTTGGCATTGTATTTATAAACCCTAATGATCTAAAACCCTGCATTATCATGAAACGAGTACTGATCGCATTCACAACAATTGCACTTGCATGCAGTTCTTTAACCAGTTGCAAAAAAGGAGACAACGATCCGTTTTTTTCCCTTAAATCGCGTACAGGCCGCCTTACAGGTGATTGGGTACTTTCCACACAGGAAAGCACCAGCAAAGATGTTCAGGTGGATATGGTTGCCAACGTTGTTACCATTACCATTACGAACCGCAGCATCTCAGGCAGCGTTATGAAAGAAACGGTGGAGGTTTCACAAAACGGAGTGATGGATACCGTATTAAGCACTGTTAATGAATACGGCTATACGCTGACCAACACCATTGACAAAGATGGTACATTCATCATGATCGAAACGCTAACGCTTACCAAAACAGGAGGCATAACGATCCCGCCTAGTTTTCAGGTACCCTCCGTCACCACCACTATTGGCAATTGGATGTGGGTCAAGAAAAACAAAGAAGGTGAAATCAAAAACAAAGAAGGCGTCGTTTTTTCTGTCAAGTCTATTGTAAGTACCGGTTTAACCACTCCTACCAACCATATTTACACCGGATTCAACAATGCCTCTCTGGTGTTGATCGATCGGCTGAAGAACAAAGAAATGATCACAAAAATTAACCGTACCAGCGACTCAAGCGCCGGTTCTTCAACCGCCTATTCCGATATCACCACTTTTACCAAGAGCTAAGAATTTATAGCGTAATCTGCAAATTCTTCCTAGCCTTTCCCGATCTTGGGAAGGACCAGGAAGGGTTTCTGTTTTTTTAAATGGCGTGCCAATTATAATAGAGAAACAGAACATTTTTAGTATTATATTTGCTTAACGACCCGCAAGCCAGCGAATGAAAAACAAATTTACGACAGGCCCGTACCTCAGTCAGATTATCTACCCGGAAGACCTCAGGAAGAATTTTAATCCGGATGACCTTCCACAAGTTTGTAATGAACTTCGTGATTACATCATTGATGTGATCTCACACATTGGCAACTCCCATTTTGGAGCCAGCCTTGGTGTAGTGGAGTTAACCGTTGCGATCCATTATGTATTCAATACTCCCGCAGATCAGTTGGTATGGGATGTAGGCCACCAGGCATACGGTCATAAAATTTTAACCGGTCGTCGGGAAAATTTTCACACCAACCGTACTTATGGCGGTTTGAGCGGGTTTCCCAAAAGAAGCGAATCTGCGTACGACACCTTTGGCGTTGGTCACAGTTCCACCTCTATTTCAGGGGCACTTGGGATGGCGGTAGCCAACCGTTATCAAAAAAATGATCGCAACCACATTGCTGTAATTGGCGACGGAGCCATGACCGCCGGATTAGCCTTCGAAGGCCTGAATCATGGTGGTGTGGAAAATACCAACATGTTGGTGGTACTGAACGACAACTGCATGTCCATCGACCCCAATGTAGGGGCTCTGAAAGAATACCTGACCGATATCACCACTTCTCATACCTACAATAAGGTCAAAAAAGAAGTGTGGGACATGCTTGGAAAAATTTCGAAATTTGCCCCCCATGCCCAAGGCATTGCCCAAAAGGTAAGCGATGCCGTGAAAACCTCGATGCTGAAGCATAGCAACTATTTCGAGTCTTTGAAATGGCGTTATTTTGGTCCGGTAGACGGCCATGATGTGGAGGCTCTGGTAAGGGTAATGAAAGATTTAAAAGACATTCCGGGCCCTAAATTGTTACATGCAGTCACCAAAAAAGGCAAAGGCTATAAACCGGCCGAAGAAGGATCGGCTACCAAATGGCATGCCCCCGGTATTTTCAACAAAGAAACAGGCGAGATCATTAAGGTAGTACCGAAAAATCCGCAGGCACCCAAATACCAGGAAGTTTTCGGTCATACAATTGTAGAATTGGCCGAACAGAACGAACACATCATGGGCATTACGCCTGCAATGCCAACGGGAAGCTCTCTCAATATCATGATGGAGGCCATGCCCGATCGCGCATTTGACGTTGGGATTGCAGAACAACATGCCGTAACTTTCTGTGCCGGCTTGGCTACACAAGGGCAGGTGCCTTTTTGCAACATCTATTCCTCCTTCATGCAACGTGCTTTCGATTCGGTGATCCACGATGTAGCACTGCAAAACCTGCACGTTGTTTTTTGTTTGGACAGAGCCGGTTTGGTTGGAGCCGATGGTGCTACCCACCACGGTGCTTATGATATGGCCTATCTCCGCTGCATCCCTAATATGGTTGTAGCTGCACCGATGAATGAATCGGAGTTGCGCAACCTGATGTATACAGCACAATTGAAAAAAAATGCAGGCCCGATCTCCATTCGATACCCGCGTGGTAGCGGTGTAATGCCAGAATGGAAAACACCCATGAAAGCCATTAAAATAGGAACCGGCCGTCGTTTAAAGATAGGGGCAGACATTGCCATTCTTTCGATCGGGCATGTCGGGAATTATGCTACGGAAGCTTGTGAAACACTGGAAAGATCGGGCATCTCCGCAGCGCACTACGATATGCGTTTTGTTAAACCCATAGATGAAGTATTGCTTCATGAAGTGTTTGGAAAGTTCGATCAGCTGATCACCCTCGAAGATGGGACCATCCATGGAGGTATGGGAAGTGCAGTGCTTGAGTTTATGGCAGATCACGGGTATGCATGCCGTGTAAAACGCCTGGGTATTCCGGATCGTTTTGTACACCATGGCACACAAGCGGAATTGCACCGCGAATGTGCCTACGATGCGGAAGCCATCGTAACCACCTCCTTCGAAATGCTCAGAGGGGATGCACAAGATAGGCACAGCGGGAGTTTCATGGCAGGATAATCCTGTTCCTCGGACGAATGTTTGCGTTGCCATTTTATTCTAATGCCTAACCCGGACAGACTGAAAAACAACCGGTTGACTGGTTTTTTACAAGGTGGATTTTCAAACAAGCATAATGATGGGCTGTGGTAGCCGCGTTTGCCAAAAATGACACGAAGTTCGCGGATAAAGTACTGCGTTTTTTTCAGACTTGATCTGAAGAAAACGACAAAGCGGGAAACAACATACGATAGTGACCAATGTTATCCGGCCCAATCCTCCCTATCCAGACTTCTGTATTGGATCGCCTCTGCCAAATGCACGGTTTTGATCAACGTTTCTTCTTCCAGATCGGCAATGGTTCGCGCTACTTTCAGAATACGATCATAAGCACGGGCAGAAAACCCCAGCCGGTCCATGGCGTTTTTGAGCAGGTTGCGGCCCGACTGATCAATGCCGCAAACCTCCTGCACCATCCGCGAACGCATGCGAGCATTGCAAAAAACCGTTTTACTGTGTGCAAAACGTTGGTCTTGAATGAAACGTGCCTTTTGTACCCGTTCTCTCACGGAAGCACTGTCTTCCGTATAACGCTTTGCACTCAGGTCGTCGAAAGGCACAGGCGTAACTTCCACATGCAGATCGATGCGATCGAGCAAAGGACCCGATACCCGATTGAGGTAGCGTTGCACCAACCCCGGCGGGCAAACACATAATTTTTCCGGATGGTTGTAGTATCCGCAAGGGCAAGGGTTCGTGCCTCATTTGCCATTCACATTAAAAGCCCCTAGACCTAGCCATAAC
>CALLUQ010000098.1 GCA_938010565.1 uncultured Flavobacteriales bacterium
TATCAGAATACCCAAAAGGGTTATACTTTGTAAAAGTTTACGTTGATGATTTTGTTTCGTCAAAAAAACTGATCGTTAAATAAGCAGGGCCTGCCGGAAAAAGTTTCATCATCCCTTTCGGTGGATAGGTCAGATCAAACATAAACCTCTCGGATTATTGAAGTGGCAGTCGGTATTGCATACCATACATGCGCAATGTGCGAAACAATATTCCGACAATGCATACCGGAAGAATGCATTTTGTATTCAATGAGGAATGAGGTGGTTTTATCAGAAGCAGGCAGAGGAACGGATAAAGAACATACGCCCGGAAAATTTGTCACTTCTTCGTGGCATACCGTTTTTTATTTCGGAAGGTTTGATTTTCAAAATTTCATCTATTTGAAAATGATGCGTGTAAACGCCACAAATTGCGGTTTGTAAACGTTTTCGATGTTGGGATTGAGCACCACCTTATCCATCCGGGCATGCAGCCCGAAATCGAAAGAAAAATCGTTGTTCATTTTGTAATGGATACCAGCTCCTGCTACCCCGCCTATTCCGGAACCTCCGGTTTGAAATTGAATGTTTTGGTGCGGGTTGTTGGGAATTACAGGACGGATCAGGTTGTAGCTGATGTTCCCTACCGAAATGGTATTTGACATTACTTCAAAATCATTAAAAGATCCTGCAACTTCCAGAAAGGCACGTGTTTGCGATCCGCCGAACAAATGCCGATACCCGATGTTTATATGGAGCCTTTTTTCCTCGCCAATAATCACTTGAGGGTAAATGGTGGGTTCGAAGTTAATGGGATCGTCTACATAAATGGTGTAAACATCCTTCAGTTTAAACGTTGTAATGTTGAGGTCGAAAAAGAAATTTGAAGCCTTGTTGAACCGGTACCCTCCGTTTAAACCAATGGTAAACCCAGGCCGGTAAGTCATATTTTCCGGCACTTCACCCAAATAAAATGCCTGCTGGTCCAAACCCAGCTGGGCTTTGATCTGATCGCTGTAATGTTGTATCCCAAAAATCCAATTGATGCCGTAAGTTCCGGTGCCGTTGTAAAAGGAAGCGCTGCTGTTGTGGGCAAAATACGCTCCTCCGGTCCCGCCAATAAACCACGGATTAAAACTACTTTCTTCTGCTTCATGGCTTTCCTGAGCAAAACCATGGAAAACAAAGAACAATCCCGTCACCATCAACCCAAGTTTTCTCACGTTTTTTTTCATCCTTTTTTTTCAAACAAGTTGCTAAAGTACCAAAAATACGGGCTTTATGAGGTGGCTTTGGCATAAACCCGAAGCGCAAACCCTGTCCCCGAAGCCCTCCTTATTCCGGGTTCCGGCGTGGGGCCGGCAAACGTGGCAAAACCGATTTTATCGGTAAATGCCTCTTTTGTTCATTGCTTTCTGATACCTTCTGGCATACACCAGATGTTGCCGGTACGTTTTGGCAAAGTTGCTATATCCCGAAAGATCTTCCTTAGCGCAGAAATAATAGTATTCATGCTTTTCATAATTCAGCACCGCATCTATAAAAGCAACGGGCGGAATGATGATAGGCCCCGGAGGCAAACCCCTATGCTTGTAGGTGTTGTAAGGCGAATCTACCCGTTTGTGCTTGTCGAGTACCCGGCGTATGGTAAAATCGCCCAAAGCAAAAATGAGGGTCGGATCGGCCTGAAGGGGCATCCCGATCTTTAAACGGTTGATGTAAACCCCTGCCACCCGGGGCATGTCTTCCGGTTTTTTGGTTTCCCAATATACGATCGAGGCCAGGGTAACCACTTCGGATTGCGACATTCCCAGTGCTTTTGCTCTTGCTTTTCTTTCCGTTGTCCAGAATTTTTTAAACTCTTCAGCCATCCGTTGCATCAGTTGCGATGCGGAAGTTGCCCAGGAGACCCTGTACGTATTGGGAATAAAAAGCGCCCAGATGGTTTCATGGTTAAAACCATAACGACCGATCGAATCCGGATGGGTAAGCCAATGGTGCACTTCGGCGGAGTCGGCTTCGATGTTGGCAGCCAGGTGCCCGGCCAATTGTTGTTTGCTGCGCAGTTGTCCGAACTGAACGGTCACTTCCAACACCCCGTTGCCAGCCCGTAAATGGTTAATCAGTTCGTTGTTGTTCCACCCTTTTCGGATTTTGTATTTGCCGGGAACAATGTTTTTCTCTTTGTAATTTTTCTGATCGGCCAGCCAGGCGAATGCATCTTTGTTTTTCACAAACTGACCTTTCACCAACAAATCGATCACATCGGCCTGATCTGCACCGGAAGGGATAAAAAGGAATCCGGGGTTTTCTGACAAAACACTGGGAGCATAAATGCGTTGATAATAATCCCAACCTTTCCACCCCCCAATGCCCAACCCCACAAGGAAGAGTACCCACCCGATCTTTCCGATGGTGTTCTTGCTTTTTTTCTTTTTCCTTTGCTTATTCACCGCTGTTGTTCGTTCATCCAGTCCGGTCCCATCAACTGCATTTTATATGCATCTTCCCAAACATCGGCGCCCATGCGTATCCAATCTTTCAGGGTTCCGGTTTTACGATACCCTGCTTTTTCAAACAACTTCACACTGGCCCGGTTGCTTGCCGCGATGTGGGCAAAAAGCCCGCGTAATCCGAGTATTTTAAAGGCATAACCCGACAAAATTTTCAATGTTTCTGTTGCATAGCCTTGCCGGCGATGCTGGCCTTCGGATATGAGAATGCCTACACCTGCCCGTTGGTGAAAAGGATCAAATTCAAACATATCGATGGTACCAACAGGTAGTTTATCTTCTTTTTTACATATCATGAGGCGCAACTGGCGTTGCAGGTATAGATCGTGTACGGAGTTGACGTATTCCGAAAGCATCTGCTTCGAAATGGGAGTTATACTCAGGCTTATTTTCCATACCTCCGGATCATTCTCCCAACGGTAGAGCACCTCAACATCATCGGGTTCCAGACTTCTTAACCATAAACGATCACCTTCCAACATAATTGGGTTCTGAGCGGGGAAAGTTACGGAATCTTTGCCGATCTTTTCAGGGAGGCCCTTTGTAAAAAGGATTTGACCAATTGCATGGAAAACGTGTTTTTTACCGTGCTTCCCGTTGCTTGCCTCTGATGTTTTTCCGCACTTTTTCCATGTTGTACAGCGGTAGGTGAAGCCGTTTGTCTGTCAGCACTTTTTCCTCCTGGTTGAGTACAAAAACAGCGCCTGTTTCCCGGTGTTCCGAAAGGATTTGCACCAGATCAAAAACAAACCGAACCGGCCCCAGGTCGGCTTTGCTCAATTGGTTGCAGAAAAAACAAATGGGTGCCAGGCAGGTTACCTCTTCAGAAACACAGGTATGTTGCCGCAGGATGTTTTCGATGCGTTTGCGGGCCGCTTCCGGCGATACCTCAAAAATGAGCTGAACAAATGCAGCCTTTTTTTTTGTTCGCCTGAGAAATTTCAGCAAACCGGTGGTGTCGGAACCTAAGGTGATGCCTTTTATATCCAACGAATAAAAGCGTTCGCCCACAATTAAAAGCAAGTGTGGCGGTGCTTCGTCGGTACCGATCAAAGCCATGCTGACCCCCGTTTTCAGCGCCTGTTCATCGAGTGGTTCCACTCCGTTTAACGTCCATTCAGACAGGGATACTTCCTTCATATACAAAATTTCCGGGGCCTTCCAGCCAGAGGTCATAAAAGCGTTGCGGGGCCGCTTTTTTCAACTGCACCTCCAACCGGCCGCCTTTTGTTTCTATGAAACAACGACCATGGTTTACAACACCACGCAAATGAGCGGTGATGGCTGCCGCCGTTACTCCGGTACCACAACTTAAGGTTTCTCCTTCCACCCCTCGTTCATAGGTTCTGATGCGGATGCCATGCTCTGTTTCCTGTACAAAGTTTACATTGATTCCTTCCGCTTTAAAGCGGGTATCGTACCGCACTTTTTCACCTTCTGTTTTTACATCAACAGCCTCTACGTCTGCCACATAACGAACAAAGTGAGGGGAACCGGTATTCAGGTAATAATCGCCTTCGTTTTCTTCAACGGCGGTTACTTCATGCATGGCCAGTTTTACCCTTTCCGTTCCGGTTATTACGGCTTGGTGCACGCCATCGGTCGCGAGAAACCGGGTGTGTTTCCCAATCCTACCCAAACGTGCACAAAAAGCTACGGCACACCGGCTTCCATTGCCACAAAAACTCTGGCTGCCATCGGCGTTGTAATAGATCATGTGGAAATCCAGGTCGGAATGCTCTTCTATCAAGATCAATCCATCGGCACCGATACCAAAACGGCGATCACAAAGGCGTTGTATCAGCTCCGGAGTAATGTCGAGAGTTGGTGTTCTGTGATCGATCATTACAAAATCGTTGCCCGTTCCCTGGTATTTATGAAAAGAAAGGTTCATGGTTCGATCAATTGCCGGATGAAGGGGCTTTTTTCCTTCTGAAAAGGCCTGAACTCATCGGTGGTTTGCAAACGAAAGAGGTCTTTATTGACCAACAAAAAATAAGCCGACTCATTGCCAAACAATTGTACCGAATCGGGGGTCTGTATACCGTACAGCATCAATTTATTCTTCCCTATTTTATATCCTTGGTAGTTGACCGGAGATGACCAGAATTCCGTTTGAAAAACAGTGCTTGTTCCCGCTGTTTTCACTCCGTGTAATGCCCCTGCTTTACGAACGGTGCTGTCGGATGTTGCGGATGCTTCTCCGATCCAGTTCAGATCCAGGTCGCACATTTTAATGAGCATATCTTTTCGGATTCGTACTTTATCCGGTTGGTAAAGCCTTGTTGTGGCCTTCTTTTCAGACAAATTATCCGAAAGTGCCATGATCGGAGTCGTATCTGTCAGATTGTCTTTTTTTCCCGGAATGCGGTGGTCCGGTTCCATTTCAGCAGTACCCGTTCCGGTCTTTTTTTCAGGAACAAGTGTACTCCGTTCTTTTGTTTCCGTTTCTGTTGTTTCCGCAGCAACAGAAGCCTGGTTAAAAGGCGGAGTGTGTACGGCCACCTGTGGTAAGGGTTGCAAACGGTAAGTCTGCTGTATGGGAGAATCCTTTTTCGGTCCGTTCAGCATCAGCCAAACTCCGCCGCCGCCGAGTAAAATACCCAGCAGAACGCCTGGCCAGAAACCTATTTTTGAAGTGCTTGAAGCAGCCATACCCCCGAAAAAGCAAAAAATTATCCCGAAATTACTAAAAATTTGATCCCGAAAGGAAGCCTGTACTCCCAAAATGAGTTAACAAAATTTAACAGGACACCTCATAACATCGGCACAGTAGTTGTCGTTTCAGGATCAGGGACCACAAACAGCCACCGGTACACGTTTGCGGTTTTATATTTAAAAAAACTTAATTGGAAAAACAGCATGAAAAGGATCATTCATACCATAGCCACTGCATGCCTGGGTGCGGCCATTGCTCTCGGCACTTTTTATCTTGTTACACCCGAAACCCCCTCCCAACCCGAGGCTCACCTCCAAAACCATACCAAGCCGGTTGCACAAAGCTTACCCGCCGAAAGTCCCCCTCTGCGTCAGGTCAATTTGCCTATGGTTCTGCCCGATGCAGGTTACGATTTTACGATGGCAGTGGAAAGTTCACTCAATTCGGTGGTGCACATTACCAGCCAGGTACACCAAAGCACACAAAGCATCGACCCTTTCCGGGATTTCTTTTACGGAAAACCAAATGGTACGGCCAGATCTACGGGTTCCGGTGTTATCATATCCAACGATGGCTACATCGTAACCAACAACCATGTGATCGATGGTGCCGATAAGATCAGCGTAACGTTGTTCAATAAAAAAACCTATTCCGCTACGGTAGTGGGCACGGATCCTTCCACCGACCTGGCTTTAATACACATTGAAGAAAAAGGATTGCCCAACGTTAACTTTGGCAATTCGGACCAGGTAAAAGTTGGCGAATGGGTACTTGCTATGGGCAACCCGTTTAATCTGAATAATACGGTAACCGCAGGAATTATAAGTGCAAAAGGACGCAGCATCAACCTGTTGCATTCCGATCCTAATAATGCTGTTTTCCCGCTAGAGTCTTTCATTCAGACCGATGCGGCTGTTAACCCCGGAAACAGTGGCGGGGCATTGGTCAACACCAAAGGAAATCTGGTAGGCATTAACACGGCCATTGCTTCACAAACCGGATCTTATGCCGGATACAGCTTTGCCATTCCGGTAAACATTGTCCGGAAAGTAACCAATGATTTGCTTGAGTTTGGTAAAGTGCAACGTGCTTTTATCGGCGTCAGCATCCGCGATATCGACCAACAACTGGCCGATGCAAAGGGCCTGGAAAACCTGGAAGGTGTTTTTGTAGCCGACCTGACTCCGGGTGGAGCGGCATTTGAAGCAGGCATTAAAAGAGGAGATGTCATTACCCATGTAGGTGCGGTAAAAGTGGATAATGTACCTGAGTTGCAGGAACAGATCGGACGTTTCCGTCCGGGCAATAAAGTCGCTGTAACCCTTTATCGTGATGATACCCATATTGTGAAGAATGTGGTACTGCGTAACCACGAAGGCAACACCACGCTTGCAGCGGCCACCAAGGCCTCCAAGATCATCACTGCGCTGGGTGCAAACTTCAGCGATGTAAACGAATCCGATCGACAGGCACTTAAAATCGACGGTGGCGTACAGATCAGTAAGATCACCGGAGGAAAGCTCAGGGGGTCGGGCATCCGCGAAGGTTTCATTATTACCCGTATTGATAAGGAAAAAGTAACCTCTTCGGAACAACTCATCCGCTTGTTGGAAAACAAAAAAGGGGGCGTTTTGATCGAAGGGGTTTACCCCAACGGAACGAAAGCATATTACGGTTTTGGAATATAACATTACCGTGCGGCCTCCGTACCCATTTTGTTTTGAAAAGATAGAGATCCCGGAACCATTCCGGGATCTCTTTTTGGGGAGCTTCCGGGCGAACCATGAACACGTATTCCGAGCCCGGCATCAGGGTTCAATCAAAAGCCATGGCGAATCTCCATATTACTGAAAACAAGTTGATTAAAGCATCCTAAGCAATGCTTCATCCGATTTCTGTGGAATTTTGAAACGCCGTGTTTCAAACAAAAAGAGGGAGCTTTTGGATTTTGGTTGAACCCATTTTTAAATTGTTTTTTTAATGCCCGTAGACCCCAAAGGTATTTTATGTTTCTCTCCCTTTGAAAAGCAATATTTTGCAAAAGTTTGCGTCATATTCACAAATCATTAACAAAAAAGTTACCCACAGGTGTTGTACACTTGTTGAAAATTTGATATCTGCGATTTTTTAAATCGCCTTGCTTCGAAACCAACAATGGACTACATTTGCTGAGATTTTATAAAACCGGATTTTGAGGGTAACATTCCTCACCATAATCGATTAGAATAGATGAGACAACTCAAGATAACAAAGTCGATCACCAACCGCGAAAGTCAGTCACTGGATAAATACTTGCAGGAAATCGGTCGGGAAGACCTGATCACCGCAGACGAAGAGGTAGAGCTTGCCCGTCGGATCAAGCAAGGAGACCAAACTGCACTTGAGAAACTCACCAAAGCCAACCTGCGTTTTGTTGTATCTGTTTCCAAACAATACCAGAATCAGGGGCTTTCTCTCCCTGATTTGATCAACGAAGGAAACCTTGGTCTTATTAAAGCAGCACAACGTTTTGATGAAACACGGGGTTTCAAATTTATTTCTTATGCCGTATGGTGGATCCGTCAATCCATTCTTCAGGCATTGGCAGAACAATCCCGTATTGTTCGTTTGCCGCTGAACCAAGTAGGGTCTTTAAACAAGATCAACAAAGCTTTCTCTAAGTTGGAACAGCAGTATGAGCGCCCTCCAAGTGCCGATGAGCTTGCTGCTCAACTCGACATTACCGAAGATAAAGTAGCCGATACGCTTCGCGTATCCGGCCGCCATGTTTCCATGGATGCTCCATTTGTAGACGGAGAGGATAACTCGCTTTTGGATGTACTCGTCAATCAGGATTCTCCGAATGCCGATACCGGATTAATGAGTGAATCCCTTCAACGTGAGATCGAACGTTCTCTTTCCACTTTAACAGAGCGCGAGCGCGATGTGATCAAACTGTTCTTCGGAATCGGAATGAACCATGGCCTTACACTGGAAGAGATCGGATCGAAGTTTGACCTGACCCGCGAACGCGTACGTCAGATCAAAGAAAAAGCCATTCGCCGTTTGCGCCATACTTCACGCAGTAAATTGCTGAAGGCTTACCTCGGATAATCAACACAGATCCCTTTTTATTCACTCTCTTATACAATCCTTAAATGGCTGAAGTTGTGGACATGCCTGAACAAAAAAAAGGCTACGAGTCGGAAATGAACGAATACATCAAAAAAGAGCGCGCTGCCGTTGATCTGTTAAATTCGGTTGGCCATCTTCTTTATGATCGGTCCGTAGAATTGGTGGTATTCAGAAATCACCTGATAGACCTCACCGTTGCCGATGTACTCAATCTGCATGATTATGCAGGAAAAATTGTAAACAAGCCCATTCAGGTTTACCATACGGCTGAACTGGCAAAAGAATTGACCTTGCTCGACCTTGCACCGTCAAAACTCGACATTGGAAGGTTGGCACGCGAGTGGCAGGAAGAAGGTTCCAACTATGCCAACAAGCGCGATTTCCTTACCGATAAACTTACCGGCTTTATTGGTGGGGATCGTTGGGAAAGTAAACCCAAAGATGTTGTTCTTTATGGTTTCGGACGAATTGGCCGCCTTGCCGCACGCGAATTGATCAAACAATTTGGAAAAGGCCAACAATTGCGTTTGCGTGCCATTGTAGCGCGTAAAAACTCGGGAGACCAACTGGATAAACGTGCCGCTTTGTTACGCAGCGATTCCGTTCATGGCGATTTTCATGGTACGGTTGAAGTGGATCACGAACGCAATGCTTTGATCATCAACGGCCAGGTAGTGTATATGATCGAGGCTCCGCAGCCCGAAGAGGTAGACTATACTGCTTATGGCATCAACGATGCGCTGATCATCGACAATACGGGAGTATTTAAAGATCAGAAGGCATTGAGCCGTCATTTGGCTTCGAAAGGCAGCAGCAAAGTACTGTTAACCGCTCCGGGCAATGGGATTCCAAACGTGGTGTACGGTATCAATCATAAAGACCTGGATTTGGATAACACCGCCATTTATTCTGCGGCATCCTGCACTACCAATGCCATTTCACCGGTATTGAAAGTAATTGAAGATCAGTTTGGCATTGAAAAAGGACACATTGAAACGGTACATGCGTATACCAACGATCAAAACTTGCTGGATAATATGCATAAGAAGCCACGCCGCGGGCGTTCGGCTGCCATCAATATGGTGATCACTTCTACCGGTGCCGGAAAAGCCGTTACCAAAGTCATCCCGTCGCTTGCAAACAAACTAACCGCAAACGCCGTTCGTGTGCCTACTCCTAACGGTTCTTTGGCCATCCTCAGTCTGAACCTGAAAAAGAATACAAATACTGCCGGGGTTAACGATGCCTTAAAAAAAGCAGCCCTTTCCGGTGATTTGGTGAATCAGATCAAATATGCGATCAATCCGGAATTGGTTTCCAACGATATTATCGGTAATGTGTGTTGTTCCGTATTTGACAGCAACGCAACGATTGTTTCCGAAGATGGAAAGAACATTGTACTTTACGTATGGTACGACAACGAATTTGGCTACACCAAGCAAGTGATCCGTATGGCCAAATACATTGCAAAGGTGCGCCGTTTGATCTATTATTAAGATTCGATTGGAGTAATGATACCACATTGGTTGGAGAAAACCAATGCACAAAAAGGGGCCATTGGCCCCTTTTTTAGTACCCAATGCCCCTCCCCCAACCCGAACGCACTTTTGTGAATTGCCGTTGCTTCCGCTTTTTAAATTGTTGTAAGTTTAATGTTGGGCTGCCGTAGCCTTCCGTCCAGCTACATTCTTCACCGTTTGATTCTGTGTGTTAAGTTTGCATTCGATAAACGATGGACAAAAAACCATGGTGGATGCATAAGAATTCCCCCTTGCGGAGATGGTTTTGTTTGCTAAAATCTTCCAGAGGAAGATTATGAACTTATCGGTAGTAAGAGTTATTTGAAAGTTCTTATGGATAAGAATGTAGAGTTATAAAACGATCAAGTTACCGCACAACATTCCGTGACTTGTTGAGCAAAAAATAGATCAAAAAAACGAATGACCGAATTAATACAAAGGATAAAGAGTTTAACCGAAGTTTACTCTGTGAACTTGAAAGGGAAAATTGAAGCTAGTGTTAAGTCAAGCCTACTTTAGCCGCACCAAGTTTTGATCTTTTTATCCCGGACTTCTTTGAAAAAGAATCTCTTAGCTATACTAAGCTCCTATTTTTCGCATTGTCCGGAACAAAAATATCGGCAACTTATACGACACAGTACACCTGACTTAACACTAGAGCAGAAGAAATAAAAGCTGATGACAATTCACATGAAACAAACCATCCACCCGTACAACTTGTTTTTCGGCCCCGGATTATTCGTGCCTTAACGCATCAACCGGATCCAGCTCCGCTGCTTTACCGGCCGGGTAATAACCGCTTATCATCCCCACAACCACACAAATGATCACACTCATAACCATCCAAAACCACGGAATAACAAAGTCAAAATTACTGGTGTAAGCAATTACATTTCCTAAAGCAACACCCAGTATAATCCCGGCAGCTCCCCCCAAATTACTGATCATAATTGCTTCCAGAAGAAATTGTTGCCGAATGGTTCCGGAACTGGCACCCAACGCTTTTCGTATTCCGATCTCCCGGGTGCGTTCGGTAACCGAAACGAGCATAATATTCATCAACCCCACCACAGCACCCAACAATGTGATGATCCCTACAAGCGTAGCAATGGCTGAAATCCCGGCCGTCTGTTCCACAATAATTTTGGCCATCCGGTCACTTTTAACAATCTCAAAAGTGTTCTCCTCGCCCGGAGGTACCTTGCGTATTTTACGAAAAGCCCCTGTGGCTTCGGAAATGGCTTTTTCCAACTCCGTAACCTTGCCCACTGCAACCGTTATTTTGCAGGAGTTTTCGCCGGTTCCGAAGTACTGCCGGGCATTTTGAACCGTTACCAGGCATTGGTTGTCTGCCGAAGCACCCAAACGGTTGCCCTTGCTTTTCAAAACACCGGCCACACGGTAACGGGCATCGCCAATGTGGAGGTATTTACCCACCGGATCAATGTGTGCACCAAATACTTTTTCCACAACATCCGAACCGATAATGGCAACACGACCACCCGCCGATGCTTCGCCGGCAGAAAAACCACGCCCGGCGGCAAGCTGGTATCCGCTGGTACGGAAGTAGTTCTCGTCCACTCCCACCACCCGTACATTGCTTTCTGTTTCTTTACTTCGATACCGAACGCGGGCAGTACCCGTTGCAACCATCGAAAGAGAAACCGTAGCAGGATAGGTATACACCTGCTTAAACTTTTGTGCCTGATGAAAAGAAACCGGCCTGAAGGCCCTCATTTTACGACCGTGAGGGCCACCGCTGAAAGAGAGTTCGAAATTTTGGATCGTGAAAGTATTGGACCCCATCCCGGAAAAACTCGATATCAGTTCTCCTTTAAGCGCATCAAAAAAAGTAAGAATGGCTACCAAAACCAGTATGCCGATAGCAATAATGCTCATAGTAAGAAACGAACGAAGCCGTTGTGTAGAAACCGACCTCAGTGCAATCCGGATGTTTTCAGTAAATCGCTTTCCCAAAATATAAAACGTGTTGATTATCCGGTTTTATCCGGTCGTTTAACAGCTTTCAAAAATACCTTAATTATTGCTAAATTCGCCGTTCCTGCAACGGCAGACTTTTTGGAACATCTAAAATAAATACTCAATATGGCTTTTGATATTGAAATGATCAAAGCCGTCTATGCCCGCTTTCCGGAGCGCATAGCCGCAGCACGCCAGGTCGTAAACCGACCGTTAACCCTCTCTGAAAAAATTCTTTATGCCCATCTTTTTGATGGAACAGCACAAGAAATATACGAACGTGGAAAGTCTTATGTGGATTTTGCCCCGGACCGTGTGGCCATGCAGGATGCCACGGCTCAAATGGCTTTGCTTCAGTTTATGCAAGCCGGAAAAAAAGCTGCCGCAGTACCTTCCACCGTACACTGCGATCACCTCATTCAGGCAAAGGTAAATGCCCGCAACGATCTGGAAGCAGCAAAAGTAACCAATCAGGAGGTTTATGACTTTTTGGCATCGGTATCCAACAAATACGGCATTGGGTTCTGGAAAGCCGGAGCAGGGATCATCCACCAGGTGGTATTGGAAAATTACGCTTTTCCGGGTGGGATGATGATCGGAACGGATTCGCACACCGTAAATGCAGGCGGCCTTGGAATGGTAGCCATTGGCGTTGGCGGAGCAGATGCCGTAGATGTAATGGCCGGAATGGCATGGGAATTAAAATTCCCCAAACTCATCGGCGTAAAGTTAACCGGGCAGTTAAACGGTTGGGCTTCTGCAAAAGATGTGATCCTGAAAGTGGCGGATATTCTTACCGTAAAAGGAGGAACGGGTGCCATTGTTGAATACTTTGGCGAAGGAGCAACAGCACTTTCCTGTACCGGAAAAGGAACCATTTGCAACATGGGGGCCGAAATCGGAGCCACCACTTCCACGTTTGGTTACGACCATTCGATGAAACGTTACCTCGAAGCTACGGGCCGTGCCGATGTGGCGGCTTTGGCCGAAGGCATTAAAGAACACCTTACCGGCGATGCGGAAGTATATGCCAATCCCGAGCAATATTTCGACCAGCTGATCGAAATTAACCTCTCCGAACTGGAACCCCACATCAACGGGCCTTTTACACCGGACCTGGCCACTCCGATCAGTCAGATGGGGCGGGTGGCCCGTGAAAACGGCTGGCCATTAGACATTAAAGTAGGCCTGATCGGTTCCTGTACCAATTCTTCTTACGAAGATATTTCACGAGCGGCCTCTCTTGCAGAACAGGCCGTGGCAAAAAACCTGAAAGCCAAATCGGAATTTACCATTACGCCCGGTTCGGAACAGGTACGTTACACCATTGAGCGCGATGGTTTTATCGATACTTTCCACCGGATTGGCGCAAGTGTATTTGCCAATGCCTGCGGGCCCTGTATCGGACAGTGGGACCGCGCCGGTGCAGAGAAAAAAGAAAAAAATACCATTGTACACAGTTTTAACCGGAATTTTGCCAAAAGGGCAGATGGCAACCCGAATACACATGCCTTTGTGGCTTCTCCCGAACTGGTAACCGCACTGGCCATTGCCGGAACCCTCGATTTTAATCCGTTAACCGATGCCCTCACCAACACCGATGGCAAACAGGTAAAACTGGATCCGCCCACCGGCGATGAACTTCCGGAAAAAGGATTTTCGGTAGAAGACCCGGGGTATCTGGCTCCGGCCGAAAGCGGAGCGGAAGTTAACGTTGAAGTAAACCCCGGATCGCAGCGCTTGCAACTGCTAACCCCGTTTGCGCCCTGGAACGGAAAAAACATCGCAGGCATGCGTTTGCTCATCAAAGCAAAAGGAAAATGCACCACCGACCACATTTCGATGGCCGGGCCCTGGTTGCGCTTTCGCGGACATTTGGATAACATTGCCAACAATACCCTTACCGGTGCGGTAAACATTTTTAACGAAAAAACCAATCTCGTTAAAAACCAACTGACAGGGCAATACGACGAAGTACCTGCTACACAACGGGCTTATAAAGCCGCAGGCATTTCCACCCTTGTGGTAGGAGATGAAAACTACGGCGAGGGATCGTCTCGCGAACACGCCGCCATGCAACCCCGCCATTTGGGCGTAAGGGCCGTACTGGTGCGATCGTTTGCCCGGATCCACGAAACCAACCTGAAAAAACAAGGAATGCTTGCGCTTACCTTTGCCACCCCTTCGGATTACGATAAGATACAGGAAGACGATATCATTGATTTTAAAGATCTGGATGCATTTGCACCCGAAAAACCGCTGACATTGGTGTTAAAACATGCCGACGGAAGTACGGAAGAAATAAAGGCCAGACATACCTATAATGCCGGACAGATCGATTGGTTCAAAGCCGGATCGGCCTTAAACCTGATTCGGAAACAACAGGAATGATGTAAAAATTAACCCCGTTTGCAACATAAAAAATGGCTAATTTTTTTAATTGGAATTGATCGGAGCGAATTTAATTTCTAAATTCGTACTTTAGAAGAATAGAAGAAGTGATGTAAATTATGAAAATTGATTTGCAAATTTTTTAATAACCCAAATATATCTTTAAACCCTTTAACTCATTTAATCATGAAAAAAATTACTCTAATTTTCGCAAGCGTAGTGGTTTTTGCATTTGTTGGTGCCCACACCGCCAGTGCACAAGCCGTGGAAGAAGGCAGTATTATTATTGATCCTTACTACGGTGCTCCCAATTTTGGCAAAATACTTACCGACCTAGTCGATGATAATATTGACGGTGTAGAAACTACGGGCATCGGCCCCCTTGGCCTTCGGGCAGAGTACATGCTCTCCGATAGAATTGGGGTCGGGGTTGATTTCATTTACAATTCTGTTGGCCTTTCTTATCAGGATTCTTTCCCGGTATTTAATAGTGATAATAATACTTTAGAAACGGAAGTTTACGATTACGATTGGAAAATGGAACGCATTCGTATACAGGGCCGCTTCAGCTATCACTTCGCTACTACCGATGTGTTAGACCCTTATTTTGGAGCGGGAGCAGGCACCAATTTCCGCTCGTGGACGTTTGAATCTACTCAGCCAGGTTATGAGAACGATTCCGATACAGGTACATTGCTACCTTTCTCCCTGCGATTTTTTGTAGGAATGCGGTACTACTTTACCGAAAACATCGGATTAAATGCCGAAATTGGCCTTATTGACCCACTCTTATCTGGCGGGATATCAGTTAAATTCTAAAAATTACATACTTTCATATGGAAGCCTCTGATGTGTGATGCATCAGAGGCTTTTTTAATTTCCGGATCGATGAAAAAGATACACACCCTTTGTTTGTCGGCCTTTTTTTTGTTGGTATCGATGGTACATGGGGCCGTAGCTCAGGCAAACCACACCAACACCAGCCGGGCTGGTTCGGATTATTTTATTGCAAGGGTAAAACACAAATTGAAAAAAGAGGGCATTATTGCCAGCATTTCCATTGATATCGGTACTGATGAATCGCACCCTTTACGCGGGCAGGTTTCGAATTTGCCGGAAGGGAAGATCCGGGTTGGCCGGGGCTATAACGTTCAGGTGATCGGCAACGAAACGGATATGCTCAACTACTTTGAAGAACAAGGCTGGAAATGGGTTGACGTAAAGGAAATTATAGTCATCAATGCTCAATACCTGCAATACCTCTTTAAGTGTTAAAGGTCCTCTTTTCTTGTAGGTCCAATGTATCACGTTTTCCGGTTGGATGTGAGCGGAAATGATCCGGATCTCGGTTGAGTGGGCATCGAAATGCTGTAAACAATTCCCGGAAGATCAGACAAAACAAAACTCCAGAGGGTCCCAGAAGTGCATGTTCGTTCGTTTCGAAAGCAGTATACCACCTCGCCATTCGTGAAAATCGTGAAAATTGAGCCAGTTCTTTTGGTGGCAGAGCACATCAACAGCAAGTTGGGTTAACGTTATTTCTCCTTTAAACCCCATCTGTTGTGATGGCGTAAAACTATTGATATCCTGACCATTGAAAGTGATGAGCAAGGGGCTGATCTTCTTCAGGTGGCCGATGACCTGAAAGTTGTTCAGGCCGTATGCATAGCCGAACTCGGCAAACCCTTTTATCATGGTTTCCATAGAAGCGGGCAATGCCATTTCAATGTAGCGGAGCAAAATTTCTTCGATCCGGTTTAACCCGTTATACAGCGAAGGGAAAAGGTAAAAGTGGGCATGCAAAGCCTGAAACAAAAAAGGAAAAGCAGGCGGAATTTTATCGGACAAAGCAAACAAGTGTTCCGGCGAAGCTTGGGTATAAGATGCCCAGAACCGATCCGCAAACTCCAGATCTGTTTCGCTTAAGATTACCTTTTTGTCATAAAAAATCTGCATCTGATCCGGAGTGTACTTTTCCGGTAACAACGGGTCTTCCCCTTCCCCGGGATAAACGATGGCTATTCTGGCAGCAACGTTCCGGCTTTGCAGCCAGGCCAGTGCCCCCATCAGGTTGATCTGGCAAAACAAACCATATCCGAACCAGAGCAAAATTTCTTTCGGATCCGATTGCAGGGCAGCAGGCAGGGTTTGGGTATGCCAGTTTTCGTATGGGGCTTTATCGCTGCCATATTCTTCGTATGCCAGGTCGAGGTAATTGCTTCGGGCATTCCAAAAATCACGGTCGAAACCTGCCGGAACCGGACCTTCGTAAAAACATTCCTTCCAAACCAGTACATCGCCTTTCAGGTTGGCTTTATCAAAAGCCACTCGCATGCCATCGCCGCTGAGTACGTGTAAAATTTTTTCCATCTAATCGCTTCTTTCTGCCGTATACCGGTAATCGGAAATGCCTTGTATTCTTTTTTTTACCTGATCTTCCTGATCGGACGGCAGTACTTTGTAATAGATCTTTTGCCTGAGCAGCCCTTTATCATCGTAATGGTAATCAATGATCCGTCCGGAGGGATAATCGCTATACCGCACTACATTTCCCTTCGGATAATCGTATTGCCTGATTACGGATCCGACTCCTCCGGTTTTTTCAATCAGATGGGTCAGGCGGTGTTTTTTGTCGTACAGGTAATGGTGCTCTAAAGTAAAAAGGTATCCTTCTGCTCGGTTGCGGGTTTCTTTTTTCTCCGGCTTTCCTTCGGGTGTGTAATGCAAACGGGTATACACCACCGTATCTTCCGTTGCCTCACCCTTGTATTGGTAGCAGGCGCGGATCAGTCCGTAAGCATTGTATTCGTAATGATACGTCCGTAACACCTTTCCATGCTTGTCTTTTTCTTCTTCTTTATGAACGAGAACGTGATCTTTGTAATGATAAAACGTTTTTGTCTCTTTCTCGTTCCGGCGGTACAACTCTTGCACCGGTCTGTTGTTTTTGTCGTAGATAAAAACATTTACATACCCACGCAACGTGGTAACCGAATCTTTTATGATGTTCCCCGACGAACTGATGGTCAGGTGCCGACTCAGTTTACTGGGGTAAGAAGTATCGCCTTTAAATAACGTATTCCGAATCGTAATTTTCCGGATGTTTTCTTGTTGGTAAAGGCGTTGCGCATCCGGTTGTTCCGGGTAAGCGATCTGTCGGTTCAGGCGCTGCTGTGCTGTGGTTTCGGAAATGTTCACCCGCAACAGAAGCATCAACAACAAAAATATCCGAATCTGGAACATGGAGTGCAATTTAGGCATCTGAAACGA
Source organism: uncultured Flavobacteriales bacterium (assembly GCA_938010565.1). Lineage (GTDB taxonomy): Bacteria > Bacteroidota > Bacteroidia > Flavobacteriales_D > CALLUQ01 > CALLUQ01. The sequence goes on from CALLUQ010000098.1 coordinate 17,427, forward strand.
TCTTTCGGATACAGACCGGAGTCGTTTGGGTATAAATGTTCCTTTTTTTGAGTCGATCCGGTTAAAATAACCTGAAAGTCAGGCGCTTTACTCAGGAAGACAGAACAGCCTGGCAAGCTATGGCAAGTGGCTGTGTTTTTTCGGATCAAGCCTGAAAAAAGCCGTAAAGCGGCAAACAGCATACAATTGCGGCCCATACATGGGTTCGTTTGGCGCATTAGGCGTTTATGATGACCAACGATATGTTTTTTTCTTATTTTAATTGCTGGTGCCTACTTTTGGATCAGGTATATTCATCAGACTTCGTATCCTTTGAGAAAATTCAATGTTGCCATAGATGGTTGGTCTTCCTGCGGAAAAAGCACCCTGGCGAAGGAGCTGGCCCGTAAACTTCATTTTGTTTATGTCGATTCCGGTGCCATGTATCGTACCATTACCCTCTACGCCCTTCGCCACAGCATGATTACCGATGGGAAAGTCAATGTAGATCAGTTGGTGGCCCATCTCGGTAACATCAAGATCACTTTTCTTTTTAACCGCTCCAAAGGCTTTTCAGATACTTTTCTGAACGGAGAAAATGTAGAAGAAGAGATCCGCGAAATGGCCGTTTCATCCCATGTAAGTGAGGTAAGCCGTATTCGGGAAGTGCGCGAAAAGTTAAGAGCCCTCCAACAGAGTTTAGGAAAAGGCAAAGGCGTGGTAATGGACGGGCGGGACATTGGTACCGCTATTTTTCCGGGTGCCGAACTCAAATTTTTCATGACGGCCTCCAAAGAAGTAAGAGCACGACGGAGGTATGAAGAACTGCTGCGCAAAAACCGGAATGTAACCTTGAAAGAGGTGGCGGAGAACCTGAAACAGCGCGATCGCATCGATTCTACCCGCAAAGAATCCCCGCTTCGCCAGCCCCACGATGCCATTGTGATCGACAATACCTTTCTGACCCACGAAGAGCAACTCAATTTAGCCATGCGGTACGCTATCAGCAGGATTGGCATTGAAAAAGAAGATTGATGCAAGGTTTTTTCTGTTTCCCGCTGCTGTTGGTACGATGGGTCTGCCTAACCGACCGGTGCCGGCCTTTAAAACAACCGGATGTGTTTGCCGGTACGTTTGTTTGTTGCGGTTCGATGTGGCATGAGATCGGTTTGGTGGTGAAAAAGCAGGCCCGCACCGGAGAAAAATAGCCGGTTTCTCCCGATCTATTGCATGTTCCGGATGGCGGCAGAAACTTCTTCTTTTGATAACGTCCCGCTATAAAACTCCAACAACCGGTCCAGTACAGCATCCACTAAACTGTCGGGGCAGGAGGCACCGCTGGTCAGGATAATGGTAGTAACCTCTTTTTCAGGAAGAAAACCTGTGGTTTGCTCCATTTTCCGATCCTGAAAATTAAAATGATGAATGGTTTCTCCGGATACGATCTCAGCGGGAGAATTGATGAAATATGTCGGGAACTTGCGCATGCACAACTCTGCCAGATGAGCCGTATTGGAACTGTTGTAGCCGCCAATTACAAGGGCCAGATCGGCATCATCTTGCTCTAAAAGGCCGTAAGTGGCCTGTTGGTTGTCGTTGGTGGCATAACAAAGGGTATCGCGGGTATCTGCAAAATGATCTTTGTAGTGCGCTGCTCCGTATTTCGAAACGATGGTGGATTTCAGATAATCGGCAATGGCCTGTGTATCGCTGGCAAGCATAGTGGTTTGATTCACCACTCCGATCCGTTGCAGATCGGTAGCGGGATCAAAACCATTGGAGTAACGCCCCTTAAACCGATCGTAAAACTCATCGGGCGAACGTTCGCCACGGATAAATTCGGCCAGCACAACCGTTTCCTGCATGTTTTTCACTACAACGGAAGGAGCGTTTTGATAGCTGTGGCTGAAGGTGGCCCGTGTTTCTTCGTGTTTTGCCTTGCCGTGGATCACAACCGTATATCCGCTTGCGCCCAGCTGATGGCTGCGTTTCCATACCTTCTCTACAAAAGGGCATGTGGTGTTGTATCGTTGAATTTCAACCCCTTTTTCTTCCAGAAGCTGCCGGATCTCTACGGTGGTGCCAAAAGCAGGAATAATGACCACATCTGCCGGAGTGATCTCTTCCCACGGAATCAATTGCCGGCCATACGTATCCATGATAAAACGCACTCCGCGGTTGTTCAGATCGGCATTTACCACTTGGTTGTGGATCATCTGGCTCAATAAAAAGATGCGTTTATCCGGGTTTTCTTCAATGGCTTTGTAAGAGATCTCAATGGCATTTTCCACTCCGTAACAAAAACCAAAATGGCGGGCCATATAAAAGCGGACCGGCCCGAAATCGAGCAAGGTAGGAGAAAAGTCTTTTTTTCGCGGATCGTTTGATTTACGGACATTTTTGATCTGGCCTGTAAACGATGAGCGATAGAAGGCAGGGAGGTTAAATTTTTTCATGCGGATTTAAGAACCACCACAAAATTACCATTTTGTTTCCTGCCAAAGTGCATTTTCGATGAAAATGCGCCGGAATTTACTTGGATCTATGAAAACCTTTCAAATGCTGATGCAAAGCCGTACATTTGCGGCCCGCTTTTGCGGAAATAACTGAAATGCCTGTGCTTTCGGCACCTGCAGGCTTTTTTAATACTCTCATTTTTTAGCCGGAAAAAGAATGAGATACAAAATTGCCATCCCAACTCATTATGGCAAACGATGAAGAAAACAAAGCAGTAGAAGGGGAAATGAACACCACTCCTGCTATTGAAAAAACGGATACGGAAGCTACCGTTACCGGAGACACAACGGATACGGAAACTACCGCTACCGTAGACACTACAACACCCGCAACCGAAGCAACGGAAGAAGAAAATGTACCGGCTGCAAATGCACCGGCTACAGAGGAAACTCCGGCCAAAGCCGAAACCGTTCAGGAAACGGAAGAAGCACCCACGACGGATCGTCCCGGATTTGTAAATCCAACCCGGGAAGAAGACGAGGATTTTGACTGGGTGAAATATGAAGAGGGAGTTGATGCATATTCCGAGACAGATCGTCAGAATTTCAACACGCTTTATGAAGACACCCTCACCTCCATTGCTGAAAAAACAGTGATTCAAGGGACCGTTTATGGCATCACCAAAAAAGAAGTGGTGGTCAATATCGGATACAAATCGGAAGGCATCATTCAGATCAACGAATTCCGTTACAACCCGGATCTGGCAGTCGGAGAAGAGGTAGACGTTTATGTTGAGGCACAGGAAGATCGTTACGGTCAGATGGTGATCTCACATAAAACGGCCCGGATACACCGTGCATGGGAACGGGTAAACGAAGCATTGGAACAAAACCTGATCATCATGGGGCATGTAAAGTGCCGTACCAAAGGTGGCCTCATTGTCGATGTATTCGGGATCGAAGCCTTCCTGCCGGGTTCTCAGATTGATGTAAAACCAATTCGAGATTACGATCTTTACGTGGGCAAGAACATGGAGTTCAAAGTAGTAAAGATCAACCACGAGTTCAAAAATGTTGTGGTGTCGCACAAGGCACTCATCGAAGCAGAACTGGAAGAGCAGAAAAAACAGATCATTGGCGGCCTGGAGAAAGGTCAGGTACTTGAAGGTACGGTCAAAAACATTACTTCGTACGGTGTATTCATCGATTTGGGCGGTGTAGATGGCCTGATCCACATTACCGATTTGAGCTGGGGACGTATCAACCACCCCGAGGAAGTGGTGCAGTTGGATCAGAAACTCAACGTGGTTATCCTCGATTTTGATGACAACAAGAAACGCATTGCCCTGGGGCTTAAACAACTGCAATCGCATCCGTGGGATAGCCTGGATGAGAAACTGGCCGTTGGCGACAATGTGAAAGGCAAAGTTGTAGTACTGGCAGATTATGGTGCTTTCATTGAGATCGCATCTGGTGTGGAAGGCCTCATCCACGTATCTGAAATGAGCTGGAGCCAGCATTTGAGAAGCGCACAGGATTTCCTTAAGGTAGGCGATGAAGTAGACGCTATCGTTCTTACGCTGGATCGGGAAGAACGCAAAATGTCTTTGGGCATGAAACAACTCATGCCCGATCCGTGGGAAAGCATACTTGAAAAATATCCGAAAGAATCCAAACACAAGGCTACTGTCCGCAACTTTACCAACTTTGGGGTATTTGTTGAGATGGAAGAAGGTGTGGATGGATTGATCCATATTTCTGACCTCAGTTGGTCTAAAAAAATCAAACATCCAAGCGAATTCTGTAAGGTTGGCGATGAACTGGATGTAATAGTGTTGGATGTAGACAAAGAAAACCGTCGCCTCAGTCTTGGCCACAAACAACTCGAAGAAAATCCGTGGGATGTATTCGAAGGCGTTTTCACTGTCGGTTCATCACACCAAGGTACCATCATCGAGAGAAACGATAAAAACTCCGTGATCTCTCTTCCTTATGGGGTAGAAGGCTACTGTTCTGCGAAACACCTTCGCAAAGCAGATGGGGCCGGTGCCAAAATGGATGATACACTCGATTTTGTTGTGCTTGAATTTAACAAAGAAGCCAAAAAGATCGTTGTATCGCATACCCGTACATTCGAAAATGATACACGGTCCGGTACTGCGACAACAAATACCGGCGGCGCAGCTAAAAAACGGGCGCAGGGCTCATCAGGTGCTTCACATGCTGTAAAAGCATTGAACAAAAAACAGGAACGTACCACACTGGGTGATTTAAGTGTACTGGCTTCTTTGAAGAAAGACATGGAAAAAACCGAAAACGATCCTACCGATGTAGCGACTGCCAAAACTCCCGTTGCCAAAGAAACACTGGCAACACCCGCACCCGCTGTAACGGAAAAGCCTGTAACAGAAGAACCTGTAACGGAAAAGCCTGTAGCAGAAGAGCCTGTAACGGAAAAGCCTGTAACAGAAGAACCTGTTGCGAAAACAACAACGGAACAGGAAAGCTCCGAAGACAAAGAAACCGGAGAACAGTCTTCCGATAAAGAAAAATAAGAAGCAACGCACCAGCGTTCTTCCTCCGTGATTACTCTAACCCCGGCTTTTAGCCGGGGTTTTTTAGGCATGTTGGCCTGAGTACCGTTACTTCAGGCGTTTTTATAGGTTGTTTTTTTCAGAAGCGATCCTCGGTTGGCCACAAAGTTTTGTGAAAAGAACAGCACGTTTCTCTTTGTGGTTTCCGGATATTTTTACCCTGCTGAATATCAGTCTTCCGATCCGAATACAAAACCCTCTTATCTGGCCCGGCTGTTGTTTTCGTATGCAAAGATCCGGGCGATCAAAAGCAGGAAAGAGAACTTATTATATATTTGTGCAGCCATATCAGAAATGAAGCCGGTAACTATCCTAAATAGCGATCATTTTCAACTTACGATCAACCGCCTTTGTTATCAATTGATCGAAAATCACGACGATTTCTCAAATGCCGTTTTGCTCGGCTTACAACCCAGAGGTATTTTTCTTGTTGATCGTTTGCACAAAGAGTTAAAACGCATTCTGAATGATCAACCCATTCAGGCAGGCAGCCTTGACATTACCTTTTACAGAGATGACTTTGGAAGGCGCGACAAACCGTTGATGCCCAGCACCACTGATATTGATTTTATCATAGAAGGTAAAAATGTGATCCTGGTAGACGATGTATTGTTTACCGGAAGGACCGTTCGTTCCGGGTTGGATGCCATGCTTGCTTTTGGCCGCCCGAAAAAGGTAGAATTACTGGTGCTCATTGATCGTCGCTTTACACGGGATCTACCCATCCAACCCGATTATATCGGCAATTCGGTAGATTCCCTTAAAGGCGAAAAAGTACTGGTAAAGTGGCAGCATACCGATGGTCAGGATGAGGTGATACTTTATACCCCGGATGACAATGAATAAAGAACTAAGTGCAAACCATCTTTTAGGCATTAAACAGCTGAGTGCAGCCGACATTTGTCTGATACACGAAACCACAGTTCATTTTAAAAAAATCATTAACCGAAACATCCGGAAAGTTCCCACCTTACGCGATATCACCATTGTTAACCTCTTCTTTGAAAACTCTACCCGCACCAAACTTTCGTTCGAACTCGCCGAAAAACGTTTATCAGCCGATATCATCAATTTTTCTGCCTCCTCCTCCTCCGTAAAAAAGGGAGAAACACTAGTGGATACCGTAAAGAACATTCTGGCGATGAAGGTAGACATCGTGGTGATGCGTCATCCCGATCCGGGTGCAGCCATGTTCCTCTCGGAACACATCGATGCCCGGATTGTAAATGCCGGCGATGGAACCCACGAACATCCCACCCAGGCTTTGCTGGATAGTTTCAGCATACGCGAAGCTCTGGGAAACGATGAACTGATTGATATTGCAGGTAAAAAAGTGGTAATTGTAGGCGATATTATGCACAGCCGGGTGGCCCTGAGCAACATTTTTTGTCTGCAAAAACTAGGGGCCGAAGTAATGGTTTGCGGTCCGGCAACCCTCATTCCCAAGCACATTGAAAGTTTGGGTGTCAAAGTAACACACGACCTTAAAAAAGCCTTAAACTGGTGCGATGTAGCGAATATGCTCCGCGTTCAACTCGAACGCCAGGAAATGAAACTCTTTCCATCGCTCAGAGAATACTCCATGCTCTATGGCCTGAACAAAACACTTCTTGATAGCCTGGATAAAGAAATAGTTGTGATGCATCCCGGGCCGATTAACCGCGGAGTGGAGATCACAAGTGAAGTAGCTGATTCGGAACAATCTGTAATTTTGGAACAAGTGCAGAACGGAGTGGCTGTGCGCATGGCTGTTCTTTACCTATTAGCCAGCAAGCTCAGGCAAGGTTAGCAATTAACACGGTATTATGTTATATTTGTTTGAAACGGAATTGTGATATGGGTTTTGAGATCGAAACAAAGGAGAAGTTTGCTATTGTTACCTGTAAAGTTGAAAAGTTGGATACCGGTGTAGCTCCTGAACTTAAATCGCACCTGGTTCACCTTAATGGTCAGGGGATTAAAAACATCGTGATCGATTTGAATGAATGTGCTTATTGTGATTCTTCAGGATTGAGTGCCGTACTCGTAGCCAGTCGCTTGTGTAAAGGAGCCGGGGGTACCTTTGTGCTTTCCGGCCTTAAGCCTATGGTAGAAAAATTGGTGCAGATCTCTCAATTGCATACCATTCTTAATATTGTACCCACCGTTTCGGAAGGTTGCGACCTTATCCTTATGGAAGAAGTGGAACGTGAATTCCGGGACAACGAATAGACAGATGAACGCTAATTTCCCTATTTAAAATGAAAAAAAAGTTACTCGGATTGTCTTTGTTGCTTTTTGCAGCGATCAATATTGCTCATGCGCAATGTACTCCTGATCCGGCTTATACCACACCTGGTATTTACCCGGATAGTGCAACGGGTTTGGCCCCTGCTTTTACAGGGATTGCCTACACCGGTGTCATCACCAATGTTGTTCCGGCCGATACCCTGATTGAACTGATACCTGAGTTTCCTCAATCGCTAACCATCGATTCCGTTAATGTGGATTCGGTAGTTGGCCTTCCCGCAGGATTTGGATATGCTTGTGTGCCGAATAACTGTAGCTTTTCCGGAAATAGTATCGGATGTATGGCGATTACCGGTACAGCTGCTACAACACAAACAGGCGTTTATCCTTTAGCCGTATACATCAGCAGTTTTATTGAAGGTACAGGCATCCCTTTTCCCTTCGTATATACCGCTTATCACATCAATGTGGTAGACTCTGCTTCCGTGACAGTGGATGAAATGAACGGTTTTGCTTTTGATCTGTTGCAAAACCGTCCGAATCCGTTTTCGGAAAACACCACCATCCGTTTTAAAAGCAATGTACCGGATGTATATCAACTGTCCGTTGTGGATTTGCTTGGAAAAGAGGTGATCAACAAAACCATTCATGCCCATGTAGGGGTGAACAACGCGGAGATCAACGGAACCGGATTACGCAATGGGATTTATATGTACACCCTCAGCAACAACAAAACAACCAAAACCCGCCGCATGGTTGTAAATAAATAATTGATTTCAAATATCGCCGGAATCCCAATACCTTCTTCGGCGTTTTGCCATGCGATTTGAGGTGACCATATTAGGATGTGGAGCAGCTTTGCCCACCAACCGTTATCATCCTACCGCTCAGGTATTAAATATCCATGAAAAATGGTTTCTGGTGGATTGCGGAGAAGGCACCCAGATGCATTTTCGTTCCACCCGTTTGTCGCTGCAAAAAATCAACCGGATCTTTATCAGTCATTTGCATGGAGACCATTTTTATGGTTTGCCCGGCTTTTTAAGCACCCTGCATTTGTTGGGCCGAACCAAAGAAATGCACATTTACGGACCTGCGAACCTGGAACCGCTTTTGACCCATTTGTTTGCACTTTCAGATGCCCGGTTAAAGTTTTCCCTGATCCATCACCCTGTTGATCCAAAAGGAGGAGAAGTAGTTTATGAGGACCATACCCTCAGCGTAATTTCCATTCCGGCAAAACACTCTGTTGCCGGAACCGGATACCTCTTCAAAGAAAAAGTAAAACCCCTCAACCTTATCAAAGAACAATTGGACCGCTATCGGATACCGATAGTCGCTTTGCAGGACATTAAGAAAGGAGAAGATTATACCAATGAAAAGAACATAACCATTCCGAACAAAGTACTTACCCAACCACCAAAACCGGTGTATTCCTACGCTTTTTGTTCCGATTCGGTACCCAATGAAAAAACACTTAAAGCCATTCGGGGAGTGGACCTGCTTTACCACGAAGCCACCTTTATGGAAGACATGGCCAGCCGGGCCAGAGCGACACTACACTCTACCGCAAAGCAAGCCGGAGAAATGGCAAAAAAAGCCGGAGTGGGCCGTTTGTTACTTGGGCATTTTTCAGCCCGATATAAAAATATGGAACCTTTGCTGGCAGAAGCCAGAGCAGTATTTCCGCATAGCATACTCTCGGAAGAAGGCGTTACCTATAAAGTAAATCGGTAATTTTATTGCCTTATTGACCAGAGCCAACACATTTAAGATAATCCCGTGTCATCAAAAGATGGAGTTCTTTAAAAGGCGCCTTAAATACCTGTGTTTTTTCAGGAATCATATCCGCTCCGGTTTCTCATTTTCTCATGGGGTTCAGCGTACAATCATAGCGATACTCCGTCTTCTTTGCCTTGGCCATAAACCAGGCATCAAAACGGATGAGTTCGGGGCTGATCATGATTGCTTTTGTTTGGTGCTACAAGGTGGGGATATATCTGCATCGGAATCTCAGACCTATACCCATCAAAAAGCATGGAATAAGGGCAATAACACTATTCAAATATAATCTGCACTATATTGCTAATTTACTGATAAATGCATGCAAAAACATGGAAATAAAAACAGTGCGATTTTTGCCATGTACTTAGCCATTCGACCTTTAACTGATCGAACGTATCGGCTAAAATTCGCTTACGAATTTCTACAAACAAAGAAGGGTCAAAGATCGCTTTGGTAGAAAATTCCTTCAAGCCTACAAAAAACCGCATATAACCATTTTCCCGAATCGTGGCGATTATTCCTCTGTTGTCGAAGTTTTCAGGGTGTTTGATGATAAACGCTCCCAAGGCCATCCGAGGTGAAATTCCGAGACGCCCCATTTTAGCATTCATCATACGACAATAGGCATGAGCAAACTTATTCTACACAAAATAAGAAAGCACTTGCATTTTCCACCCTTAATACCGGCAATTTCATCAACACAAACATGATAATAATAAACACTTTAAAAGATTTGGGAGGATTTTTCAGCAGACCCTCTCTAGAAATTGGGTATAAAATCCAAACGAAAAAAGCAGGATGGAATAATCAATATCTGGAGAGACTGCTCAAAATTTAAATGCGTTTGCCCTGGGCAAGGTGACTTTTTGTTATCTTCGCGCCTTTTATTGTTAAAGTTCAGCTCCGCATGGAAGCACTCATCATGGGAGGGCAATTGCTCCTCAGCCTTTCTATTCTGGTTACCATTCACGAATTCGGCCATTTCATCGCTGCGCGGATGTTTGGAATTAAGGTGGAAAAATTTTACCTGTTTTTCGATCTGAAGGGATTCAAACTTTTCAGCTTCAAAAAGGGCGATACCGAATACGGCATTGGATGGATGCCCTTGGGAGGGTATGTAAAGATTGCGGGTATGATTGATGAGTCGATGGACTCGGAACAAATGCAGGAAGAGCCTCAGCCGTGGGAGTTCAGAAGCAAAAAGCCCTGGCAGAAATTGATCGTCATGTTGGGGGGTATCATTATGAATGTGATCCTCGGGATCATCATTTTCATGTTTTACCTCTGGTTTGCTAAGGAGCAATACCTGCCCGTTACGGAAGTAAACACCACGGGCATATATGCCTCCGACTATGCACAAGAGGCGGGCATCCGATCAGGAGACAAGCTCATTTCCATTCGTGGCGAAAAGCTGGGTCGTTGGGACGATTATACTTCTCCTCTGATGTTTTTCGGAGCCCCTCTGGTAGTGGAGCGCGATGGCAAAGAGGTGGAAATTATTTTGCCGGATAGCTTGCATCGGGTTATAAACAAAGGGCCTTTTAAACACCCTTTCATCGAACACAAGAATTATCCTTTTGTAGTCGATTCTGTGGCAACGGGTTCTGCAGCCCAAAAAGCAGGCATTTTATCCGGAGATCGGATTGTGGGAATAGATGGAAACCCCATTCATGTACGTGGGGAGTTTGACAACTACATGTACAACCGTTATTTCACCGATACCATTGCCAATAAAAAGCTCGACAGCATTCAGCTTTCGCTTGATGTGATCCGCAACGGAAAATCGGTAGCACTGACCACCGGAATGTCGGCATTCGGTCAGTTAGGAGTGTACTCCAGGAGCCCCTATCAGCAAAAAAAGTATAGTTTTGGCGAAGGGGTTCGTTTTGGTGCTTTTGATGCTTTTAATACCGTCCGGATCAATGCCATTGGTTTAAAACGGATTTTTACCGGCCAGGAAAAAGCATCGGAATCGATATCGGGCCCTTTCCGGATCGCTACGTTGTTTTCATCCCGATGGGACTGGTCTCGGTTTTGGTTCCTTACCGGGTTATTATCCATGGTGCTTGCCTTGATGAATGCCCTGCCTATTCCGGCGTTGGATGGCGGGCATTGTGTGATTGTATTGCTGGAGTGGGTGCGTGGCAAACCGCTGTCGGATAAAGTGATGATGCGCATCCAGACGGTAGGCCTTATTCTGGTGATCGGCATCATGGTTTTTGCCTGTGGCAACGATCTTATTTCTATATTCGGAGGCAAGTAACCTGTCGGTTGATTTTTCAGGCCGGTTGGTTTCATTTTTTTGATTATGAACCGGGTAACTTCGCACATCATTCCGTCAATCTTACGATTCCTGATGTTGCGCAAGGTCTTGCTGGTTTTCCTGTTAACCGCAGCAATGGTGTTGGTTTACCAAAGCAACCAATACCTGTACAAAGACATTCCCCGGGCTTCGTGGAGGCATTATTTGTTTGCCGATCCTGCAGGTTATTTCGGCTATTTGCCTGTTATCTTCATTTACGATCTGGATCCGGATGCCTTACCTGCAGATCTAAAGGAATACAACGGACTGAAGATCAATGTGGAAAAAATTCCGGGCAAGATCCATATTCAATATACGTGTGGCATAGCCATGCTGCAATCTCCTTTATTTTTTGCGGTTTGGGCTTTTGCCTCCGATAACACGTATCCCGAAGGGTTTGCAGGTGCATACGACAAGGTTCCGGTAGCTACGGCTGCTTTTTGGTTTGTGATGGGGTTGTACTGGCTTTTTCTTTTCCTGCGTAAAAACCACGGTGCCCGAAGCAGCTTACTGGCCATTATTGCCATTGTTTTCGGCACCAATGTATTTTATTATGCGGTTTATGAGCCGGGTTATTCGCACATCTACAACTTTGGTCTGATCGCGGGTTTTCTCCTGCTCACCCAACGCCTCATAGCGGCACCGGGCCGGTGGGGGATATTTTGTTTGTGGTGCCTTACATTGAGCTTTATTGTACTGATCCGCCCGGTCAACATCATTGTGCTGGTTGCGGTATTCATGGATATGAACAACTTCAGACAAACCAAAGACCGGCTGTTGATCTTTGTAAAGGGATGGCGCATCCCTGTCGGAATTGCAATTGCATTTTTGGTGGCTTTGCCTCAACTGATATACTGGCATTACCTTACGGGCAATTTCATCTACTACTCTTACGATAATGAGCGGTTTACCCACCTTCTGGATCCGGACCTTTTAAAAACCCTGTTTGCACCGGGCAATGGTTTGTTCCCCTACAGTCCTATTCTTTTACCTGTAGTTTTGGGGTTGTTGGTGATGGTCTTCAAACGGGAAAGGAACAGCCGTATGGTGTTGTTTATTTTTCTGGCAGCGATCTATTTAACAGCCGCTTGGTATAACCCCAGATTCGGATGTGGGCTTGGGATGCGGAACATGGTTGATCTTACTCCTTTTATGGCCCTGCCTGCCGCCCGTTTGTTCGAAATAGCAATGCTCAAAAACGGGGGCCGTATTTTAGCTGCTTTGTTCCTTCTGTCTTCGATTTATCTGGCCCAAACGTTAACCGGATCGTTCAACAATTGTTTTTTTGGCAAAGGGGATTGGGATTGGGCCGAATATGGTCGTTTGATCACAAAGCCCTGATGCAGGGGGGCTTGTTGGCGCCTACTTTTGTTTTTTCGGATTCCCGAAAGCAAAAGTGCAACAGGCTGTTTCGGTTTGCCCTCATTGGCATGGTGATGAAAAAAAAGAACACCTTGCGGCTTTATTTTTCTGTTAAAGATCTACCACCACCAAATGGATGGCATTCCTTCTGAGGATGATGTACCGATCCTCAAGGTCATCGTCGGTTAGTGAAACTCCGCCCTGGGTTACTTTATACACTTTTATATCCGAGGTTGAAAAACGATCGGAAGAACGGGGGGTAGAGATCTTGTAATGGTATACATCCCCATCCGGCTCATCTTCGTCTTTGGATACATTGACCAACAGCATCGCATAAAGATCGGTTCCGTACGCACCCAACCCATAGAATCTGTCTTTGTGGTTCACATTCCAGGAGAGGGTAGTATCGGTTTTTTCGCCGGTAACCTCGTATAAGTTGTTTCCGCCTTTGGTAAGATCTGCAAACCTGCTCCACAACCGAAAGGCATAAGCAATCGCCTGCTCTTTTCCGTTTCGTTCATTCAGAATTCCTTTCACAGGATCAATCCCTCTGTAAAAATGGGCTGCATGGATCCCTTTTTTATTCATTCGGATCCAGCAGGCCGTTAAAGCAGCCACCTCGAATTGGGTGATCGTATCCTGTTCATCTTCCTCCTTATCTATGGTTCGGTTCCATTCTGTAATGTGGTGAACTTTTGTACCCAACTTGTGGGCTGCTTTGGAACTAAATTCCTGAAAACGTTTCTGATAGAAATCCGGAGAGATGGAATAGCAATGCCAGGAGAAAAAATCAAGATACAAGTCGTCCGGATCGGTTTCGTATTGGGCGATCATACAACTGATGATCTTTTTACCCATGCTATCGTTGCAAGCCTCTTGTGTAAAACCCGGGCCTCCAACCTTTATTTCGGGATAGTTTTTGCGAATGGCCCGAAGGATGTCGAAGAAAAAGGTTACAAATTTATCGACTTCATCTTCTGTCTGAGGCCAAAACCTGGAGTGGTCGGGCTCGTTCCAAATTTCTACGTATTTGATCTTGTTCTTATAGTTATGGCGGAGTTTGGGGCTGATAAAGCCGGCTTCCTGGTACCGCCCGATCAAGGCGAGGGCGGCCTGGCAGAACAAAGCACGGTTAGCCGATGTATTGAGCGGATCAAAGTCGGAAGCTTTGGCATCAAAAGAATATCCGATCCGAAAATAGGGCCGGGCTCCGGAAGATATAATGTATTTAAATGCCCGGTCGGTTTCATCCCAGTTATACGTTTCATTGCCAATGTCAAAGACCGAATCCAGATCGAAACGGGAATAAAAGTCGTGTGTTCTTACACTGTTCACCTGCAGATCTTTGTATAAATCCCGATAGGTGTTGGAAAGGCTTTCCTTAAAACCACCTGTGCCCGAGTCTCCCACCATAGGGCCGGCATTTACTCCTGCAAGGCCTGCATCTTCCAATGTAGCACCCCGCTTTTCGTGTATCAGTTTGATCCTATCTGCCATAGTACCATTTGTTTTTTCGCTTCTCCGTTTGCTCAGGAACCGGTTTCTTTTTTTTCAATTTCTTTGGCAGGATTATTAAACCAAAAATTTAATATCTGCCCCACCCCGCCTGTCAATACTCCCAACAGGATCTTTAATTCTCCCATCATGGAGTTATTGCCTTTTTTCATATTCAGTGTATCGCTCACCTCAACAGTAAGGATGATCACAATCAATGCCATATATCCAATCAAAAATAGTAGGCTGAATATGAATTGTATTTTTCTAATGCTCATAATTGTATTGTTTTATGCTGTTTATTGTTTTACGGAACAAGGGCGTTTTAATACCGGTTTGGTGATGATGCCGAACAAGCTTTTCTCTTTTTTGAAGGGAGTCAAAGGAAATACCGGCAAATGCGATAATGTTGGTGAAAAACATACATCGGACGGTCAGGCCTCTGTTGACGCTATACGTGGTTGATCGGTTTTTCCTTTTTCAATGTTACATTCCGAACATCTGTAGATCCCGGTACATCTTTAGGTGTTCTCTTCCGGAAGCTGAGCGCTCATTTTTTGGGTTTGTTTAATCGTTTTATTGCCTTTTCTTTCTGAACAGCCCATGCCGGTTGAACCCATGCTGCGTTTAATTCCGGCAGAACTTGCGGAAAGTTGGGTTTCAGTTCTTACATTTTACTCTATACGGTCTCCTTTTCTGGCTATATTTCTGGCCAGTTTTTGTTGGATCTCTTCGATCTGAGCATCTTTTAACCTTGATTTGGTGATGTGCTTACCGGTTTTTGACTGGGTCATGATGTTGGCAGGTTTGGATGTATGCGATAATCCCCAATAATGCCCTAACTCATGTACAAAAGTGCGTGCCATTCCATCAACCGAGGAGCGTTTTGCAGAAACAAGACAGAATTTTCCGCTCCACGGAAATTTACCTAAGCCTACCGCTCCTTCAATTGTATTTGGAAAAACAATGTCTATTTCATGTGCATTTTTCCAACTGGCCGGTATCGACTTCCATTCCTTCTCACTCATTCGAAAGCGCTTTTCATCGGCACGAAAAGTGAGGTCACTAAGCTTAACCTTTAACAATGCTTTTTCATCGTCAAAAAAGTCGTTGGTCATTTTAATAATGGTGTTAATATCAGCGGTTGCGTTGTTACGCGAAGACCAATTGCCCGGTAAAGCACCGTTATCTCCGGTAACAATAGTAATATTGACTTTAACGGTAAAAGGGGTAACCCTGACCGAAGAGACCGAATTACCAAATCCATTTTTCCCTTTTTTGTCACCATTTCCAAGGTCTGCAATTTGGTTTTTGCCTCTCAGATAGAATACCTCGCCCTTCCAGTTCTTTTTTTTGAAAAGTAAGATCGCATCTTTATCCTTCGTCATTTTAATAGAGGAAGGATTGTTCCCTACTTTTGTGTCGCTCAAATTTTTCCGGTCAACATTGGTGGTGAAAAGGCTGGCTCCCTTATGATTTGTGTTTTCAAATAGTTCTATGCTCATAATGATCGTAAGTTGTTGGATTGAAATATTTGGTATGTAGTGAATGAACGGTTGAAAGTGGTGTTCCGGATAATGTTCCGGCTAAAAAGCGTTACACTCCGAAGGAAAGTCATGATTTTTAGTCTTTTGTTGAACAACTCTTCTTATGGCCGGAAGCTCCCGCTTCTAAAAGATAATAAACCTTCTATTTTAAAGCAAATATTCCTCTTTTGTTTATAAATGAGGTGCCGAGAACGCAGCATGCAATCGCAAACCCATTTGCCAACCGGGAAATGCCAACCCTCACCCACAACCGGGTGCAGCACATGTTGCAAGCTCCAAAAGAACAAGGCAGGATAGAAAACGTTGTATGGACCCTGCTTTGTATTTCCATCCCGCCATTGGCCGTTTACCTAGTGTTAAGTCAAGCCTACTTTAGCCGCACCAAGTTTTGATCTTTTTATACCGTACTTCTTTGAAAAACAATCCCTTAGCTACACTAGGCTCCTATTTTTCGCATGGTCCGGAACAGAAATATCGGCAACTTATACGACACAGTACACCTGACTTAACACTAGTAGAAGGCATCGGAACAGCATTTTGGGGCGATCTCATCCTGACCCTTTTGTTTTTCTTACCCGGCATGATCCACGCCTTTATCGTTTGTTTTGCATAACAACAACCGAAAAAGACAGGAAAAACGTTTCGGATAAAGAAGTTGTTGAGGGCATTTTAACAAAGGAGCATATCCATCATCCGGCCAACCGACTAAAAACATAAACCGGCTCTCCCGCCCGGAATATTTTTTCTCATAATTGTAATCCTTTCCGGTTGATAACGCACAGCAATTCGATAATACGGATAAATAAGAAAAGCTCAGGACAGAAACTTTTCTTATTTTGTTGCATTGTTTCTTGGCAATGCCTGAATGTTATAATGTACTGTTATTTATTGACCTTTTATGAAAAAGACATCGCTGGCCGATATCGCCAAAGTGCTTGGAGTATCTAAAACGCTTGTTTCACTGGTGCTGAATGATAAAGGTGATGCATTGGGAATTAATAAAAATACCCAGCGCAGAGTGATCGCCAAAGCCCGTGAACTGAACTACCGGCCCAATCAATTTGCACGCGGATTGCGGATGGGAAAATCGAATACCATTGGTTTGATCGTTTCGGATATCTCCAACTCTTTTTATGCCCGGATCTGCCGTGCTGCCGAGGATTATGCAGCCAAAGAAGCATATAATCTTTTCATTTGCAGTGCCGATGAAGATGTGGAAAAAGAGAACCGCCTGATTGAAATGTTGATCGACCGCCAGGTAGATGGCCTGATCATTTCTTCTGTTCAAAGCAAAAGCACCGAGTTTACCCAACTCAAGGAAATGGATCTACCCTTTGTACTCATTGACCGTCATTTCCCAAAATTAGATACCAACTACGTAATCGTAGATAACTACAGTGGTGCCTATCAGGCTGTTCAGCATTTGATAGCCGAGGGGCACCGGAAAATTGCTTATCTCGCGATCTCTCCGGCCCACCTGATCACGATCCGTGAACGGATGCGTGGTTATAAAGAAGCTTTGAAAGATGCCGGCATTCGGATGAACAATCGGCTGGTTTATGAAATTCCGCACGATGATTACCGCAATGGAGTGGAAGAAACGCTGGATAAATTACTGGGAAGCAAAATTGGGGTTACTGCTTTGTTTACCTCCAACAACAGCCTGGCGATCGCAGCCATGGAATATTTGAAAAAGAAAAAGATCAATATCCCTACCGATCTGGCATTGGTCAGTTTTGACGACATTGACCTGTTCCGTTTAAGTGTTCCTTCCGTAACTGCTGTAGCTCAACCCGTAGATGAACTGGGAGCAAAAGCAACAGAGGTACTCATCAACCACATTAAAGCCGGGAACGACGCCCCTTATCCGCTCGACAATATAACCCTGGAAACGGCTTTACAAATTCGTGATTCCAGCAAAAAGGACTGATCTTAAATGTTGTACTTCTGCCCTGCCTTGTTTTTTTCAGGCGATTTCAGATGTGGGAATTTCGGCTTTTAACAGGCGGGCCGTCTGTTTCCCATGGCCACTGTGGCCCCTTTTCCCTTTGTTGTTCTCCATAATGAAGTATCATTAGCTTTTTTACACTTTCCTTTTGGGAAAGATGGAAACCGGAAACGGAGTTTCAAGGAGTCTTGTTCAACAAGCGAATGATCTCCATCTTATCGTTGACCTGTTGTTCCAACAGATCATTTAATTGCTGTAAGTGAGTAATGTGTTCTTTCAGCGCATGAACCTCGGAAGCAGAAACACTACCTTCGGTTTCCGGTTTTTCTTCCCCGGATTGCAGATGTGCAGGATAACTTTCATTGAAATGCACAATATTCCAAACAGACGTAGAAAAAATAGTGGAAAGCTTTTTAAGTTTATTCCACGTAATCTGCGTATGGCCTCTTTCCAGTTTGCCATAAGAACTCTGACTAATGCCTAAACTTTCAGCCATGTGCTCCTGACTGTAGTTCTTGAGCGAACGAATGGCTCTTATATTGTCGTGGATTTTCTTCATCCACTTCAAAATTAGTGCCGGAGGCTTTAAGTCGTTAGTCGATAAACACAACTATTTATTCGTTTATTGATCGATCATCAAAAAAAATGCCCTTTTCAGAACTCAAAAGCTTTGCTTAGGGCGAAAATAACCGGTAATTCAATATTGCTTGTCCGGATTTCAGGAAGTAAAACCGGTGAAAGAAAAGAAAGAAACCAACTGTTCACCATCCATCGGTTACATCTGGCCGAATAAATGGCACTTCGGAACCCAACCCAAACTACGAATAATCTTTCCATTGTTTCAGCGTTGCTGCTGCCGGCCTCCACCGGAATTCATTGGCCCGATGTACCGGGAAAGAGGGTACTTTACCTTGGTCGCAGCCGAAGGTTCCGGGTGGTGCATACCGGGGTACGGGTCCGGAATAGATTTTTGCTTCATCCGCTTGGCCACAGCCAGAAACGGCCTTCTTTTCCGTATGCTTGATAAACCACCGGCGGATCATCTTTTCAATTTTGGTTAAAGGGATGCATTGAGGAGTTGATCCTGCTTCAATACCTTGTGCAGGTAAGGCATCCTGCTGGCCTTTTTAAGCATCCTGATGTGCCCGGCGTGATGGCAATCCGACCCCAGAAAACCAATGATACCGGCATCCACCAGTTTTTCTGCTGTTTTTTTTACTTCCGGCCCATAAGCCCCTGTAAGCGAACCAATATTGAGCTGTAAAATTATACCCCGGTTATAAAGCTCTTCGTATTTTTTCCACTGATCGTGCCAATAGACGTACCGCTCCACATGTGCCATTACGGGCTTATAACCTGTACTTTGCAAGGCAAAGATGGTTTGTTCCATGTTTACGGGTTCGTTTATAAAGGGCAATTCAAACAGCACATAATTGTTGCCGAAGGTGAGGAGTTCTTCTCGGTCAATTTTCGCTTCGAGCGTTTCATCGAGATAATATTCCGCTGCGGCTTCAATTTCAATATCCAGACCCTGTTGTTTCACCGCTTCTCGCACCTTCTCCAAACCATCCAGAATAATTTTAGGCGTGTTTTTGTAGTAGTCGCTCATTACATGAGGCGTAGTAATTACTTTACGATAGCCAAGGGCAGCCATGGAGGCAATGAGATCAACAGCATTTTCCAGGGTTTTGGCTCCGTCATCTATTCCCGGTATGAAATGGGAGTGTATATCGGTGCCCAGCACCCCCAGATCGGCAAGCTCCATTACATCATTCTTCTTACCAAATATCTTTCTGAAAATTTCCACTTCAATTGCAATTGAATAGGGTAAAGATGCTAAAATTTCCGATTTCCAGAGCCCAGGCAGTTAAATGATTGCAACAATGGTTCACCTTACTTCCGGTTAAGTTTCCCACTCGAAATGGTACAAAACACCATCAATATGGCAATACAGCCTTATGTAAAAGCAACCGTCAAACTGATCTGAAATTGCTTTTCCGGCGGTGGCGTCCGGAGCGCATGGGTCGGGACGTTTTTTCGTTTTATGCTCGGGGGCAGAATACCGGCTGTTTCCGAGCCCCCGAATTGCGCTGATGGTTTTATTTGGAAGCCGCCGCCGCATCTTCGAAAGAAGCACCGGCAACAGGAGAGGTTTCCGGAGCTTGGGTTTCGAGGCTGTGGCCATCCGGAGCAGTGTGGCTTGTGGCACCGTGTCCTTTTCCATTCATCATTCCAAGTATCGGAGCAATGACCAAACCAACCAAACAGGTAAGTTTGATGAGGATGTTCATGGAGGGTCCGGAAGTATCTTTGAACGGATCGCCAACGGTATCGCCGGTAACTGCTGCCTTGTGGGCCTCTGAGCCTTTGTAAGTCATTTCCCCGTCGATCATTACACCGGCTTCGAACGATTTTTTAGCGTTATCCCAGGCGCCACCGGCGTTGTTCTGGAAAATGGCCCAAAGCACACCCGAAACGGCAACACCGGCCATATAAGCACCCAAAGACTCGGCACCCATGGTAAAACCAATGAGAATGGGCATAACAATGGTAATAGAGCCAGGCAGCATCATTTCTTTCAGTGCAGCACGGGTAGAAATATCAACACATTTACCGTATTCCGGCTCTGATTCCCCTGTCATAATACCCGGTATTTCTTTGAACTGACGGCGTACTTCTTTTACCATTTCCATGGCTGCTTTGCCTACGGAACGCATGGCAAGGGCAGAGAACAATACCGGGATCATGGCTCCTACAAAGAGGGCGGCCAGAATTTTTGCTTCAAAAATGTTGATCCCGGTAATTCCGGTGAAAGTTACATATGCGGCGAAAAGTGCCAGTGCAGTTAGTGCAGCCGAAGCAATGGCAAAACCTTTACCAATAGCGGCTGTGGTATTCCCCACCGAATCGAGGATATCCGTACGGGTACGTACTTCTTCCGGCAATTCGCTCATTTCGGCAATGCCGCCTGCATTATCGGCTATCGGGCCAAATGCATCAATGGCCAGTTGCATGGCGGTAGTCGCCATCATAGCAGAAGCAGCAATGGCAACGCCATAAAAACCGGCACACGCATAAGCTCCCCATATTGCACTGGCAAAAAGGATGATGGGAGCAAAAGTTGACTCCATGCCTGAAGCCAGACCTGCAATGATGTTGGTGGCAGCACCGGTAGATGAATTTCTGATGATGCCGTTTACGGGCTTTCTTCCAAGGCCGGTGTATATTTCGGTGAAATAAGAAATGAGGCCTCCTACAGCCAGGCCGATCAGTACGGCACCAAAAACAAAACCGGAGTTGGTGGTCATTGTTCCAAATGCTCCGTTTTCGAAGATCTGCATGGTAAAATCGCCGGTAGGAAGGAACGCTTTAATCAGGAAAAAAGAAGCTATGGCGGTAAGGGCAATGGATACCCAGTTCCCGATATTCAAGGCCAGTTGTACCTGTGGTTCTTTAGCATTATTGTCTTTAATGCGTATGAAAAAGGTACCTATAATGGAGAATATGATACCCAGACCTGCGATAACCATCGGAAGAAGAATGGGCCCCATGCCGTTCACCGGTATTTCCACGCTTCCTGCAATATCGCGGATCACGTAGTTTCCGAGTACCATGGCGGCCAGCACGGTGGCAACGTAAGAGCCAAAAAGGTCGGCCCCCATACCGGCTACATCGCCTACATTATCGCCTACGTTATCGGCAATGGTTGCGGGGTTTCGCGGATCATCTTCGGGTATACCTGCTTCTACTTTCCCAACAAGGTCGGCTCCCACATCGGCAGCTTTGGTATAAATTCCTCCGCCTACACGGGCAAAAAGGGCGATCGATTCGGCACCGAGTGAAAAACCGGCCAGCGATTCGAGAATGATGGTCATGGATTCGTGTCCGTTATACTGTCCGCCTGACAGCCATACAAAAAGGATAGCAAACAGGGCACTGAGACCAAATACGGCCAGTCCGGCTACTCCAAGCCCCATTACGGTACCTCCGCGAAAAGAGACCAGAAGTGCTTTGGGCAGGCTTGTACGGGCTGCTTGTGTGGTTCTTACGTTTGCTGCAGTAGCAATGCGCATGCCGATGAAACCGGCAATGGCTGAAAAAATGGCTCCAAAAACAAAAGCAATGACAATGAACCAGTGTGTTGTGGGAACTTTCCAGGCAATAAAACCCAGTGCGGCACCTGCAATCACAACAAAAATAGCCAAAACACGGTACTCCGCTTTCAGGAACGCCATTGCGCCATCGCGCACATATCCGGCAAGTTTAACCATCTTTGCTTCGCCGGCATCTTGTTTGTTTACCCAAGAAGCAAGGAAAAACATGTAGATGAGGCCAAACACCCCAAATGCAGGAAGGATATAAATCAGGTATTCCATAAGTACTAAATTCGTGTATATGTCTCAAAATTTTGGTCGCCAAAAGTAGCCCTTTTGCCCTAATTCTGCAAATTTTGAAAGATCCCTTTTAAAGCGTTTGTTTTAAAGGGAATTGACTAACTTAGAACGCCTCAAACGCTGCACTGTGAATATCCGGATCAGCTCAGAAAAACTCCACCGCGATCAACTGCAGAGCCAGTTGCAACAGGTTTTTCCCGCATGTAAAATAAGGGCTTCGGGGAAACGCAATATCCTGATCTCGAAAAATGCAAAAGTGGGGGTCAGGGTAAAGGTGCGCTCCGGGTCCATTTCCATCGATCCTTGTTTTCCTACCCGTACCGGTCGTATTTACTGGTTGAGCAGCTTGGTGGTACTGGGTACCATTATCCCGCTGGTGGTTTATGGTATAGTGCGGCATAAAGCGATGAAAAACTTTGAACAGGAGGTGGAGGGAGTAATAAAAGAGTTGGCCTGAAAAATTTTCCGACCTTTGCCGCCCTTTCAGAAAGGTTACTGGAGTTATGGAACGGGTTTTTGCGATTGTATGTTTGTTGTTTGCCTTTGCTTTTTTGTTTTACGAGCACAAGCAAAAAGGAGCCATCCGAAAATTCAACCGGTTCCTTTTGGGTATAAACGCCGTTCTTTTTGTTTTGGGATGGGCAGTGGTCCTACAGATCTCCGCCCTTCCGGATTTTGCAGTTCCGGTACATCAGCATAAAAAAAGTATCCCGGCCATCGATACTTTTACGCAGTTGCTTTACGCCGATGTTTCCACAGCTGTGGTGGCCAGCCGTACCCATCTCATGTATGTGCAGTTGCCCGAAGGTTACATCCAACGTAAAATCGCCCTTCCCTTTCCTTTGCAAAAGGCACTTGCCGTAAATACGGAAACGGAATGGCCGTTGCTGGTTTATGCCTCTACGAACGGTTGGCGATATGTTCTCGCCATCGATTCTCTTCCGAATGAAAAGCTTGCCGAGCTTCACCGTTTTGAGCAAGGTTGGAACGGAGGCATTTACAGAATTCCCCCAACCGGTGTTCACCTTCCGTATTTCTGCATCCGCCCCCAAGGCCTGTACCTGACCCCGACCCCTGTGCTGCCGGAAAGTCATGCCATGCCCTACTTTCCGGCCAACGCTCTCCCGGCCGGAGTATGCGATATATACGCCGGCAACAACAACATCTATGTGCGCGATACGGCTTCATTTGTTTTCTGGTTTGAAGGGGATACTGCCACACATCAAAATCGGATGAAAGGGCAACGTTTGATCAACCCCCTGTCGTTGCAAAAGCCGCATCCGGGAAGTGCCGGTTATTTATCGCCGGAAGGGAGGGTTCCTTTTGTGTATCCTCGTATGGAAACGGCACTGACCCAAGAGTCGATGCCGGCGGTAAAGTCGTTTACCGCCATTAAGAATGAAGGAGGGCAATATCCTCAGGTAACGTGGAAAGTGCCTGATTTTCTGGATGTATTTGGCAACGAGGGCATAACCCTCATAAACGATAAGGTAGTAGCCGTAGAAGCTTGTAAAGGAACTCGGTGGCTCAATCAGGTAAGCTTGCGGAATATGGCCGGTAAGAGTTTCGGGGATACGGTTTTATACGAATATTTCGACCATTTTCCTCCTTTGGCTACGGCCAACGAATATGTACTGTTGGGGAAAAAACTGAACCAAGTTATTCGGCTCAACAAGCAATCGCTCCAACGAACCGATAACAGCGGGCTGATGTACAACATGATCTGCCGTTTAAAACGAAAAGGCTACGGAGCCTGGTGGGGGCAGGCAGCGGTGGCGG
>CALLUQ010000099.1 GCA_938010565.1 uncultured Flavobacteriales bacterium
GCCGGGCAAAGGTGTTGGGTTTGCTTTGTTTTCGGGTTAAAGAATATTTCCGAAGCGTTTCATCGTTTACACAGCATCCGAACAAACGGAACCGGTAACCGGAATTTCGGTTTTGAGTAAGCCATCAAAACCACCCGGCACATTCCATAAGTTGTTTATTCCCATGCGTTTTAAGATGGAAATGGCCATTACGGAACGGTAGCCGGATTTGCAATGCACATAGTATTGTCGGTTTTTTTCCAGCTTTCCGGCCTGTTCATAGATGTAGTTGAGGGAGCACAGTTGGGCACCATTTACATGTCCGGCCTCAAACTCTTCGGGTTTGCGTACATCCACAATGGCAATGTCGCTCTTGCTTTTCAAAGCGGTTAGTTCTTCGGGTGTGGTGTTTGGCAGGGTTGCTACCGGCAGGCCTGAAGCTGCCCAAGTGGCCCATCCGCCTTCCAGATATCCCACACATTGATCGTACCCCACACGGGCCAAACGCATTATCGCTTCCGCTTCCGTTCCGGGTTCTGCAAGAAGTACAATTTTCTGCCGGATATCCGGCACAACGGTGCCAACCCAGGTTGCAAAATTGCCCTTCAATCCCACAAAAAGGCTGTTGGGAATGTAACCCTCCGCAAAAGCGGCAGGAGTACGGGTGTCGATCAGCAAAGCACCGGATCCCAAGGCGGCCTGAAGAGCCTCCGGGGTCAGGGCATTGTTTCCTCTGTCCATCACCTCTGCTATCGGGTCATATCCAAGTTTATTCATCATCACATTCTCGGGAAAATAGGCAGGAGGCGGCAAAATGCCTTCCGTTACTTCTCTGATGAACGCATCGCGGGTCATATCTGCACGAAGGGCATAATTCACTTTTTTCTGATGTCCGAGGGTATCAAAGGTTTCGGCACTCATGTTTTTACCACAAGAAGACCCTGCGCCGTGGGCCGGATATACGATCACATCGTTGGGCAAAGGCATGATCTTGGTGCGAAGGGAATCGAAAAGCATGCCTGCCAGGTCTTCTTTCGTAAGTTCCGACTTAACGGCCAGATCGGGCCGGCCCACATCTCCGATAAACAAAGTGTCGCCCGAAAAAATACAGTGCTCTTTGCCGTTGGCATCTTTTAAGAGATAGGTACTCGATTCCAATGTATGACCGGGAGTATGCAGTACTGTGAGGGTCAGGTCACCGACATGAAATACCGCTCCGTCTGTGGCGTTATGGATGTTGTAGTGAGTATGAGCGCCGGGGCCATATACAATGGTTGCACCCGATTCCCGGGCCAGGTCGATGTGTCCTGAAACAAAATCGGCATGGAAATGGGTTTCGAAAATATATTTGATGGTTGCCCCGTTCTCCCGGGCTTTTTCCAGATACGGGGCGGTTTCGCGAAGCGGGTCTATAATGGCTGCTTCTCCGTTCGACTCAATGTAGTAGGCTGCTTCGGCCAGGCATTGGGTATAGAGTTGTTCAATGTGCATGGTAAACGCTTTAATGGGCAATCAGTTCCTTATAAATAATGAGGATGGCCATCACCAGAATAAACCATCCGAAAATCTTTTTCAGTTTGGGGGGCGATACAAATTTCGAAATGTATGCGCCGATAAAAATACCCAGTACGGTCCAGCTGACAAAGATCAGTAAAAAATCCCATTCAATGGCTTTGTTGCCGATGGTGGTAAAAAAGCCAAACAACGATTTTCCCGAAATGATGAGCAACGAAGTTCCGATGGCCAGTTTAATCGGAAGCCGGGCCAGTAAGGTTAAAGCCGGAACAATTAAAAAGCCGCCGCCTGCGCCCACAATTCCGGTAATAAAGCCTACCAGTGCTCCTTCTAGCATAATGAGCGGATAGTTGAAGGCAATGGGTTGGTGGGGGTTTTCCTTTTTTTTGTTGCGGATCATCGATCGGGAGGCCAGCAACATAATGAGGGAAAAAACCACCATAATGGCCGTGCCTCGGGTAAAGGCGAAAGTGCCATTGCTGTACAGCACTTCCGGGATTCTTTTCAGTACATAGCCCTGGCTAAAAGCAACCGCCAGTGCGGAGGGGATCAGAAAGACCAACGCAGCCCTATAGTTCACTCTCTTTTGCCGGGCATATTGAATGGCTCCTACCAAAGCGGCCGTTCCTACAATAAAAAGGGAGTAAGAGGTAGATAGCGTTTCGTCTTTTCCCAATACATAAACCAGCACGGGAAGTGTTAAAATGCTACCGCCGCCGCCCAGCAATCCCAAAACAATTCCGATGCCTGCCGAAAGGATGTATCCTATAATTTCCATCAATGTTCTCTGTAAGCCTCAATGGCTGTGTTCTGCTTCTTCTTTCCGCATTTCGGCCATTAGCTTATAAGCGTTGTTCCACGCAATTTGGGTGGTGGCGGCAACCGGCTTTGCAAAGGTTATGCCCACCCATCCGTTGTGGGTGTTTCCGGGGGTTACTTCGGCAGGTTTAAATTTCCACCGGTTGTTTTCCGGGTCTTCTTTTGCCATAAAAACATAAGCTTGATCTTCGTGCCGCACCATTCCTTCTTCCGGCACGGCAAATTGGGCTTTGTTTTCCGTAATGATACGGCCTTTCACGTAGGTTCCGGGAATGAGCCCCTTTTTTTTGTTTTCGATGTCGGCGTGCAGGTGAATGGCTTTGGGGTTTTGCTCAAATGCTTTGCCTACTGCGTAAATGGTTCCTTGCAGTTCGGTGTTTTGCGCAGCACCAATGGTGAGGAGCACTTTTTGCCCCACCTGCACCCGGTGCATGTCTTTTTCAAAAACCATCAGGTCGGCGTGTACTTGTTCGTTGTTCACCACCTCAAAAAGCGTGTGTTCCGGGGCTACATACTGGCCGATCTTTACCCCTACCTTCCGGATATATCCTTCAATCGGACATAAAACAGGGACCTGTTGGTACAGATCGGCTTGCCGGATCTTTTGCACATTCAGGCCCATCAGCACAAGCTGTGCTTCATAGCCTTTTACCCTTCCTCTTAAAGAGAAATAGTCGGCTTCGGTTTTCCGGAAAGCTTGGTCCGGAACTACTTTTTCTTCGAAGAGGTGTTGCTGGCGGCCGTATTCGTCCTCCATGTACTGCAGCTGGCTCCAATGGGTGGCGTAGTTGGTTTGCAGTTCAATAAGGTCAGGATGGCTCAAAAAGGCCAGTACTTGCCCTTTCAT
>CALLUQ010000100.1 GCA_938010565.1 uncultured Flavobacteriales bacterium
CATTGCCTACACATCTCCCGGGCCATGCTCCTCCAGCTCAAATTCCGATATTACGATCCTGCCTTTATCCGATGCGTCGTTTAGTTACTCCGCTAGCTCATTTTGTGAAAGCGACTCCGACCCAATCCCCATCATTACCGGGGATAACGGCGGCACCTTCAGCAGCCATACCGGCATTGCTTTTATCAGCACTGCCACAGGCCAGATCGATCTGGGAAACAGTCCTGCCGGAGCCCACGCCATTACGTACGCTACCCCGGGTCCTTGTGCGCAATCGGATACCTTTAACCTTACAATCCATGTTGATCAGGATGGTGGGTTTAATTATGATTTTTCTGCTTATTGTCCTGATGATGCCGATCCTGTACCAACGATTACCGGAACAGCAGGAGGTACTTTCTCCAACGCTACCGGCATCGTTTTTGTTGACACGGTTACCGGTGAAGTAGATTTGAGTACCAGTGCTTCCGGTATGCATACCATCCACTATACCACTCCGGGCCCCTGTGTCGATACCGATTTTTTCAACATGACCATCCATGCCCCGGAAGATCCCTCTTTTACCTATCCGCAAATACAATATTGCAGCAGCGAAACCAATCCCATACCCGTTGTAACGGGGGATCCCGGGGGGGTGTTTAGCGGTAGCCCGGGCATAACTTTTATCAGCCTCTCTACGGGTCAGATCAACCTGATTACGAGCCTGCCCGGTACCCATACGGTTACCTATACCACAAATGGGATTTGTCCGCAAAGCACTGCTTTTAATGTAACCATTGTACAAGAAGACGACCCTTCATTTAGTTATCCTTCAGCAACGTTCTGTTTTCCAGGGCCAAACCCGGTACCTATCATTACCGGCACTTCCAACGGTAGTTTTTCAGGAACAAACGGGGTGGTTATAGATCCTTCAACAGGAGAGATTGATCTGTCCGTTACAGGGGTCGGAACGTATAATATTACGTATACTACTCCCGGAGTTTGTCCGGCTATGCAAGTGGTACCCGTAACAGTTTCCGTGGCACCAACAGCCGATTTTAGTTACAACGGCCCTTATTGTGAAAATGGCCCCCTTAACCCCACTCCAATTTTTGTGGGCAGTGCCAGTGCGGGCCTATTCTCCGCCGTAGCCACAAATGAGGAAGACTCCCTTGTTTTTGTAAATGTCAACACCGGAGAGATCGACCTCTTATCAAGCGATCCGGGTACCTATGATGTCACCAATCGTATCATCAGCCCTGTTGGCGGATGTACACCCGATTCGTTTACCACAAGAGTGATCATTATGGCTCAGGATATTGCTGCTTTTACCTATCCGCAATCGGCCTTTTGCCAGAGCGAGGCCAACCCCTTAGCCATCATAAGCGGAGTTCCCGGCGGAACGTTCTCCGATGCTAATACTACCGGCATTGTTTTTACCTCAACGACAACCGGAGAGATTGACCTTGCCAATAGTTCGGCAGGTATACACGACATTGTTTACACCACCAATGGTACTTGTCCGGATAGTTTTCGCGTTACCATCGACATCAACGGAGTTGATGATCCGACTTTCAGCTATCCTTCGCCTCAGTACTGCATAGATGCAAACAACCCTGTTCCCATCCTTACCGGAACACCCGGTGGCTTTTTTCATGCACCTGCCGGTGTAACCGTTAATGCCTTTACGGGTGAAATTGATCTGGCTGGAAGTAGTCCCGGTGCTTATCAGATTGAATACCTTACTCCGGGACCCAACTGTCCGGATAGCATGGAATTTAGCGTAACCATTGATACGCTTGATGAAGCTTCTTTCTTCTACAACAGTTTCATCAATTGCGTATTCGACCCCCCGCAGTTTCCAACGGTTACAGGGTTGCCAGGTGGCTCTTTCGATGTAGCACCAATAGGTTTGGACATTGATACTGCAACGGGTGAAATTATACTCTCCAATAGTGCCATAGGGAGTTACATGGTGGGGTATACTACAGCCGGGCCGTGCCCGCAATCAAGTGGTTTTGCGATTACCCTCATTATGCAATTCGATGCAACGCCTGATCCTGTTGGTCCATTGTGTACCGGCGATGCCAATATTTTTCTTACGGCTGCCACTCCGGGGGGAGCTTGGACCGGCAATGGCATTCTGGATTCCAATACCGGTGAATTTAGTGCCGGTGTGGCAGGTGCAGGTACCCATGCCGTTACCTATACCATTTTAGGAAATTGTGGCAACGCTCAAGCCATGAATATTGTGGTTACCCCAAGTCTCGACCCAACGATCACAAATGCTCCTTTGAGTGTATGTGATGGAGACGGAGAAATTGATCTTGATGCAATTGACGCGGGAGGAAGTTGGTCTGGCCAGGGCATTACAGATACTGCTACCGGCACCTGGGATCCGACGGTTGCAGGAGGGGCGGGTATTTATACCATTTACTATACCATTACGGGTGCTTGCGGAGGAATTGACAGCGTACTCATTACAGTTAACTCTGTTCCGGCCGCACCATCCGCTATAGGTGCTATCAGCTGTATCAACGATTCTGTTTCGGCCCTACAGGCTGTTGGAGGTGCAGGAATTTTTACTTGGTACGATGATGCTCAAGGAACCCACCCGGTAGGAACAGGAGTAACTTTCACTCCTGCTGTTTCTGCAGTGGATACCTATACTTATTATGTAAGTGAAACGCTGGGTAACTGTGAAGGACCTTTAACTCCGGTTACTTTGGTGGTGACCGGACCTGTTGTTCTTTTTGGTGCAGATCCAACAAGCGGAGAGGCTCCTTTGGAGGTGAATTTTACCGATCAAACCATTGGTGCTGCTGCATGGGATTGGGATTTTGGAGATCACAACACCTCTGCTGCTCAAAACCCATCGAACACTTATACCAATTTTGGTGAGTATGTTGTTACACTTACTGTAACCGATGCGTTGGGCTGCTCCAATACGTATGTTTACGATTTTATTGATGTGATCGGAACATCAGATGTGGTTGTGCCCAATGTATTCTCACCAAACGGGGATGGAATCAACGACCTCTTCCGGATTGATGCTGAAAACGTCATTTCCGGAAGAGGAACCATTATGAACCGTTGGGGGCAGGTGATTTATATCTGGAATACCCCCAATGGCGGATGGGACGGACATACTACTTCCGGTGAACCCGTTAATGCAGGCACTTATTATTATATCATTGATGCAGAAGGAGCCGATAACATCATGTACCATTTCACCGGTACGGTTATTTTGGTCCGGTAGTTTTTTATTAGGCGCATGTTTTTCCCGCTTCGCGGCTTTTTTTCAGGCTTGATCTGAAAAGATGCAGTGCTTTATCGGTGAACTTCGTTTCACTTTTGGCAAACATTTGTTTTTTTGTTACCACTAGACCCTTTCACCGTAAAGATTTGTTTGGGGTTGGAGCAGCCACCACTCCCTTATTCTTTGGCCTGAGCGGTTGTGCAGGGTACCGGAGGGTATGCCTCTGTGCTATGCAGTGAGCGAGGCGACCACGGGGCCTGCTTCGCTTCAGCGATTTGCACTGTTGCCAAACGGCCATCCTCTCACAAAACATCTACCCGTTTCAACACCGCTTGGGTCGGGCAGCCACGGAACGGCAGGAAATACACCATGCGCATGCCCAATTTTCGCCCTATGACCGAAGGGGTTGAAATTCAGGCTTTTTTTGAAGAAAACGGCCGTCAGACCCATTTTACTTTTCATGTAGTGCACCCCAGGAAGAATATTGCAAACAACAAGGTCGAATGGGAGCTATGAAAGGTTGGGGTTCCGTTTTTAATGCGTTGGAATTGTATTTGAGTGTATTAAACCATTGATTGAACCGACTCTATTTTCACTCTTCCTTCGGTACTTTGACCGGTTTTCCGATGCGGTTTTTGCATCACTTTTACAGTTATACCGGCATGAATATTTGTGCAGGAGCGGTATAAGGCTTGGGTTAAAAATTACAAACGGATCATTACAGGGTCAAACACACTCAAGGCATTGGTGTTGGGCTTGATGAGGATGTTCATGTATTATTATTTTTGCTCGATTTCGCGGTTTAGCTTTTCGATCATCGTGATGGCACTTTCGCTCTTAGGGTTGAGTTCAAGTGATTTTTGATATGCCAGTAAACTTGCCTGATAATAGCCCATTTTCCAGAGGCATTCGCCATAGCTGTCAAATGTATTGAAACCTTCCGGGTAACGTTCCGTATTGCACTGAAATATCAGCAATGCCTCGTCCATTTTGTTTTGTTCCATCAGCAAATAACCCAGATCATTGATTCCCCTTTCCGAAAGGTTGTATTCGGATTCTTCCGGTTTTTCATTTTTGCAAATGTCCAATACCTTTTCTATGTTTTTTTCATCCTGTAGTAGCGAGACCAATTCCTTTTTGTTCATCATCATCGCTTTTATGCGCTGTTCGGCCAAAGTTGATACACCATATTCCCGCCGTTCTTCATCGCTTATCTGAGTGGTATCAAGGTCGTAGATCACCCAAGGTTGGTTGATCTCTTTTTTTACATATTGGGTACCATATATTTGTGGTTTTTTGCGGTACATTAAATCCCGGTCAATGGCTGCGGCGAGCAACCACTTGCTTTGGGAAGAATCAATCTCGATCGCCTTTTTCATCAACTTTACGGCCATTCCGGATGCGATCGAATCGCCGCCATGCTGAAAGATCATTGCGGCGTGGTGATAATCGTTTCCGGTTTTTACCAGGCCTGCATCAAGTATTTCATAAACGCGCATTTTCCGGGTGCTGTCTCTGTCTGATACTTTGTCCCAGTCGATTTCTCCTTGCCGGTCGCTTTGGTCCTGAGCATATATTTCGGCCAGTTCGGCATTATCGCGAATAAGAGCAACAGTATCTGTAGATGCAGAAGTTGGTGTTGGCTCTTCCGGTCCACACGCTGTGAAGAAAAAGCAAACAGATGGAAGTATTTTAGTGAAAAATCGGGTGATAAATGGAATCATGCTGTTGTTTTTCAAAAGATTAACATTATGTTTAAAGGCATTTATTTCGATTTGCTATAAGAAACCAGAACTTACGATACTTTCTTTTCCAGGGTTTCAATCAATTCGAGTTTGTTAATGTGAATAACACCATGAATGTTAAGGAAGTAAACGTTCTTAACAGACGCTACCATAAATTTGAACGGAAAAAGATAATTCAGGAAAAAATTAAAAGCAACGTTTACAGGACAATTTTTCTGATTTATTCCAAAACCTTACTTCTGATCCGATAGGATGGAGGGCTGTTATGTAGCCATAATAAGCACTATGGGATAGCTTTTTATGTTGACGGTTAGCGAGTTAAATTATGTACTCTTCCGGTTAGGGCACTTCTTGGGGGTGGCAACGGTATGACCGGGCGGCTGATGAGATAAACGCACACCACCTGCGCTTGATCGAAGCAGGTTGGGTAAGCAGTTGAACTTTTGGGTTTGGTTGCTGTTGAAAAAGCATTTCTGTCGGAAGCAGACCGGAATGGTTTCAAAAAGACCAGGCCCTTTTATGCCCTCTAAACGCAAATGCAAATCAGATAAAGATTCCTGATCGGGATGAAAAATGCGGTGGGGCTTGGTAAATGGATGGCAACCGCTTTTCTTGTGGTAAAATACCCGTTCGGGTATGAAAGATTTATGCCTTTAAAATAAGCCCGACTCTTTTTTTTAATTCGGGAACTACTTCCGTTTCAAACCACGGGTTTTTACGTTGCCATCGGAAATTTAACGGGGAAGGATGTGGCAATGGGAAGTAATGAGGCAAATAATTTTGCCAGGCTGCAACGGTTTGGGTGAGGTTTTTTCCGGCCTCGTTTTTTAAGTAATATTTTTGTCCGTATCGACCAATCAGTAAGATTAGTGCTACCCGGTCCATTTTTTCCAACAACCGGGGGTGCCATTGCGGAGCACACTCGGAACGGGGAGGCAGATCGCCGGTAGTGGCTTTGCCAGGGTAACAGAACCCCATCGGGAGGATGCCAAAATGATCCGGATTGTAAAACGACGTTTTGGTTACTCCCAGCCAGTCTCTTAGTTTTTCGCCGCTTTTATCGTCCCAGGGGATGCCGGATTCATGCACTTTCCGGCCGGGTGCCTGGCCAATGATAAGGATGCGGCTTTTTGCGGAAGCAGCCATGATCGGCCGCACACCGGATTTCAGGTGCTTTTCGCAAATGGTACATTGCTTAATTTCGTTGAGCAGTGTTTTCATCGTTTGTGATTACCTCCAGCAAAAGATAACAGGAATTTTTCGAATAAGGTGCTGCCGGCCGAACTTTAATGTTGGTTGACCCGATGGGGTGTTTGCCATTTACCCGCTCGTTTTTAGCCGTGATAGGAGCGGCACCCCGGATGCATTGATGCCGTGGCAATTAACAGGCATTTGCAGGCGACCACAGAAGCCTGAAAAGGGCGATTAATGCCCGGCAACAGGCAACGGAGTAGAGCGGATAGCGCGAATGGCTTCAAAAGAAAGGAAGGATAGAGTAGGGTGAGGGTGGTGCAAATAATGAGGTATCTTTGTGCATGGAGTTGGAACAAAATTTAATTTTTCTTTCGTATGCGATTTAAAGTTTTTTTGTTATTTATGGGTTGTATGTTTTATGGTATGGGTTTGCTGGGACAAACCGGTGTGATCAAAGGCCGGGTTTACAACAGCATCAACAACGAAGCCATTCCGTTTGCTAATGTAGTTGTTGACAGTACCTCCTCCGGAGCAGCTTCTGATTTGGAGGGCAATTACCGGATCGAAGGCCTTGAACCCGGCCTGTATCGTGTAAGCTGTAGCTTTGTGGGGTTTAAAAAAGCGGTATTTTATGAGATTAGCGTTACTCCTGCGCGGCCTGTAGTACTCAACATTGCTTTGGAGGAAAGTGCTGCTTCATTGAAAGTGGTGGAGGTAAAAGGAACTGCTTTTCGTAAAACCGAAGAAAGCCCGGTGAGTTTACGTACGATAAGTGCTACCGAAATTTACCGGAATCCGGGGGCCAATCGTGATATTTCGAAGGTAATACAGGTTTTTCCCGGAGTGGCGAGCAGTTTGGCTTTTCGCAACGATATTATTGTACGTGGCGGAGCCCCCAACGAAAACCGTTTTTACCTTGATGGAGTGGAAGTACCCAACATCAATCATTTTGCCACCCAGGGGTCGTCTGGCGGGCCGGTGGGGCTCATCAATGTAAATTTTATACGGGAGGTCGATTTTTATGCCGGTGCTTTTCCGGCCAACCGGGGCAATGCTTTGAGTTCGGTACTTGAGTTTAAACAGATCCGCGGTAACGATGAAAGAATGACCGGTACTTTTGCCATCGGTTCGAGCGATGCAGGCCTTACGTTGAATGGTCCTCTGGGGCAAAGATCAAGCTATATTTTTTCGGTACGAAGGTCGTATTTGCAGTTCCTTTTTAAGGCGCTGGCACTGCCTTTTTTGCCTACTTATAATGATGTGCAATACAAACATAGTTTTCAGCTCAATGCCAAAAACCGGATCGATGTGATCGGCCTCGGAGCCATTGACGATTTTCGTTTGAATCAGGAGGTGAATGCAGGAGTAACCGATTCGGTTCAACTGGCTACCAACCAATACATTCTCGCCAATTTGCCTGTAAATTCGCAATGGAATTACACGTTCGGAGCCAATTGGACCCATTTTTCCGGGAACAGTTATCAAAACGTAGTGGTAAGCCGGAACCACCTCAACAATCGGAGCATCAAATATCAAAACAATGTGGAAGAACCGGTGAACTTGCTGTTGGATTATGAATCGCAGGAAGTGGAAAACAAACTACGGTTGGAGCACACGCAACGGAAAAACGGATGGAAATGGAATGTAGGTGCCGGGGCGGAAAACGTGTGGTATACCAACGCTACTTTTAACAAAAGAGCGTTGAACGGGCAGGTAGTTACGGTTGATTTTGACTCCCGCCTGGGTCTGAATAAGTTTGCCGTGTTTTCGCAGTTGAGCAAAGCGTTGTTGGAGTCGAAGTTGATGCTTTCTTTGGGGATGCGAACCGATTTCACCGATTATTCTGCTGAAATGGCGAACCCGTTGAAACAATTGTCGCCTCGTTTTTCCGCAGCTTATGCGCTCAGTGATCAGTGGAGCCTGAATTTTAATACCGGGCGGTATTTTCAGTTACCGGCGTATACGGTAATGGGGTATCGCGATGGTTCGGGTATGCTGGTCAATAAGCGCAATGGCCTCACTTACATACGGTCGGATCATCAGGTAGGCGGGTTGGAGTTTAATCCTGCGGAGTATGCCAAAATTACCCTGGAAGGGTTTTATAAAACCTATCGGAATTACCCGTTTTCGGCGGACGACAGCATTTCGCTGGCCAACCTTGGAGCAGATTTTGGTGTGATCGGCAACGAACCGGTTACTTCCACTTCAGCAGGAAGGAGTTATGGCCTGGAGTTGCTGGTGCAGCAAAAGCTGAACAACTCGATCTACGGAATTTTGTCCTATACATGGGTGCGCAGCGAGTTCGAAGACAAAAATGGCAACGATGTGTCATCTGCCTGGGATAACCGGCACATCCTGAACCTTACGGCAGGGAAAAAATTCAAAAAAAATTGGGAAGCGGGTGTAAAATTCAGAATACTCGGAGGGGCACCCTATACACCATACAACAGGGAGTTATCGGCCCTGAAGGCAGTGTGGGATGTTTCGCAACGAGGTTTGCCTGATTATAACCGGCTGAACGAGGAACGCAACCCGCTGGCTCATACCCTTGATGTTCGGATCGATAAAAAATGGTTCTTCAAAAAAGCATCGCTCAATGCCTATTTCGACATTCAGAACATTTACAATTTTCAGGCAGAAAGCCAGCCTTTTCTTGATGTAGTAAAAGATGCAGAAGGAAACCCGGTGGAAGACCCCAATAACCCGGCGGCCTATCGCACTTATTTTATTGGGAATACTTCCGGTACTTTGTTGCCTTCTTTGGGGTTGATGGTTGAGTTTTAATGCGCTTTGTTGCTTGTGCGTTTTTTTAAGGGTTTCATTTTTTGTGATGGAATACATAGGGTCTGCTGAAAAATCCTTTCAAACTTTTTAACGTGTTTATTATTAGCATGTTTATGTTGATAAAATTGCTGGTGTTGGGGGTGAAAAATGCAAATGGTTTCTTCCTCTTTGTAGAAGAAGTTTGACTGTTGGAAAAGGAGCCGTGATCTTAGCAAATGGATCTATAAGGGGTAAATGTGCACCGGTTGAGCGGTAAC
Source organism: uncultured Flavobacteriales bacterium (assembly GCA_938010565.1). Lineage (GTDB taxonomy): Bacteria > Bacteroidota > Bacteroidia > Flavobacteriales_D > CALLUQ01 > CALLUQ01. The sequence continues at coordinate 9,219 of CALLUQ010000100.1, forward strand.
AGATCCGGTTCGGGTCATCCGCCGAAGTCCTTCCGGTACTGCGAAAACACCCCATTTGGTGAAAGCGGAATATAAGGCTACATTTATGGACGATGCCACACTGTTCCGAGCGATGAATAATTGCTGTAAAACATCCGAAGCCCAAAGGTAGTTCCATGATAAAAGCCCAATTATTCGCCATGGGAACCCAAAGGGAGTTGTTATCAACACAGCTAATGTACTACAGAACGGCAAGTCCAAAAACAGGGCGTTCCGGCCCCATCCCTATAGGAGGGCTTGTTACCCTTGCTTTTGTCTCCGGAGATGGCGATGACAGATTATTGCGCTGGATCACTCACAGTCCGGAAGGCGAACTTTGTACATTAACAGCAGCCAAGGTGGTATTTTACGCCGGGGATCCGGATGGGAGCACTCTTTTTGAATATAAGTTGAACGATGCCGCTTTGGTACACTGGAAAGAGGAATTTAAGGCAACCGGTACTACCCCGATGACGGTAACCATCACCATTTCCGCCGCCATACAAACCATAAAAGGAATCACCTGGATAAAACCCTGGAGGGAAAGCAGGGTGCTTTCGGAGGAAAGTGCTGCCCATAAAGAAGGAGTACAAAGCGGCGTTTCGGACGATTGTGGGAAGAAGGAAGATGGGAGTGCGTTGGAGGGTGTTGTTTTGGAAAGGGTTAAGGGGGGTACGAATGTTATTCCTAAAGGGAAATTAGCCAATCATATTTTTTCAGGGAAAGCAGGGAAGTTTATTGATAATGCTGCTAATAGAAAGTTGGTTACGAATAGTAGTAAGCATCTACAAGGAGTTGATAAATACGGGAAGAGTTGGTTTGCCCGTACTCTTGATAAAGGTACTCAAATTTATGGTTACACGAAAGGTGGAGTTGTAAAAGGGACAGGAATTAATCAAACGCCAGTGAATTTCATTACTCGTTACGGGCTAAAATAAGAATGTTATGAAAATAAGCAGCAATAAAACTATTACAGAAAAAGAGGGTTATGAAGCCATGCTTTACATGCTTATGAATTATTGGGAACTAACTGGTTCGGAAGACTTAACGGATATATTAAGCGGTGGAGAATATGTAGAAGCAGACACCCCTGCCGATAGTGTCTTTTGGGAATATTGGTTAGAAGCTATTGAGAAGGTTAAGAAAGACGGTCCACCACCATTAAAAGAATTAACGTAGTAAAATTGAAAGCCTCAGGAAACTGGGGCTTTTTTGTAGGTGCGCCCGGC
>CALLUQ010000101.1 GCA_938010565.1 uncultured Flavobacteriales bacterium
GTCGATACGCCTTTTGGTTACCACATCGGTTCCAACCGGCTTTTGAGAAGCTCCGGAGCCATCCATGTACACCGCAACATAGAGGAAAATACGCACACCACTGTTATGATAAATGTTGACTACGGTGCGTTGCTGAATGGGGTGGATATACGCAACAATTTGTCGACACACACCGCAAACAACCTGCCGCTGGCAACCCAAATTGCCGATAACATCGATGCCGCTTTTGGTCATTGATGCATCGTGCCGGTATAACATAAGATCAAAACCTTCACATGTGTAATAGATATCATTCTTTTCTACTGGTATTTTTCTTACTGATCGGGGTTTCCTGTGAAAAGGAGAACGACAGAGATCCCGAAAATGAAGAAATTGCGGAATGCGGCAACAGCGGACCACAAGGAACATTGCGGTTGAATTTTCATGCCAATTGGGGGGGGCAGAACATGGCTTTAAATACCGCTTATACCGGAGCCGGCGGGTACCGTTACAACATTGAAATGATCCGTTTTTTCTTATCGGATATTCGTACGACAGACAGCCTGGAAACCGAAAACATGGTGAAGGACATCGTGTTGATGGATTACAACGATGCTGTGCTCCGCATCGATATTCCGGTGGAAGCCGGTAATTATGACGGTATTCGTTTTGCTTTTGGTGTTCGCAGCGATTGGAACCATTCGATCAGCCCGGCAGATGTGGCACCCACGCATCCACTGGGCATAAATGGCAATATGCACTGGGATTGGAGCGGCGAATACATCTTTATCAAATTTGAAGGAAAAGCAGATACCACAGCCACCGGAACAGGCCTTTTTGATCAAAACATGCAGTTGCATTTGGGAAACGACACCTTGTATCGTGAGAGATCATGGACAGGCATACCGTATACCATTGCCGATAATCAGGTGACTGCCATCGATTTTGATTTCGATGTGGCAGCCTTTCTGACCGATGGAACGAACCACTTGGATATGAAAACCCAAAACATCAACCATACGTCAATGAGCCAACTTCCGGAAGCCATCCTTTTTATGAATTTTTTCAGTGAAGCGTTTACATTGCAATAGCATTGGGTGGATATCTGTTTTCGGAACGGTTTTGCTGGTACAATGCACCGGCAGAACCGCCACCGAAAACCTTGAAAAAAAGCATACATACCACCTGGATTCGGTGTATGCTCTCGTTTTACCTTATGGTTTTTCAACTCCTGAAATTCCTGCAGATAATCGGTTGACCAAAAGAAGGGTACGCCTTGGCCGGTATTTGTTTTTTGACCCCGTTTTGTCGGCAGACAGCACCGTTTCCTGTGGTTCCTGCCACCTAGCGGAAAGAGGAATGGCCGATACGGTCCGTTTCAGTACAGGCGTAAACGGAGCAAAAGGAAAACGCAATGCACCTGCATTGGTCAACATGGCCTGGCAGCCTTCTTTTATGAGAGACGGAGGGGTACCTACTTTGGAAATGCAGGTCCTGAGCCCGATCAGCGATCCGCTGGAAATGGCTTTTAACATTGCAGAGGCTTCGGAAAGGCTGATGCACGATTCCTTTTATGTTCGGGAAGCACGGCTGGCCTATGGCCGCAATCCCGATCCTTATGTGATTACACGAGCTTTGGCGGCCTACCAACGAACCATCATCAGCGGAGCATCCGATTACGATCGCTATCAAAAAAACCGACCATCCCACGTTTTATCAACATCCGCAGAAAAAGGATACCGGCTGTTTTTTAGCCATAAAACCGATTGCAGCAAATGCCACAGCGGGTTCAATTTTACCGACTATTCCATCCGTGGGAACGGTTTGTATCGGAATTACCGGGATACCGGCCGGGCGCGCATTACTTTTCGCAAAGCCGATGTAGGCAAGTTTCGCGTGCCAGGCTTGCGAAATGTGGCCGTTACCGCACCCTATATGCACGATGGCTCTTTACAAACGCTGGAAGAAGTAGTGGAGCATTACAACCGGGGAGGCCAAAACCACGTTAATCAGGATAGCCTGATCCGTCCGCTCGGATTAAATGCCCGGGAAAAGACCGATCTGGTGGCATTTTTGCAAACCCTCACCGATACGGCTTTTCTTCAAAAATCAATGAATTATGAATGATGGAATGCGAATGAAACACTTGCAATTCCCAATCGATCACTCCCAACCCATCACCCATCACTCCGAAAAAAAGCTTTAAATTTAAAACCATGTGCAAATCGTTTTACCTCCCCCATTTTTTTATTGTGTTGGCTGTTTTTTCTTGTCGGAAAGACCCATCCGTTGAGCCCCATGAGGCCACCCTCATTGATCCGGACCTACCGGCCGGATTGCCTCCAATGACCGTTCCGGCTGACAACCCGTTTACCCAAGAAGGAATTGCATTGGGAAGGAAATTGTTTTACGAAAAACGCCTTTCGGGCGATAATACACTGGCTTGCGCCGGATGCCATGCACCGGAGGCTGCATTTTCAGACCCCAGACAGTTTTCAGAAGGCATTACCGGTGCTTTGGGCAACAGAAACTCGATGGCCCTCATCAATTTGGGGTATAACACCAGTTTTTTCTGGGATGGCCGTGCCGAAACCCTCGAAGATCAGGTCCTTGAGCCGGTGCCCAATCCCATAGAAATGCATCAAAACTGGCCCGATGCAGTGGCAAAACTGGAAAACGACCTGACTTACCAATACCTGTTTTTCCAAGCGTTTGGTACCCATGTAATTGACAGCATAAAAGTTTCCAAAGCCATGGCACAATTCCTCCGAACAATGGTAAGCGGGAACTCGCGTTTCGATCAATCTCAGCAAGGCCTCATTGCTTTGAATAGTATGGAACAGAGCGGAGCAGTGATCTTCTTTACAGAAGAAGGCGATTGTTTCCATTGCCATGGCGGCCCCATGTTTTCTTCCCTCACTTTTCACAACAACGGGCTGGATGCCGTACACAACGATCATGGCCGTGCCATTGTAACCGGAGATTCGGACGATATCGGAAAATTTAAAGCCCCTACCCTGCGAAACATTGCGTACACGGCACCCTATATGCACGATGGCCGCTTTGCCACGTTGGATGAAGTGATCAATCATTATAGTGAAGGGGTACATTGGTCGCCCACCATTGATCCGAACATGAAAAAAGCGGATCAGGGCGGCTTACACCTCGATCCGCAACAAAAAGCCCAGCTAAAAGCATTTTTACTCGCGTTGTCCGATCCGGAATTTGTGAACAATCCCGATTTTTCGGATCCGGAGTAATGGACAATGCACAAACATCATAACCCATTCATTTGTAGGGATGAAAAAATTTAAATGCGTTTGTCCTGGTTAAAAAGGCCTATCCGTTTGTATTTCTGCCGCACTAAACCCAGGTATTGGCACCGGCTTTTTCCTTGTTGTTGCCTGATAAAAGCCCCAAAGATCAAGGCCGGAATCTGTTGAAGCGATCTGCCGGTTCTATTCCGTAGTTACACGACCCGAGCGGTGAGCGATCGGGTGGGGGAGAGGGTGGCCGTTTCGTTCACTCCTAGAACAAAGGATTAGCCTGCACAACCGCTCAGGCCAAAGGGGGGCGGATAGGTTGTTCCAAAACCGGACAGCTCTTTCCAGGGAAAGAGGGGAGCGATGGCAAAAAACAAACGTTTGCCAAAAAGGACACGAAGTTCACGAATAAGACACTGCATTTTTTCAGATCAAGCCCGAAAAAAGCCGCGAAGCGGAAAACAACATACGAGGGTGGCCAACATGTGAGTTCGTTTGGCAGATGAAGCGTCTAACAGGACATTTTCGGGCATTAGGGTTAAATTGTTGAAAATTTAGCCTCTTAATGCTGAATAACTTAAGCCGGATTTTGTACCTTGAAGGCATACAACTCTCAAAAAATGCTACGATGAATAACCTATACATCAGAATGTCTGAGGAGACTCCTTTGATTAACCTCAATTCCGAAAAGGGAAATGTGATCATGATCGGTCGTTCCCTTCCCGAAGATTGCAATGCATTTTATGCACCGGTACGAAAATGGATGGAGGCTTATGTGCTTCATCCCAACACCAAAACAAAAGTAGATTTTGCACTGGAATATTTCAATACGGGCTCTTCTGCGGAAATCATACGGCTCTTTACCCGTTTGGAAGAGTTGCAAGCCAAAGGAATTTCCGACATTGAGGTGAATTGGTACTACGAGGAAAACGACATTGATATGCTGGAGACCGGCGAAGATTTCATGGAATTGTTTTCCGTTCCCATCAAAACGATCCCAGTAGACCGGATCGAGGCCTTATCGAACTAAGGTTTGATTTCGGAAATCAATGTATAGGTGACTAATTTCCCTTTTGCATCATAGGTTTCTCTTTTCACCATTCCCAGGTTGGGAGCCAGGAAAAGAATGACTTTCCGGCGGAGGATCAAAGGTGTTTCAGGCCCGGTAACCGACTTCATCCTGTATTGCAATTTCCAGCACGTAATGGCTTTTCCGTTGATCCAAACTTTTTCCTTACCGATATAATGCGCCAGGGTTCGCGTTACCTTAACTTTTGCCAATGGAAAACCATTCTCTGCAGTAAAGGTCATGCCGCCCTCCGCATCTTTCACAACCACCCCGCTATCCCGTACCGTTTTCACGATCAGCGAACCATCCTTCCAGCGAATGGGATACTTGAAGAAGTTTTTGAAATTTAATTCCAGGTACCAGGCCATGTGGGATGCTCTGAATACATCCTGGGAACATATTCCCTGATAATGCATGGTGAAAGCCAACCTATCGTGTAGGAATACTTCCCGTTTCATAAAGCTCGTATCCCGGGAAGAGCCGGCCTGTACCGTATGCACTTCTTTGCCTGCTATTTTACCCGATTTTTTATGAAGGGTATAAGTAATGCTGCCGGAAGGCGGAGCAAACGATTCGCATCGATCTTCTTTTTCCTGAGCAGAAGGAAAGAAGGGAAAAACCAAAAGCCAACTTAAAAAAAGGACTCTGAGGAACATGCTTCGAAATTACACTTTCGCAGACGGGCTGCCAAAAGGTAGTTTCAAAAAAAAACATCAGGTACAATCTTGGTGGTTTTTGGGCCGGTGCTATTTCATTTTGGTAAGCTCCGAATAACTCCACATTTTCCCGTTTTTCTTATAGATCTCCTGGCGCACCATCCCTATATTTTTGGAATACCAATCAACGGATCTGGTTTGCACTTTGATAGGACCAAGCTTACAGATGATGGTATAGCTGATCTTTACACAATCAAAAGTACCGGCCGGGGTGGTGATCTTTTCAAGGCTCACTACACTGCGCTCCAGCACATCCATTCGGAGCAAGTTCAATCCGGGAGATCCGGCTCCGCTACCAAGGGTCACCGTTAGGGAGCCGCCTGCCAGCTTATCGCCAACTTTGGGGTTGGCAGGAATTTCGAGGTCGTCGGAATGGATCGCCATTTGCGTTTCATAATTGTCGTTCAACGATTCGTTGTTAAAACCAATGGCCGACATATCGATCATAAAAGCGCCGTTCTGGCATTTCACTTTAAAAGTATGTTCCGAAACCACTTTTCCCTTCTTATCCATGCTTTCGCCCTTTGCCGCAACGGTAAGGTTGTTCTCCGATTCCGATTTACTTAAAACCGTATGCCGGGTTTTGGATTCGATTTTTCCTTTTGGGTTGTAATTCGAATATTCCATTGCGGTGCCCTCTTTCGTGGGAAAGTAGAGTTCACAATAGCCGGCTGTGGCTTGTGCAACGCATAGGAACTCCGACATCAGAAATGCACTCAGAAACAAAACGCGGATCATCATTTTTATAAGTATTTAGTGGTCATTAACTTAAGAGTATAATTGAATTGGATAACAAGATACTCAAAAAGATAATAGATCGTACTGCAAAAGAAATGGGATGAAACATGCTTTAATTTAATTGAAAATGAACAATTGACAATTAAAAAATGTCACTTTAGCTTTCAAATCCAACTAAAACCTACTTCATTGTTCATTCAATCCGTATCCAAAGAATAGTCCGCGATAAAACATTGGATCCTTCTTAATGAGGGGATCGACCGGCCAAAGGGATCGAAGGCATGGGCCAGTTTATCAAAGGGAATTATAATCTTTTCCAACGATAAATTCGTTGATCTTCACGGAGTCATTTTTTTATCGCGTACTAAAATCCGCCTTTATACGTAGATCGGTTTTATAGGGAATAGCGTATAAATATTACAGCTATTTACGTAGAGATTAAAACACGTTTTTTTACGGACTTATTAAGGGCTGATTTATTCTTAAATTTGCTTTTGGAAACTTCAGCATAATCTGTGTAGATTCAAATAGAGCTTTCCGCTTAAAACGAATTGGTTAACCGTTTTAACGATATAGAAATAAACTTTGTGTAGGATGAAAATACAGCTCCTTTAAAACAAACGGAATTAAGGGGTTGAGAAAATGTAAAAATAGTGCTTTCATCTACTTATAAATATGATTTTCATCAAAAACCCCGAACGATACAGAAGCGATTCCCTACAATGATGGCAAATCAAAATGTGTCTCAGGGTATTGAAGGGTAGCGATTTTTGTGTTGAAAAGACATGTCTGACCGACCTGGAACGCATTGCAAAGCTTTTGCTACCGGTAAGGGTTGCTTTGGTTGGGTGCTGCAAGGTATAGCTGCATCAACACTCTGGACCTATCCATCAAAAAGCGTGGAAGAAGGGCAGAAACGCTATCCAAATACGGGTTGGATTACATTGTAAATGACTAGTTAACCAAATTAAATAATTGAAAAATAAACACAATATAATTCTGTTATGTACGTAGACGAAAAAATCGAAAAGGAAGCAGTGAAGATCTCTGAATTAATTTCACAAGCAGATTATGATGGGGTAGGTCGATACCATCAGGATGCAATAAATGGTTTTTCAGAGCAACTTCTGGAAAAGATGCTGACACTATTAGAGTTAGACAAAAGCACTCAAGTTTTGGATGCCATGAGCGGTAACGGTAATCTGACGATGCGATTGCAAGCGTATTGCCATCGGAACAACATCCCTTTGCCTTATTGCACCTTACTTGAAATTTCACAAACGCAAGCAGAACTTGCCAAAGACACATTACCTAAAGAAGATACTACCGTAATTTGGGGCGATATTTTATCTTTTAATTCGCTGGATGGTAGGAATTTGCTTAAAGAAAATGCCTACGACCGTATCATGATCAAAAGTGCCAATCACGAAATCCCCCAAAAAAATCAAGAAAGGCTTTATCATAATTTATACCGGGCACTTAAACCCGGTGGAATATTTGTGAACCTGGGCTTTCTTTTTGAAAACCCTCAAGAAAGAGATGAGCTTGCAAATATTTCAAAAATAAAAGATCAATTAGCCGGAATGCATCATGCTGTTTATAATCGTTATTTCCTAACCCGTAAAGAGTTATACAAATGGCTGAAAACAGCTGGTTTTGTCGGAATTGATTCGGGGGAAGAGTTCGAGTATAAAATTAACCTGAAAATTGTTGCAGAGCAATATTTTCCCAAAAGCATTCGTGATCAAGCAATTTTAGAAATGCAGGTGGCTCAGTTAAAGTCATTTACATTGAGGGAAAATGGCCGTATCATATTTGAAGGTATAAATAGTCGGATGAATTTGCCGGGAGAAATAACCATAGCCAGAAAACCGGAAGTAAGCCTCAACCAATAATTTTAAAATAGGCGACAAAGTAAATAACAAATCAAAATTTTGTAGAAAAAATAAGTCCTTATCGTGAACGAAGAAGTTACGGAACAAACTGAAAATTGGGAACAAGTAGCAAGAGCATACGAAAAGGTTGTGATCAGAAATTTGTTATATGAAGGGATGATGGACGATCTTGTTCAACCATTAGAAGGGTATGATCATATCATCGATATGGGCTGTGGCCCCGGGTATTTAATCAGCAAACTTCTCAAATTAAAAACAAGAAAAGCGGTTGGAGTGGATTTTGTGGAAGAGATGTTACAAATCGCTCGGAATGAAATTTTAGATCCGGACGAATTAAAAAGAACGCAATTGATATGTGCTGAAGTTGAAAATGTTAACCTCCCTGAAGGAACCTTCGATGCCGTTGTTTCCAGTAACGTATTGTTCAACCTTAAATCGCCACAACCTTTTCTTTCCAATACCTATAAGTTCTTAAAAAAAGGAGGCAGGCTCGTGATAACATCCCCTCATACCAAATGCAATTTTAACCAACTTATAGCGGATATCAGACAGGATTTTAAGGCACAGGGAAATTTCGAAAAAAACCTTCAATACATTGAAATAGTTGAAAAGGTAAATCGCAGGTTTCAGGGCGAAAGATCGGAAAATGAAAAAGCTTTTATGTTATTTACAAACACTGAAATAGAAAGACTTTTACTGGAAACGGGTTTCAGTAAAATTACCTATAGCGATACAACATACGCAGGGCATAATTTTTTAGTGGTAGCCGATAAGTAAGCATATTCGGCAATGTGTTGCTTTGAACATATTTTTAGCGGCTGTAAAATAAAGTCGGCCTAAAAAAGTTAGATCATGTTTCCATAAGAACAGTAAATTTTGCATTTTATGCGCATAAAATGCACGAAAACTTAACATCCATAAACGTTACCTCAGGTACAGGCATTTTTTTCAATCCGGACTGATCTTGTGATAATCGTTGTGGTCCCTTTCAATCCCATCTTTCACCTCACGCACTTTTTGGGCCAGGTATGCCAGTTCCCGATGGTTGTTTTTGATCAGCCATTGCAAACCATCTTTGTACCCATCGCCTGCAATGGCCACATAAGCCAGAGGGCCAAACTGGTGGTCAAACAACCATTTTACCGCTTTTTGATTCCCTTCCGCACCGTTAATAAGTGCCATTAAATGCGGATAGCCTTTTTCCATTAACCATTGGCGGGCATCGTCCTTATTCCTTACGGCATAGGTAAATATGCCCAATTCAGGATAGCCGTTCTTGATCAGGAAGTCGCGGATTTGGCCATTGCCTCCTACGGCTTCGGCCCATGCCAGAATAATTTTGGGAGGATAACTTACTTCCATGGCGCCAATATCGGAATTCCTCTTTGAATGCTTTTTATTGCTACAAGCAGTGCGAACCATCGGGAAAACAATATCCCTCTTTTTTTTAATTTTTCTAAAAAAAAACCGGACACAAAACGGCTTTTTGGAAAGAGCGTCTGTCGGGAATGACTTCCTTTGTACCGCATGTCGAAAGCCACCCGGAAAGCCCCCGTTTTTACACCTCAGTTTATTTTGTTGTGTGCCAGTTCATTCTTGTTTTTTTGTTCGTTCAACATGATCATTGCCGAGCTTTACGATTTTCTGGCAGGTTTAAACGGAGGAGCTTACAAGGGGCTCGTCATCTGGTTGTTCACTCTGGCGGCATTGCTTTCCCGTCCTTTCAGCGGAAAACTGGCAGACACCACAGGCCGCATGCCCATTATCATTTTTGGCACGCTGATTAGTGTTGTTGCCAGCTTCATTTATCCTTTTATCACTACATTGGCCGGCTTTTTCTTGCTCCGGTTTTTTCATGGCCTGAGCCTTGGTTTTACCCCTACCGGAACAGGAGCATACATTGCCGATACAATTCCCGAAACACGGCGGGGTGAGGCTTTGGGCTATTTTGGGTTCTTTACTGGTTTGGGCATGGCAATTGGCCCGTTTGCCGGAAGTGAAATTGCCTTTCATTTTTCGATGAACGCCATGTTTTATACTGCGGGTACCTGCGCCCTGGTTTCTGCTTTGATGTTTCTTGGAATGAAAGAAACACTGATCGACAAACAACGTTTTCACCCGCAAATGCTTAAGGTTACCGTGCATGAAATTTTTGAGCCCGGAGTAGCAGCACCGGCACTGGTATTGATGTTCACCGCTTACTTCTTTGGTGTCGTTTTAACAATTATCCCCGATCTATCGGAACACCTGGGCATGAAAAACAAAGCGGAATTTTATTCCTGGTATACGGGTGCAACCATAATGGTCAGGTTTACAACCGGAAAACTATCCGATCGTTACAAAAGAATACCCATATTAAAAACCACCCTGCCCGTTCTGGCTGCGGGGATGTTTCTGTTGGCTTTTGCCAATACACCTCTGAGGCTTAAAATGGCAGCAGTAATTACGGGAATCTCTTATGGCATCATCTGGCCAACGCTTATGGCGTGGGCAATTGACCTCAGCGATAAAAAGTACCGGGCCCGTGCTCTGGGAACCTTTTATATGGCTCTCGAATTGGGAATTGGGTGGGGTGCATTGGTGGCCGGTTGGATGTATTCCGATCAGGTAGCGAACATTCCGGCTACCTTTATTACAGCAGGTGTTTTGATCTTGCTTGCTTTGGGTTATTTGTTTTTCCTGAAAGACCCTGTAAAAAAACTATGACCTTCGCTTTTTCCTGCTAACCCTGTAACTTTATCCGGTTGTAACCGAACTTTTGCTTCAATGGGTTGTTCATTATGATGCGATTTTTATTCTTGTGGAGTTGTGCTTTTCTGCCATCTACCGGAATGGGCCAAGCCGACTCCGCATTCGTGGTTTCCTCTGTGCCAGATCCGGCTCCGGTTAAGCTTACGGATAACAACGATCTCTTTTTCAACTTTACGGATCATCCTGGTTTTACGGGTATGTTAAAGGGTAGATCGGTTGTGGCCGGCTATCAAAGCACCTGGCCGGGAGAGCCCTGGAGCCAACACCGTTTCGTGCTGGGTGGCCATTCCGTATTCACCGGTTCGCGCCGGCTGGGGCTGGGTTTCGACGGTAGGTTTAGCCTTAACGCTCCCGAAAAACGAAGTCAGGTTTCGGTTTCGGTTGCTTTTAAACCGCTTTTGCGTAAAAATCAGGTGCTTGGTATCGGAGGCCGGGTGGGATATGTCCATATTGCGGTTGACGGATCGGAACTGATCTTTTTGGATATGCTTGACCCCCGCACCGGATTCATCTTCTCTCACCATGAGCAGGGTTTGGATATCAAATACGGTACATTGACCTATCGGGTAGGTATGTATCATCGGTGGAAAAACGGGTACACGGCCGTATCGGTATCGGACCGACCACAAATGATCCGGACGTTTGCAGCTATAACAGCCCGGAATATTCATCTATCGGCCATTACGGGTTACACCTGTAAATTCAACAACTCGGTGTATCTGAAAACCGCATTGGCTTGGGTACACAACCGCTATTTTGATCGATGGAGCCCATCGATCCTGATGCATATAGATCACTTCACTTTTGGGATTACGGCCCGTTACCTCAACCAATCCATGATTACTTTCGGATTGGAGCCGAACACCAACTGGCGCTTACTGGTTCATGCTGCTGTTCCCAACCGAAATGTTTTAACCGTTTATGGATCCATTTCTGTTTTAACCCTTCAAATTCGTTACCAATGGAACTGATCAAACCACTTCCGCCTGCCTTTATGGCCATCGTGTTTCTTTTTCTTGGTTGCGAGAAACCGTTGGATGATCTGATGTGCTCAACCCCTGTTATCACACCGGATACGGTTGCTGTTTTTTTAATCGATCAGGATGAATGCTACGTTTCAGGTTTGGTTTATCAATTGCTGGCTCCTGGCTTTTCCAACAGCAGTAACCGCTTTTTATGGTCTACGGGCGATACCACCGGTATGGTTTACGTAACTGGTTCCGGTTCCTTCTCTGTTCAGGTAACCGATAGCAATCAAACCACAGCAGGATATGCCGTCTACCTGAATTCCGGTTGCGGAACCGTTTATGTTCCCAATGCTTTTACACCCAATGGGGATTACATAAACGATTATTTTACAGTATCGGGTACCAATATGTGCAATTTCAGAATGCAGATCCGAACCGCGGAAGGGGGTCTGATCGCCACACTGGATCCTGACCTTCCCAACTGGAATGGCAAAATGGAGGGGGAGATGCTTCCCGGTAGCAAATACGTATGGCATCTGGAAGTGGTGTTTGTAGATGCTACAAATGCAGCATATACCGGCCAGGTGGTGTTGATCCGATAATTTCTTACAGGAAAATGCATTTGATATACAGCAGCAAGATACATCGGTTAACAGGTTTGCATACCCGCTTTTTGTTCTCGCATGGCATTATATCTGTTCCATACGTTAATTTTCAGGAACAAAATGATGCGCAGCGTCCCGGGCAAATACACTGCTGAATGCACGGGCCCCCTTCAGATTTAAATGGGTGGTGTTTTTGAAACAGACATCGGGCAGGTCCAGATCCGAATAATTGTAAACCGTAAGGTTGTGGTGTTCTTTTTTCCAGCGCGAAAAAAGCATTTCTATTTCATGAAAATTTTCGATCCCGAGCCTTTCACTCCAATGCAAAGGCGTATATACCACTAAAAATTGCCTTTCGGGATGGGCACTCACAAGAGAATCGAACAATGCCAGGCGGTCGGTGTGTTCCTCGTATAGCAAATATTCATTGAGGTACTTTAGAATGTGCCTTTCTTCATCGGAAACGGTCAGTCTTATATCATTGACCCTGCGTGTAAGCTCGTGCATTTTGTTCACTTTCTGAACCCTGCTGTTCACAAAGTTTTGAAAAACGTCTTTCTTCGGGATCAGATCGGTGAAATTTCCACCTTTGGAAATGATTTTCCGGTTGCCTGCATGTTCTTTCATGTAATACCGGAGGTAATAAAAATAGGACCCGAAATACCGGAACCCCGGAAGTTCGTGTTTCCACTCCAGCCGGTTATACCGTTGCATAAAAGAACGCACCCTCTGATCGCCTAAATTGGGAATAAAAGTGGCGATGTTGATCGTGTGTTCGGGTTTATGCACAAAAGTACGATGGTTGAATTCGATCACGATGGGGGTGTTCTTTTTCTTGTTTAATTCCACCTCAAGGAGCAATTCCATCACATCGAAATTACTCATTTCCATGCCATAGTTAAAAACGGTGGGACCCAACGAATCGGGAATAAAAGCACTTCTGGCTTTCGAGCTTCCAAATACGGGAATTTCCAGGGGATGCTCTTGTGTGAGCAAACGTTGTACTTTGTTTTGGTTGGAATATTCCTTTTCAAAAAGGATGAAATTGGAAAATACCCAATCGAAACCAAAGAGCAACACCACAAAAATGAAGAAAAAACTTGCCGACGTTCGGAAAATGAGATTCAAATTTTTCATATCGCTTAAAAATGAAAGTAGATGAACTGGTTTCTTATATCCTGACCAAACAGAAAAATGACGAAGAGGATGGTCGCGATATACAAGGTGTTGAACCGAAAACGCAATTGGCGATTAAAGGAAACGGTAATAAGGGTAAAGAGCGCCATTAACGCAGCTACCATAAACTCGGTTTGATAAGGCGATTGCAATTCGCTTAAACCCAATCGGAAATCGGTAAAAATGTGTTGTATGATCTGCAGGGCATCCGGGGCATTGTTGCGAAAGAAGATGCCCGTAAACACCAGCAGCTGGAAATTCCATAAAATAAAGAAATGTTTGCCGAACGGGCTTTTATTGAAGGGTTTTAGTGCTTTGGTTTTTCGCCAGTAGCGTTGTATAACAATAATAATACCGTTTAACAGACCAAACAGGATGAAACCCCATTTGGCTCCATGCCAGAAACCAATGGCAACCATTACTCCAATGGTAATGAGGGTACCCTGGTTTTTCCATTTCATCAGTGCAGGTTTGAACATGTAATCGTTGATCCAGGAAGTGAGGGAGATGTGCCACCGGGCCCAGAAATCACTCATGTTACTGGTCCAATAAGGCCGATCGAAATTTTCCATGAGTTTTACCCCCATCAGTCGGGCCGTACCTATGGCAATATCGGTATATCCGGAAAAATCACAGAACAGTTGAACAATAAACAAAACCGCTGCAAAATAGTACTGCAGACCCGTTCCGTTAATGGAGCCGGCAAACATCTGATCGCAATAAACGGCGATGGTATCGGCTACTGCTACTTTCTTAAAAAAACCAAGCAGAATTTTGTTAATGGCATACCGGATATCATCTTTCGTTAACGCTGTTTTTTTCCGCAACTGTGGGATCAGGCGATCGGACCGCTCAATTGGGCCTGCCACCAGTTGTGGAAAATACGTAACATACAAGGCAAAATACCCCAGATGCTTTTCGGCTTTTACTTTTCCCTTATACACATCAATGGTATAACTTAAGGTTTGAAAAGTGTAAAAGGAGATGCCAACGGGGAGCAACAGATCAAGTACGGGAGAATCGTAAAAAATGTTGATATTGTTGAGCAATACTTCGGTGTTGTAGGAGAAAAAGGTGTAGTATTTGAAGAAAAAAAGCATGCCCAGGTTGAGGATCAGAGATGCCGCCAGAAACTTGCGTCTTTTCCGTTTTTCCGTTTCCTTTTCCATCTTCAGACCTGCCCAGTAATCAATCAGTGTGGAGGCCAGGATCAAAACGATATAATCCACCCTCCAACACATATAGAAGTAATAACTTGCAGCCAACAACAACATCCAGCGAAAGCGTTGAGGAGTTGCATAAAACAGCACAACGATAAGGGGAAGAAAAAGGATAAAATCAAAGGAGTTGAAAAGCATGGTCAGTCTGTTTTGGCAGGATCAAAATTTTTGTCTGATCGGGTAGGCTTGATCTGTAGATCAGACAGTGCATTCAGGTGGGACCTCAGCAATTGGTCCCAGGTGTATTTTTCTTTTGCTTTTTTGCGTGCGTTTTGTTGCAATTTTTTCCAGAGCCGATCATCTTCCAGAAGTCGGGATGTTTGTTCGATAAATGCTGTAGCGCTTTCACAAATCAGCAATTCCCGACCCGTCTGAACATCCAGCCCTTCCACCCCGATGGGGGTAGTAACACATGGAATGCCCCGGTACATCGCATCCAGTATTTTAACTTTAATGCCACTTCCGAAACGCAAAGGAACCACCATACAACGACAGGTTTGATAATAGGGTTCCGGATCTTCCACAAACCCTGTGAGTACAATTTCCCGTTCCTGTTTGGTCGCTGCGCGTAACCGGGCCGGAGGATTTTTTCCTATGATGTAAAACCGGAGATCCGGATGCCGTTCTTTCAGGCTGGGCCAAATGTGTTCGATGAACCACAACAAACCATCCACATTGGCCTCCCATCTCAACGTTCCGATAAACATCAATGAGGTATTGGTGGCTTCTACTGCCACATCCGGCAACTGCAATGCTTCATCCTTACCAAGGTGATAAGTCGTGCTGAATTTTTCATCGCCCATGCCCAGTTTTTGCAAGGCGACCTGATCGTTCGGTGCAGCAAAGATCAAATCGGCCCGTTGGCAATAGTTGAGTTCCGCAACCGCCACTCTTTTGGATTCTTTGGTAAGGGCCCAACGCTTTATCGGCTGTTTTTCCAATTCTGCAAAGCGCTTCCACATCATGTATTCTGCATTGTGGGTATGCAGGATCACCTTTCCTGCATAATCTTTGGGTACATACTGTGCCATTTCATAATGATCGATCACTACACAGTCGTGCTTTTTAATGATCTCATGCACTTGTTTTTCGAACTTTGGGTTGTAATTGCGCAGGAGGTTCAGGGTTTTTCTCTTTAGGTAACTGTGCAGTAAATTGATCAGGTTGCGCTCCACATTCCATGCAAAAGAATGATAACCGGCGGGAGCCAGGGCTTCCAGAAATGCCGCTTCGTGTTTGGGGTCATCGCCTTTGAGTAAATTGACCACAGTTACCTCGTAATGCGTATTTAAAAACTGGAGTAACCTCCAGGATTTGATCAAACCACCGCTAAATGGCGGATAGGGCAATTGAGTGGTGATAAAAAGCATAAAATTTTAATCGTTTAAACATTATGCAGGAGCAATCTGACATGGTACCAGAAAGTTCCGGGTTTGTTTTGGTATCTGCCAAAAGAGCGTTTCCGGATACCGGTTTGTGTTACATCGTGGTTAAATACAACTCCGTTCAGCGTATTTCCTGAAGTTTGGACCTGATCCGAAACCGTTTTCAGGTCTTCGTAAGTGGTTTGTTTTCTACGTGTTACCAACAAGTTTACATGGGCCATTTGCAGTACTTTCATCGCTATGGCAGAAGTGGGTAAAGGAGGAAGGTCGACCACCACCACTTCGTATTCGTTTGTGTATTCCTCCAGTTCCTTTTGAAGGGTATCCAAAGTGTGGAACATTCCCGGATCATCGGGTACGTGGATATGCAGTGCAGGCAGGGCAGCGGAAGGAGCATATTCGTCGGTTTTTGGTTTTTTTTCCGGACGGACCTGACTTAGGTGAAGCAGCAGGGTTTTCTTTTGTTGCAAAGCAAACAAAGTGGCCAGATGCCGGGATACGAAACTGGTGCCGGCGCCCCGGTTACAGGAATGCAAAGCCCAGATCGCAGGTTCTTCTCCGCTTTCGTGTTGCAACTGCAGTTGCTTTAACTGTTCGCAGGTTTGAGAACAGGGGTACTGCTTTAACGCTTCCGGGTTTCGAATATTGGTATATGAAAACGACATGGCCTTTTTCGGAACACCGGGCAACTGGCGCAATTCGGCAAACGATTGCAATGTGCGGTTGAGCAAACGGCGTACAATAAGCCATCCGACAGGGGTAAGCAAGCCCAGCAAAAGTGCAAGCACCATCATGATCGGAAAATTGGGAAAAACGGGATCTATGCTGGTGATGTAGGCCGCTGCTATGGTTTGTACATCGGCCTCGGAGGCGGCTTTGGTAATCTCGGCGTCCATTTTTTTCGCCATCAGGTTTTTATACTGGCTTTCATTCAACGCGTAAAGCCGTTCCAGCCGGAGCAGTTCCAGCTCGGTAGCCGGTAACAGAGCAGCATCGTTTTCCAGGCTTAGGATTTGGTTTTTAATGCCTTTGATGCGGATCTCATTGCCGGTGCTAAAATTGGTTACCATCTGAAGAATGTTGCTTTTGTGTTGCACAATTTTGTTTTCTATTTGTGCAAAAGCAGGGTGAGATGCTTTGCCTTCCGAAACCAACGCATTCTTTTCCAGTTGCAATTCTATCAGGTTGTTAATCATATCGTAGAGCAGCGGATCGTCAATTCCGAATGCATGTGGCGATACGATTTTTTCGGAAACGCTTTCACGGTTGAGAAAATCCTGAAGATAGGTGCAATATTGCTGTTTGATTTCCAGGTTAACTTGCTCCTTTTCCAACCCCGCCGTTTGTTCCAAAAGCAATTTTCCGCTTTGTCCGAGGTTGGTGATCCCTTTTCCTGTTTTGTAGCTTTTGACCGCTTGTTCATGGGTTTCCAGAGCAAGCATTATTTTGTTCAACTCCGTATCGATGTGCGCAATGGTACGGTCTGCCGTAGCATTTTTTTCAGCGAGATGGTTGGCGATGTATTGCTGGCCAAGTGCAT
Organism: uncultured Flavobacteriales bacterium; assembly: GCA_938010565.1. Lineage (GTDB taxonomy): Bacteria > Bacteroidota > Bacteroidia > Flavobacteriales_D > CALLUQ01 > CALLUQ01. The sequence goes on from CALLUQ010000101.1 coordinate 17,306, forward strand.
GAACAAAATCGCGTATTTTGGAAGCAGGAGACCCCTGTAGCTTTATATCGAATACAGATGCTTCCAATTCAGCCGGCTGTATTTCCAGGTCTTCCATGATATCAAAAGCCAGTTCATCGGTATTGTTTAGCACAAAACCGTAGGCATGCTGAGTAAGAGCCGTGTTGAAGGCATGGGTTGCATTTTTCAGTTTTATTTTAAAACGGGTGGCATCTACCTCCACCCACTTACCAAACTGAAAAATGCCTTCCAGGTAAACGGGTGCCCCTGTAGATTCGTACTTGTCATCTACATTGAGCCGGTAACTAACTCCGTCGATAATGTTGATATAAAAGGGTACGTTGTAAGGAGTTTCGGATGCATCCATCGACATGTTGGTATCCAACACCACTTCAATGGGAGACTGAGTATATAGTTCTGTATTGAACCTGCCACGTTGAATGTACGATACCTGCAGATCCAATTGTTTGATGACTGCCTTTATCAGAGGATAGGAACGCAGTTTCACTTGTTCATTGACGAAATAATACTTATCGGGCTCATTGAAACGTTGTGCCCCCAGAATAACACGGTTGGGGTCGTCTATTCGCTGTGGCTCCTTTATTTCAATGGAAGTTTGGGCTTCGAAAACCGGAGGATAAGCCGATACAAATACGATGGCCAGAAATAACCATCCGAAAATGGAGATCCCAAACAATGGCCAGGCCTTTAAAAAGCGGTAGACTACTTTTTTTACATCGATTTCCTCGGCGAGCATTGAGGTGCCGTTGTGGTTTCCTTCCATACCTGTTATTTATTGAGTGCAATTGCAATGCTTCCAATAGAAAGGAATACGCTCATAGCCTGAACAATACCTCGTGAATCGTTAAGGGTGTATTTTTTTCGTTTCTGTGCTTTTATCAGAACGATATCGTTGGGCTGAAGGTAAAGGTCCCGGGTAGTCAACACGTTTTCATCGGTTAGATCGAGGTGATAAAGTTGAGAAGAACCTCCTCTGGTGCGGGTAACCCGAACAGCTTCTCGGTTGGCATACGGCCCGGCATCTCCGGCCATCCCCAAAGCTTCAAAAATAGTAATCTTATCGTTGTAAACAGGAAAAGTACCGGGTTGTTGTACTTCGCCCAATACCGTGATCTTAAAATTCATCAGGAATACTTTTACAGTAGGAGAGGAGTAGAACCGGTCTGCAATTTGTGCTATTTTTCGCTCCGATTCTTCCAGGGTTAATCCACCAAGTTTAACGGCACCGATTACGGGTAAACTGATGTTCATCGAATCATCAATCCTGAAGCCGTTGAGGTAGGGGTGTTTTTCAGACCTTGGATCCGGTTGCGGATCTGTAACCGCACCATCAGTCGATGAGGTGAGCTGAAAATGATTGATGCGCACCGAGACCACATCTCCTGGTTCGAGCCGGAATGCCTGGTAGGGGTTGTTAAAAGTGTGACGGACCAGTACATCGTGTGATCGCTTTTGCGTTTTATCTTGCAAATAAACATTCTTTCGATTGGAAAGGCAGGAAGCCATAAAAACCAATACTGCCAATACAATTGCTAAACGGTTGAATTTTCTAACCAAGGGAATATGAGGTATTTGATCGTGATAAAAAGTAAGAGTTGAGTAGAAAATATAAGTCCACTAAGGTAGATACAACTTTGCTCAAAAAAGCTGCGCAAGAGAAAAAAATAATATATAAAAATGGAATGCCAATCGCGTTTTGATGTGAGGAGTGGGCAAAAATATGGGGTACGAGCCTTGTTTTTCAAGGCATACGAAAAATAAAAAAAAACAAACCCACCTTTCCTCAACCCTTTCAATTACAGGGTTGAAAGTCGAGTTCCATTCCCGGGTAAATGAAAGAGTTCGACGAATCTTGGAATTGAACCCAGATAGAGTTGATCGTATCGGTTAAACAAAAAGTGTCGGAAGCAACTGCTTCTGGATTATATATGTCGTTGATGAACCAACTGTAAAAATTAAAACCCGCTGGTATGCTATCGATGTATACATACACAGTATCACAGGTGCAAACTTCGATGAGACGGGGCAGGGTACCGGGAGGCACAGCTGCCGAATCAAGGTCGATGTTA
>CALLUQ010000102.1 GCA_938010565.1 uncultured Flavobacteriales bacterium
TCGAAACATGGTACAACAAGAATCGAAGACACTCCGCTTTGGGAAACCTAACAATTTGGGAATTTGAAAAACAACATCATTTGAAAAATGTAGCTTAACTTAGCGTCTCACTTTTTGTAGCAAGTCCACACCCGTTGGTGGGGGAGTAAGCCAAAGAATGGATGTTTTGGCAAGCGGAACGGTTACCGATACCGTTCATTTTGAGATGAAATATTCTGACGGAGGGCTTCCTGACGGAGAAATCGTTGTTTCGCGTTTGGATCTGCTTCCCAATATTTTACCAAATTCTACAGATGCATCACCGGGCTATTATTGGATCTTGAATAATTATGGGAATAACCCAACTTTCGATCCGATGGATTCTCTTAATCTATACCTCAAAGAAGGATCCGTTTCGTCTTCCGCAATCAACAATCCCTCTTCGGTTAGCCTGTATCATCGTTCGGACAATGAAGATGCTGACAATTGGATAAACAAGGGAACAGCAGACCACGTTGTAGGTGGAGCAAGTAATTATTTTTCATTTGGATCCAATACCAATGTTACAACTTCCGGGCAGTACTTCATCATGTCTGCAAACGATTTGGTAGCCGTTTTACCGTCTGTTGTTGAATTCAATGCAGTGAAAAGAAAAGACCAAACTGTTCGCCTTTCCTGGCATACCGTTTCAGAATACAATTCGGATTATTTTAATGTAGAACGTAGCATGAACCGGACTGATTGGGAACCGATCACAAGGGTAGAAGCCACCGGTAATATAAACCGTGCCATGCAATATGCAGATGTTGATCCTGCTCCATTTCCGGGAATGAACTATTACCGCTTAAAAATGGTGGACCTAAATGGCAGATATGCCTACTCAGATCTCCGGGAGATTGATATGGGAGAAATAGAGGCCATAGGATTATTCCCCAACCCTTCAGATGAACGGGTCAATGTTATCGGGGTGAAAGAGTATGATCGGATCGAAGTTATTTCTTCCTTTGGAGAAGTGGTTTTATCGAAAAAAATCACGAAATCGGGCAATGGTGTAGTACTCAATGTAAGCGATTTGGAAAGTGCGGTGTATTACATCCGGATTTCAGATGACCGCAAAACAAAAATTGTAAAATTGTTCGTGGCGCATTGATATTTGTATGCTGTGTAAGCGTCTGGCTTTGTAGCATGTTTTATGTATTCAGAGGTTGGTGAATGACCTGATCTTTAAAGTGACACGGCCGGAATCGGAATACCGGTTCCGGCCGATATCACTGACGCCAACAAACCGAAAGATCTGGCACAGTCGGAATCGGAATACCGGCCTGGTTTTTATCCGCTAATCACCCGGAAAAGAGCTGCGTTTTTTCAGATCAAGCCTGAAAAAAGCAACGAAGCGGGAGGGAAGCGGAAAACAAGATCCTATTCGGACCAACATGTTGGTCAGCCTTGCGCACTAATGGCCTCATTATGGAGTATACAAGGGAAATCCAATCAAGTTATTGATATGGATTGGTTTGCGGTAGACAAAAATGGTTTGGTTATTCACTTTGTTTCAGGGGGTGGATGATGAATTACGAATGATGAACCGGATTTTGATTTCCTTGTTATACAGTTGTTTGTGTTAATAAAAAATGTTGTTAAGAATAGGTGAATTGCAAATAAATGGCGATTTTAAATATTTTAAAACACTTATAATCAAATAATTATTATGCAATTCACCAAGGGTTAGGCTACGGATATCTTTTATCTGGCGGATGAATTTTGTAAAGAATTTTCAACTTATTTTGAAAAGCACCCCATCGGTAATGCTTCCAAAAAGAAACCCGGGATGTCGGAAAGTGAGATCATTCCTCTTTTAGTCCTTTTTCATTTTGGCGGATTCAGAAACCTCAAACATTTTTACTTGTTTTATGTGAAGCAACACCTCAAACAGGACTTTCCAAACACGGTTTACAGGAAAAAACGAACAGTTTGTTCCGGGATTTGTGAAACAAACTGTTCGTTAAAACAGCAAATTGGCAAGAAACATGTGGGGTTTGGGGTGTGTTTGGGTTCGGGTTATATATTTTCTGTGCAGAGTGTAGAAATTGTTTTTACCATGTTATCATAGCATAAGTCGAATGTTGTGTAGAACTTAAAAAATCAAATTTCAGGTATCGGGCAATTTCATTGCACCCGTTTTTTTTTACCGTTACACTAAAGTAAGCCGGATCAATGCTACCTGAAAAAGGTTGTTCGCATTATGCTTTTTGGTTTTGGGGTATTACCATAAGTTTCCGGATGCAAAAGGGTAAATAATATGGATATCTGCCAATTCCGGGTGTTTAAATTGCATATTTTGCAAAAAAGCCCCTGAAATAAGATATCCTTACGTGAAATTTGCAAGCAATCAAAATTTGGACCATCTTTAGCTTTTTTTGGTGATTCAGTGCTTATATGGTGATTCAGTGTTCATATGATGAGAGTTGATATTCAAGAGGTGTTGTTTGAACAACTTCGGGTACAACTCCCCGCCAGCCTTACGTTAGTGTACGAAATTTCAGACCTCTTAAACATAAGTCTTGACAGTGCTTACCGTCGCTTAAGGAACGAAACGCCCCTTACTTTTCAAGAAGTTGCAAAGATTGCCGATTACTTTAAGATCAGTTTAGATGGTATTATAAATGTAGAGACCGATTCCATACAATTCAGCTACAACCGCAAAAGATCCGAAGCGTTTGACTATACGGATTATCTGCGGCAGGTTAGCAAAGAGTTGGAATTGATTGACCGGGAAGAAAAGAAAGAAGCTTTTTTCTTTGCCAAGGACTTTCCTTTGTTTTATAATTTTCTCATTCCCGAGATTGCGGAGTTTAAGGGGTATTTTTGGTTGAAATCGGCTTTGCAATGCCCGGAATATCGCAACAGAAAGTTCAATGTTGACCACCTTGATGAAACCAATGTTTCCCTGGGGTTTGACATCGTTAAAACCTACAACCGGATCCCTTCCAAAGAGTTATGGAACAGTGAAGTATTCAACAGCCTGCTCAACCAAATTGCATATTGTTCCGAAGCCGGCTTTTTTGCAAGTACTTCGCATGCGTTAAAAATGTTGGAGTATGCAGAGCAATTGCTCGATCATTTTGCCCTTCAGGCAGAACATGGGAAAAAATTTCTCTACGGCAAGGAACCGGGATCGGAAGAAAACTTACAGTTATATTTCAACGAAGTGATGATCGGAGACAATACCTTTTTATTAAAAAGGGGAAAAGATATTTTTTTGGTCGTCACCCACAACATTGTACACAACCTCATGACCACCGATAAGGCTTTTTGTGAGAAAACATGGGAGATACATACCAACCTCACCAGCAGAAGTACCCTGATCAGTTCTTATTCCGAAAAAGAACGAAATAAGTTTTTTAATCATTTGCGCAAACGCATCGGTCAGATGCGTTACCGGTTGCAAGGTTGACCCTCCTCCTGGTTATGCACCGGTTTTTGTTCGGAAAATGAAGGCTAATGCTTAATTTCGACACAAAATGTGTGTATCACTTTAATACATCCTTATATGCGTCCTTTACCGGAAGAAAATTCCCGTTATTACGATGGTTATATTGCACAGGTGCAAGGCAACGATTTCATTCAGGCTCTGGCCGGTCAACATTCCATGACACAAGAGCTTCTAAAAAGTATTCCTGCCGGCAAAGAAGGGTTCGCTTATGCGGAAGGAAAATGGACCCTGAAACAAGTAGTGCTGCATATCATCGACTGCGAACGTGTTTTCCAGTACCGTTCCCTGAGCATCGCCCGCAGCGATCAAACCCATTTACCGGGTTTTGATGAAAATATATGGGCCGATAACGATAACAGTGCATCCCGAAACCTGGCCGATATTGCACAGGAATTTAAGAACGTCCGCCAGGCTTCTCTGGATATGTACCGGAGTTTTTCACCGGAGGTGCTCCTGCGGACCGGAATGGCCAATGGTCATCCGGTTTCGGTTAGGGCAACAGGCTTTATCATGGCCGGCCATGAATTGCACCATCTTCAGGTCATCCGGGAAAGATACCTCTAAAGATCGGGCCAGCGGAACTGCCGGACAACCGGGCTGATCTCCACGATTTTTTCAGGATACTTCTGTTCCTGCAAACGCTTCATTTCGGGTGTATCGCTTTCAACTACAGCGCCATAAGTGGGCTGAAAGGCTGTTTTGAAATACTCGTCCCGCAACTCCCGATACGCTTCGGACAAGGTTGCCAGCGTACGGAGGTATTGCCGGTAAGGGGTGGTTTCCGTGGCCGTGATCCCATACGCAATGCTCCCTTTTTTGTTTTCGTAGTCCTGTACTTCGTTTTTTACCTCTTGTTTAAGCAAAGTCAGATCCGTCAGCGCTCCATCCAGGTATACCTGGTCTTCCGCTATCCATACCATCCGCAATAATGCGTTGTCGTCTTTTGCCAACAGATCGTAAAACTCCTTACGAACACCGGGCAACCTTCGTACCGAGTCAAAATCAAGTTTCCGGTTCTGATCGTATAATGCCTCCGCAGCAGTATACCTGAACAAGTTGCGCCGGATGCCCGAAAGCAGCCGATGGTGATGTCCTTTTTGAGTAGTATAAAGTACCTTATACTGGCCGGCCTTGCGCAATTCGTTGGTGAGTTCGTACACCTGTGCCATGGGCATTTGTGCATCGATAAACAAAGCCGCAACGATCTGATTCCTTTCCAATGCACTTTTGTGCGATCGGGTAAAGTGGATAAAAGAAAGGGCTTCGGCCATTCGCCCCAGGTGATGGTGGGGTCCGATCTGCAACGCATAATCGGCCAAAGTTTGGGTTTTGCGTGCATCCGGAGGCCCCAAAAAAAAGGAGGCACACTGGTTTTGCTCCATCCGTGCATTTGCCGCCACATCCGGCAACCGGAACGAAACGCTTACTCCATTATAAAAATCAAAAGCTTCTTCCGTTTTTATTTTACGGAGTACATAACGGTCCGGTGCGGTTCCTTTTTGCGCTTTCAGAAGCACCACTCCTGTTTTCGCCTCCGTTTCATCAAAAGCAAACAATCCTTCGGTTATGGTGATCCGTTTTTCATCTCCATCCCGGCCATCCATAAACCCGCTGCGTGCAAACATCCGGTTTTCATTGACCCGGATTTTATTGCCGTGTACTTCCCAGATGTCGTAGCTGTTCTGAAATTTATCCAGGCGCCACGTACCATTCATTTTGGGTTCATGCCCTCCGCATGCGGAACATGCAAAAGCAATCAGAAAGAGAAAAAAAGGCAGGCGACGCATAGCCCCTTACGAATGGGATACTGTTTTTAGCGTGTTCATCAACAACGAAGCAATGGTCATGGGGCCAACGCCTCCCGGAACGGGGGTAATGTGTGTGCATTTGGGGGCCACCTCATCAAATTTCACATCGCCCAGCAAACGGAAACCGCTTTTTTTACTTTTATCCGCAACGCGGTGAATGCCCACATCTACTACAACTGCACCTTCTTTCACCATGTCTGCCGTTACAAATTCGGGCCGGCCAATGGCCACCACCAAAATATCTGCCGCAGCGGTAATTTCTTTTACATTTTTTGTACGGCTGTGTACCAACGTTACCGTGCAATTGCCGGGGTTGGTATTTTTGCTCAGTAAAATGCTCATGGGCGAACCTACAATATGGCTCCGGCCCATTACTACACAATTTTTCCCTTCCGTATCGATGTGGTAACGTTTCAGCAATTCCAGAATCCCGTTGGGAGTAGCCGGCAGGTATGCATCAAGCCCCAACGCCATACGTCCTACATTTTCCGGATGAAAACCATCCACATCTTTGGCAGGAGAAACAGCAAGGGTTACTTTTTGTTCATCGATGTGGGGGGGCAAAGGCAACTGAACGATGAATCCGTTGATCTGAGGATCGCGGTTGAGCTTTTCGATCTCTTGCAGCAATTCGGCTTCACTTACGGCAGCATCCAGCTGTACTAGGGTGGATGCGAACCCTACTTTGTGGCAAGCTTTTACCTTGGCATTCACATAGGTTTGGCTGGCTCCGTCTGCTCCAACTAAAATGGCTGCAAGATGCGGTACTTTTCCACCGCCCTGTTTTATTTTTTCGACTGTTTCCGCAAGCTCTGTTTTAATGATATCGGACGTTGCCCGACCATCGAGGAGAATGGGTTCTGCCATGTTTTTGGGATTTAACAAAGATTATAAACCTCCCATGCCACCGCCGGGCATGTTTTTCATATTGCGCATCAGCCCGGCCATTTTCTTTTTGTCGTTCATGATCCGCATCATTTTCCGGGTTTCATCAAATTGTTTGAGGAGTTGGTTGACTTCTCTTACCGAAGTACCGCTCCCTTTGGCAATGCGTTGGCGGCGTGATCCGTTCAACATTTTCGGATGTTCGCGTTCGTAAGGAGTCATCGAATGTATAATGGCCTCGATCCCTTTGAATGCATCGTTGTCGATATCGAGGTTACGGACGCTCTTTCCCAGTCCTGGTATCATGCCCAACAGATCCTTTACATCGCCCATTTTTTTAACCTGCTGCATCTGATCCAGAAAATCGTTGAAATCGAACTGGTTTTTGGCAATCTTTTTCTGTAGCTTATGGGCTTGCTCTTCATCGTAGTGCTCCTGTGCTTTTTCCACAAGTGAAACCACATCGCCCATTCCCAAAATACGATCGGCCATCCTTTCGGGATAAAAAGGATCCAGCGCATCCATCTTTTCTCCGGTACCCACAAACTTGATGGGTTTATCCACCACTGCTTTGATGGACAGTGCTGCCCCACCGCGTGTATCTCCGTCGAGTTTGGTGAGTATCACCCCGTCAAAATGGATGCGTTCGTTGAACATCCGGGCTGTATTTACCGCATCCTGCCCTGTCATGGCATCCACCACAAACAATGTTTCGGTAGGTGAAACAGTATTTTTGATGCGTTCAATTTCATCCATCATCTGCTCATCCACCGCCAAACGACCGGCCGTATCCACAATGACCACATTGTGGTTGTTGCTTTTGGCATGGTTGATCCCGTTGAGCGCAATTTGCACCGGATCGTTGTTATCGCGTTCGGAATAAACATCGATGTTCAGTTGTTCGCCAAGAACGTGTAGTTGGTCAATGGCCGCCGGGCGGTACACATCACATGCTACAAACAACGGTTTTTTTCCTTTTTTCGACTTTAGGAGATGGCCCAGTTTTCCGGTCATCGTGGTTTTACCGGAACCTTGCAAACCACTCATCAGAATAATGCCCGGGTTTCCCTGGTATTCGATGTCGGTTCGTTCTCCTCCCATCAGGCTGGTCAGCTCATCTTTGGTAATTTTTACCATCAGCTGCCCCGGAGAAATGGCATTCAGTACATTCTGGCCGATGGCGGCATCTTTAACGCGGGCACAAAATTCCTTGGCTGTTTTATAGTTGACATCGGCATCCAGAAGCGCACGACGTAC
>CALLUQ010000103.1 GCA_938010565.1 uncultured Flavobacteriales bacterium
GGAAGTGGTTCTGGCTCAGGATCAGGAAGCGGTTCTGGCTCCGGAAGCGGTTCTGGCTCCGGATCAGGAAGCGGTTCTGGCTCCGGATCAGGAAGCGGTTCCGGTCATAGTTCTTTTTCAGGAGCTTTGAGTAGTGGTCCCAGTTGTCTTTCCTATGATGGAAGTTATAGCAGTTCTTCCGGAAGCAGCATGTCCGGTTCTTCGTATGCATCCTGTGATCTGTTAAGCGATGGCTCTTCTTCCTGTGACCATGATTATAGTGTTTCATCCGGTAGCATGTCCGGAAGTGGTTCTAGCTCCGGAAGCAGTATGTCCGGAAGTGGTTCTAGCTCCGGAAGCAGCATGTCCGGAAGTGGTTCTGGATCAGGAAGAGGTATGTCCGGAAGTGGTTCTGGCTCCGGAAGTGGTTCTGAATCTGGAAGCAGCATGTCTGGAAGTGGTTCTGGCTCCGGAAGCAACATGTCTGGTTCATCCGGTAGCGGCAGCTCTTTTGATAACGGTAAAGTGTTGATGTGTTTTGATGGTGTTACCTACTGTGTAAGTACGGATCATGTAGATAAGAAGCTTGGTTGTGGTTACACTTTAGGCCCATGCGATGCACAACAAACCGAAGCGTGTGATAATACACCTGAACCGGACACCACAGCAAATAATTGTGTTTGCACCGGCGGTTTAACCAGCATTACGGTGCGTTATCTGGGTGCTTCAGGCCAGGATCTGGATATTTTTGCTAAAAAATGCAGTGTTCCGCTCATTAGCATTACCAGTGCAAGCACAGGCGATACGTTTGTAGTCAATGCTTCGGACGGAGGTTTGTCTTATCTGAGAAATCACACGTATTTCCGGTTGACCGGAACCGACTACGGCAGCATCAGGATCCCAACCAACTGTTGCGACAATCCGATCGGAAGGGTATTCTTCCCCTTTGAGGTAATCGGATGGATCGATACGGATAGCAATGTTTGTGATGGTTCCGTGGAAAGAATAGTCAACGATTACATTGCACCGGAGATCAGCTTGGTTGAAAAGGCGGGTGCGCAGTTAACGGAATATCCTAACCCTGCGGAAAACCATGCTACGTTCGAATTTTCGGTTATGGAAAGTGCGAATGTAAGCCTGAGCGTACTGGACCTTAGCGGAAAAGTAATTGGGGTGTTGTTTGATGGCAACATGAAAGCTGCTCAAACCCACACCATGACTTTTGATGTGACCCATCTGCAAAGCGGAATTTATTTCGCCCGGTTGATCACACCAAATGGCATCGTTAAGAAAAAGTTTGTCGTTCTGAAGTAAGAACTAAAAACTTACATCCAAGCCCTCTTCGGAACAGATGAACCGGAGGGGGCTTTTTTACGAATACGCCGCTTTTCATCCCTTCGTTAGCAAAACGGCATTTATTACAAAGAGGCGACTTCATATTCTTTGTAGCCTGTGTTTTATCACTTCTCCATTGTCAATAACTCCTTAATAACTCCCCGACTTCCGCTGTCTGCACCTTATCCGGCATCGTAACTTTGCTCTTACAAGCAACGGATCATGCGGTACATTCTTTCTTCCAAACATTTAATCCTATTCGCCTTTTTGTTTCCGGTGGTACTCATCAGTTGCCGGAACAACGGTACCGGTAGCACGAATACCGAAACATTTAACGGATTGTCCGCCAACTCCTCGCAGCCGGATACATGGGTTTTATCCGATGCTGTGCAACCGGGCGGAGAAAAAAAAACGGTCATCTCCCAAATTCTGGACCCCGGACCCTGGGTAGATTCGGTAATGGCTATTCTGAGCCATGAAGAGAAAATCGAACAACTGTTTGTAGTTGCCATATATCCTTATAATAAAAGCAACGATACCACTATTTCTCAATTGCTGAGAGAACACGCCATAGGAGGGATTATTATCATGAAAGGAGGGCCGGTTTCAACGGCCAAACGCATCAACAAATACCAAAACCTTTCGAAAATACCTTTGCTGGTTTGTACCGATGCCGAATGGGGAGTAAAAATGCGCCTCGATAGTGTTCCTCGTTTTCCTTATCAACTGGCACTCGGAGCAATGGAAGGCGATGAACTGGTTTATGAAATGGGGACTTTGATTGCTCGCCAGCATCAACGTTTGGGCATACACGTAAACTTTGCTCCTGTGGTCGACATCAACAACAATCCCCGAAACCCTGTTATTGGCATGCGCTCTTTTGGCGAAAATAAACGTAACGTGATGCGCAAAGGATGGGCTTATGCGGCCGGCTTACAAAACAATCGTATACTGGCCATTGGCAAACATTTCCCCGGTCATGGCGATACCGATGTGGACTCTCACCTCGACCTGCCTGTGATTCGGCACAGTTTGTCTCGTTTGAACGAAGTGGAATTTTACCCTTTTCGGGAGATGATCAACAAAGGCCTTGGCGGGATTATGACCACCCACCTTTATGTTCCTGCCATCGACGCTACTCCCCACCTGGCAGCCGGTTTATCCCAACCTGCCGTAACTGGTATACTTAAAGGGGAACTGGGGTTCAAGGGGCTTATATTTACCGATGCGTTGAACATGAAAGGCGTGACCAAATATTTTCCGAACGGAGAAATTGATGTAAAAGCCCTTCTGGCGGGAAACGATGTAATGCTCATGCCGGAAAACATCAAAACGTCTCTTGCCGCAGTAAAAAAAGCCATTGCAGATGGCATCATCACTATGAAAATGGTGGAGGAAAAAGTACAGAAGATCCTTTCCGTAAAACGTTGGGTTGGCCTCAACCGGTACCAACCCACCTCCATTCCCGATTTACTCAAGGACCTCAACAACGGCGAAAGCAACTCCCTCAACCAACGCATTGCAAATGCCTCCGTTACGTTGCTTTTCAATAAAAACCATGCCTTGCCTTTGCCGGAGGAGGTCTCCGATCCGGTATCCGGTGGATCAAAGGTAGCCGTAATTTCGATCGGCAGTGACCCTTTCGGTGATTTCCAAAATGAACTGAAACACCTGGGACTCCGATTTGAGCACCATTCCATTTCTTCCCAAAGTTCGGAAACCACTGCAAAACAAATTCTTGCCGACGTAAAAGGATACGACCATGTTCTTGTAGCGGTACATGCCAACGGTTTCCGGCCGAAAAACAACTACGGTATAGGGGCAAATATGAGCAAAGCCATAGCCCTTTTTTCCCGGCATCCGCACGCCAGCCTTATTGCGTTTACCGATGCTTTTGCGTTGGGTAAAATGCAGGGAATTGAAAACTACCAAAGCGTGGTGGCCTTGTATCAAAATACACCCTTTACCCAAAAAGCCGGTGCCCATGCCGTACTCGGAAAATTCCGGATGACGGGAAAATTTCCGGTAACACTCAACGATAAGATCACAGCAGGAATGTGTGCTTCCGAATAAGCATGGTATCGCTTATCTTTGCTCGCCTTATGAAATTAGATCCGCAGTGGAAAGCTGAAATTGATCATTGCATCGAAGTTTTGAAAAACGGGGGGCTGATCCTCTATCCTTCCGATACCATTTGGGGCATTGGTTGTGATGCACGCAATGCGGATGCCGTAAAACGCATTTACGAACTGAAAAAACGGGAAGACAGCAAAAGCATGATCGTGCTTACCCATCAGGATATCCAACTCCACCGATACGTACAAGAGGTACCTGATGTGGCTTGGGATTTACTCGAACACGCTGTTGATCCGATCACTATTATTTATCCCAAAGGAAAAGGAGTTGCTCCGAACCTGATCGCAGAAAACGGCAGCATTGCCATACGTGTGGTTGAAAAAGGGTTTTGCAATGCGCTGCTCTTCCGGCATCGGTTCCCTGTTGTTTCTACTTCGGCCAATCTGAGCGGTCATCCGGCTCCCCGGAACTTTCAAAGCATTGTTCCGGCCATTTTGAAGGGAGTGGATTATGTTGTAAATTTGCACACTCCGAACGAAGCAGGTAAAGCTTCAACCATCATTCTTCTTCAAACCAACGGCGAGTTTAAAATTGTCAGAAAATAATACCACAACAAACCTTGTACGGCACTTGGATGCCCCTTATTTCAAGGCCATTTCCGAGGCGGCAGCTGAACTCAACGGCGAGGCTTATGCCATCGGAGGCTTTGTGCGTGATCTGATCTTAAACCGTCCGGTCAAAGACATCGATTTTGTAATGGTAGGCAATGGGCCGGAGTTGGCCCGTTTATCTGCCCAAAAACTGGGCGTACAACAAGTGACCATATTTAAGAACTTTGGTACGGCCATGTACCGGTTCAAAAATACCGAACTGGAATTTGTGGGTGCCCGAAAAGAAAGCTATTTGCGGGGATCCCGGAAACCTGTTGTAGAAAGTGGTACCCTCCAAAACGATCAGGACAGACGCGATTTTACCATCAACACCATGGCGATAAGCCTGAACGCACCGAACTACGGAGAACTGGCAGACCCTTTTAACGGATTGGCAGATCTAAAAGAAAAAATCATCCGTACGCCACTTGATCCCGATATTACCTACTCTGATGATCCGTTGCGCATGATGCGGGCCATTCGGTTTGCCACCCAACTGGGTTTTTTCATCGAAGAAAAATCCTACCATGCCATTAGCCGGAACAAAAACCGAATAAAAATTGTTTCCGGCGAACGCATCATGGAGGAGATCCAAAAAATGGTGCTGTCCGAAACGCCTTCGGTGGGTTTTAAACTGCTCTTTAACACCGGTTTGCTCGCCATTATTTTCCCTGAACTTTGCAAGTTACATGGGGTGGAACTCCGAAACGGAAAAGGCCATAAAGACAATTTTTATCATACTTTGCAGGTACTCGACAACATCTGTCAGAATACCGATAACCTCTGGTTGCGGTGGGCAGCCATTTTGCACGACATAGCCAAACCGCGCACCAAACGTTTTCATCCGGTAAATGGTTGGACCTTTCACGGACACGAAGATATGGGCGCCCGTATGGTGCCTGGTATTTTCCGCGATCTGAAGCTGCCACAGGATGGAAAAATGAAGTACGTTCAAAAACTGGTACGCCTGCATCTCCGGCCCATTGCCCTTACCAAAGAAGAAGTTACCGATTCTGCCTGCAGAAGGCTTCTGTTTGAAGCTGGCGAAGAAATAGACGATTTACTGATCCTTTGCCGGGCCGATATTACTTCTAAAAACGAAGCAAAAGTAAAACGCTATCTGGAACGGTTCGATCGGGTGGAAGAAAAACTCAAACAGGTAGAGGAAAAAGATCAACTCCGCAACTGGCAGCCTCCTATTTCGGGCGAAGACATCATGAAAGCTTTTGACATTAAGCCTTCGCGGGCAGTAGGAACCCTTAAGGATGCCATTAAAGATGCCATTCTGGATGGCAAAATTCCCAACCGGAAAAAAGCCGCCTATGCTTTTATGATCGCTCACGGTCGTGAAATGGGGTTGACCCCGGTTTCTTAAACAAAACAGGATTTGATACACATTGTCTGGTCATCCGTTTGTTTCTTCTACCTTGCTTCTCTTATCTTTACAGGAATTACCAGGCCATGAACATTTGCAAATTCAGAGTATTAATTGACTCTTGCTCGGAAAAAGATATTTTCAGAGATATTGAAATCACTGAGAATCAGACGTTCGAAGACTTACACAAGCAAATATTGGATGCTTTTGGGTTCCGGGGCGATGAAATGGCTTCTTTTTATGTGAGCAACAACGATTGGGTTAAAGGGAAAGAAATTACACTGATGGATATGGGGTTTGATCCCAACAACCGGGTGGAACTGATGGGTGAATCGCTTGTAGGCATTCATCTTGAAGAGAAAAGCCAAAAATTCATTTATGTTTATGATTTCCTCAAAATGTGGTGCTTTTACATTGAGCTGATCGGTAAAACAAAAGCCGGAACAGGCGTTACTTATCCACGTACTTCAATGGCTTTTGGCGAGGCACCGGATGAGAATTCAAAAGAGCCTGATTTTTCAGCGGATCTTCTTCCTCTGGCCGGAGATCTCAGTTTTGATAACTCCGGAATGGGCCTCGATGAAGAGATCGGGGACATGTTTGACAACCTGGGTGATTATGATGAACTATAAGCATGCCGGTTTCTCCAAAACATTTGATCGTCGTTGTCGGGCCAACTGCCATTGGTAAAACGGCACTTGGGGTCGAATTGGCCAAGGCTTTTCAAACGGATGTTATCAATGCAGATTCTCGCCAATTTTACTGCGATATGTCGATAGGAACTGCCAAACCCACTCCGGAGGAGATGGACGAGGTTCCCCATCATTTTATTGATTTTCTTCCCCTTGATACTCCTTACAGTGCCGGCGAGTTCGAACGGCAGGCCTTGGCCAAAACGGAAACGCTTTTTAAAGAAAAGGATGTTCTGGTAATGGTGGGTGGTTCGGGCCTTTATATCAATTCCGTTTGCCACGGATTGGATGAAACCCCTCCCAAAGACAACCGGCTCCGGAAATACCTGACCGACCAATACGAAAAAGAAGGCATCGGGTTCCTGCAAAACAAACTAAAAGTACTCGA
Source organism: uncultured Flavobacteriales bacterium (assembly GCA_938010565.1). Taxonomy (GTDB): domain Bacteria; phylum Bacteroidota; class Bacteroidia; order Flavobacteriales_D; family CALLUQ01; genus CALLUQ01. The sequence goes on from CALLUQ010000103.1 coordinate 6,496, forward strand.
TCCCGAATTTTATAAACAGATTGATCCGGAAAATCCGCAACGGCTGATCCGTGCCCTAGAAGTGAACATGCTTTCGGGAAAATCGTATACTGCATTTCGCACTTCCATCCGCAAACACCGGCCCTTCAGCATCATTAAAACAGGCATCAACAAAAGCCGCAGTATGGTTTACGACCGGATCAACAAACGGGTAGATGCAATGATGGAAAAAGGCCTGCTGGATGAGGCCCTTCATCTTTATCCGTTCCGTGCATACAATGCCTTAAATACCGTGGGGTACAAAGAGCTTTTTGAGTATTTTGACGGCAATGCCACATTGGAGGAAGCCGTTGAGCACATCAAAAGAAATACCCGCCGCTTTTCAAAAAGGCAGCTTACGTGGTTTCGCAGGGATGAAGAAATAAAATGGTTCCGGGCCGGTGATAATGCCTCCGTTCTTCACCACATCAACGCACAGATCCATGCTTAGTTTTCCGTAATCCTACGAACAACCGGAGCGCAATTTTTTCCGGGTCATTTTAACGCAATTTTTTGTTTAGTGGTGCAATGCTTGCCGCCACAAGCGGCACAATGCGGCTGCTGGGTTTTTTACAAAGCATCTTGTGCGGCTGGGTAAATTGCGCAGGGCTGGCCTTAACGATGTTTACTCTTTCTCCTGACTTCGTCGATTTAAATTCATGTACAACTGAAAATCAATCGCATGCGATTTTGGGTAGGTACTACAACGCAATTTTTCAAACACTTCTCCGTAAAATCAATGCTTAAGAAGATAGTACAGTTTACAAACCGACGAAGTCAGGAAAAGTAATTGCGTGTCCAGCGCAAGGGGATGGGGCCGTTAAGAGCGAAGTTTTCTTCGCGGGTGGTAAGTTTGCCGGTGGGGAGGTGGATCATAAAAGGGGGTTAGGTTGCACTCCTAAACCGGGTAGAGCGTTATGGGGAAATGCCGTAGCGGTGGTAAAAAACATAACGTTTGTCAAAAATAACACGAAGTTCACGGATCAGGCTTCGCGGCTTTTTTCAGACTTGATCTGAA
>CALLUQ010000104.1 GCA_938010565.1 uncultured Flavobacteriales bacterium
CAAAATGGTTTTGGAATAACCGCTCACCACCAGTTTTCCGTCATACCCATCCTTGTGTACCAATTGAACATCGGTAATTACCCCTACAAATTCCCTTTCGTTAAAGGTGATCACGATGGGTTTTCCGAGCCAATTTTTTGATTTGTCGATGGTATGTGCCCCTTGTTTTTCAATGACCTCCTGATCCGTCATTACCTTAAACTCGTGGTGGGAGTTAATACCCTGTCTGAGATGGACATGATCGAAATTTGATAATTTTTTGCCATCTATGCTGATGATGGATATGGGTTCTTTTAAAGGTTTGGCTGGGCTTGATTTTGCTCTACGGCTCATCGGAAAGGGGGGGTTATTTAGGTGAAAAACGATTAAGATAGAAAAAATTTCACAAATGTAATGTTATGTGATGAAGCTATAAGGTATCCCCCCGTCCAACCCCATTGTACTACCTTTGGCATAGTTCCTGTTAGGAATATTTTAAAATATCTCGAATTTTTTCCATCAAAAACCTCACGAAAAGTCCGCCTCAGGAGGAGGTAGTCCTTACTATGATGGTGCGCTTACGCGTTTGGCTGAATGCGCCCTGCTACTCTGCTTTTACCAGCTGATCGTCCGGAATAAAGGTCGTGCGATGCACCGAAGCCCGAATCGATAGTAAGCCGACGCGGTGTGGTACGTAAGGGCTATGCCAGCAGTAATATTTTTCATTTCTTCTCCGGCAGCATATCTCCGTATAATTTGCAGGTGTTGTTTGCCTAAACAGATTCTTACTTCTTGAATAAAATCATCCAAAAGCGGTTAAAGAAATTTCATTGCTAAGTAGCTCCAAAGGAGATGTTTATTGAGAGTTTGATTGTATACTACCATCCTCATCATTACCTTTTTAAAGGTAAATACCGAATTTTAAAGTAGCCAATGAAATCGGTTTTTGAAATACATTGGTATATACATCGTGACTGTCTTCGAATACGATTGTTCGTTGTATCGTGTGAATACCCAGTCCAGAATACACAGTCTAGAATACACAGTCCAGAATACACAAACCCTATGATATACTTGGTGTTGATGAGCATCCCAAAGTCTATTTTGAACCCGGCTGAAGTGGACGAAGAAAATCTTTCTTCGTAAGAATATGCGTTTTTGTAAGGATTCAAAATCATTTTTCATCACCCGATAGAAGATTGCGATCATTCCATCAAGGTCATTGATAATTTCTGTTTTACTTCGAGGCTTTTCCATGAATACTGCGCCGCCTCCAACGAAGGGTTCACAGTATATGGTATGGCTTGGAACGAGCGAAATAATGCGATCAAAAAGTCGCTGTTTACCTCCGTAGTAGACGATAGGTGTTTTCATAGTTTTGGTTAGCTTAGCTCGAATAATGAAGATTGAGAAACCGGAACAATAAATTTTTCCGTGAACTTTACTTTATCCTACCGGCCCATTTTAAGCTTCTTTTGTCGGTCAGCCGGTTGAATAACGTTTCCTTTTCCAAATTGTTCCTCTTCGACTCCAGCACCATCAGGCTATTTTCTGAGGTGATGAAGGGAGTGGGTCGCAATCCAAAAAGTGAAGGAAAGAAGAAAGGCGGACTCAAAGTGCATATAATGATTGATGCCCATTCGGATACTCTTGAATTTGTAAAGCTCAGTGAGGCTAAACTACTGTTGATTGTGCTCAGGGTAAAGTCCGAAATTAAAAAAGCATTTTCAACCATAGCAGCATTAGTAAGAATACATTTAATCGGTTAATTGGATGTGTTTTTTGGATAGTAGAAAACAGCAGAAGAACCTATACTAAACTAAAAAAACGCAACAAATCACCCTGTATACAAACCGAATTATTCTAAGTAAAAAAAGGGGGTAGGCTTTGGGGTAAAAAAAGAAAATCTTTTGCTTACAGGGGGCAGGACACCTCATGTTGCTTGCTTTTTAGTTTTCTCGGTTAGTAGTGATAAAAAATACTTTCCTAACTTTGTTTTAATACTTTGCGATAAACTAACAACCTTTTTCTTGACGTTAACAGACCAAAACAGATCGGACTACCCATTGCTGCACGGCATCCGGAACGGTGATCGGGATACGCTGCTGAAGTTGTACCGGGAGTATTTTCCGGGCATACGCATTTACCTTGCACAGCACCATGGGAGTGAACAGGATGCAAAGGATGTTTTTCAGGAAGGCTTGGTAATACTGCATCAAAAATGCTCCGACCCAAAATTTGAACTAAGAAGCAGCATCAAAACCTACCTTTTTGCAATTTGCAAGCACCTTTGGATGCGGGAATCCCGAAACAGAGGAAACCGGTTGCGGATCCTGAACGAGAACTTTACCGAAGAAACCACAGTGGAAGGCATGGACGAAGTACTCATCAACAGAGAAAAAGAGCAGTTATTTTATGAAAAATTTGAAGAATTAAATGAAGAATGCCGGAAATTGCTGAAATTGTTTTTTGTAGGCCGGAGCATGAACGAAATTGCTCGGGAACATAATTATTCGAATGAACAATATGCCCGGAAACGGAAATTTTTGTGCAAAAAAAAACTGTTGGAGCTGGTAAAGAGTGACCACCGGTTCGCACAGTTGCAAAACAAACGATGAACGAACAGGAAACATACGAATGGATAGAGAAATACCTCAAAGGCCGGTTGACTGACCCCGAACGTACTGCCTTTGAAAAACGCCTCGAAAACGACAAGGAATTTGCCACCGAAGTTGCATTGCACCGGGATCTGCAGGAAACCTTATCCAAAGAAACACCCTCGGCATTTGAAACGGCTGCTACCGATGCGGCACAGGTTTATTTTAACGAAAAAAGCACAACAGCCGAGCCCCTTGCTCCGAAAAAAAACAAAAGAAACCGAACGCGTTATTTCGTGGCAGCCTCCATGGTCGTTCTTGCAGCCATGGCCGGCCTCTGGCTGAAAAAAAGCCCTCGGGATTATTCCGAACAATATGCTCGGGCACACCAGATATATCCGGCGGTGCAAATGGTAAGGGGCGCTCATCACAACGAAGATCCGTTGGCAAAAGGAATGGAAGCTTATGAAAAAGGCGACTACTCCAAAGCGCAACGCCTGTTTGCCAAAGTTCCGCCTTCGAATGAAAAATATATTACCTCCGTATTTTACCGGGCACTCTCCAACCACGAAATGGACCGCTTGGGCTTGGCCGAATTGGGTTTTCTTCAGGTAATTGCCCGGGAAAACAGCCTGTACCGACCTGCAGCGCAGTGGTACCTGGCCCTCAGTTACCTCAAAGCCGGAAACATCACGGAAACCAGGCGACTTTGTACTGCTTTGTCGGAAGGATCCGGTGTTTATCAAGACGATGCGCAACAATTGCTAAAAATGCTGTGATCGATCAGATCATTTAATTAAATAGCCTATAATTATGGAAAAAACCAATCCAAAAAAACCAACGGAACCACCCAAAATCGCCAACATTATTATCAGCAAAGGGAAAGATCCGGATACGACTTTCCGGTCCTTTTTACAGGTGGTCATTACCAACCTTGATCCTTCCACTTCGTGCTCCGACTTAGCGGTGAAAGTGGAGTTTAGCGATGAAGCCTTCGGAATTATCAAAGCAAAAGGAATACGGCCCGGAAAATTGGGCTACCAAAATGCCATTGTTTATTACAATATGGGCGATGTAACATTGCCTTCGCATGGAGAAATGCTCATCATATCCACCACCCTTTTTGTCGGTAAAAAACGCTATACAGAGTTGGGCGGGGTTGCGTATATCGTAACCAACGTTTCAGAGCCCAACCCCTGATCGGCCCAAATGACAAACCGGATCTCCCGTTTGGTTGCATGGATGCTAATTTGCACTGCTTGTCCGGTTGGTGCCCAATCGGGAGGTGTACCATCATGGCAAAACACTCTGCTCGGTGCCGATTCTCTTAAAAAAGAGGGCAAAACCACGGAGGCCTTAAAGCATTACGGATCCCTCTGGGCACTTTGCAAAGAAAAACAAGAAGAGGCACTTTGTGTAGCTTGTATCCAAAACATTTCTGACTGCCTGGCCGGTCTCAACCATCAGAAAAAACGAAAAACGTTTCTGCTGAAAGCGGCGGCTTTTTTTGAACCGGCCGGCTGCACCCCTATTTACGGATCTATCCGGAAAAATCTGGGCGAAGTTTACATTGCACTGGAAGAACACAAAAAGGCCGTTTCTTCGCTCCATGCAGCTTTCATTTGTTTCCGGGCATTGCAAAACAAAGAGGAGGCAGCATGGTCGGCGGTTCTGTTGGGCGTAAATGCATACCATCAGAATAATTTTGATCGGATGGAAACCCATTTACTGGAGGCAGAAAAGTGGGCCGGAGAAACAGCAGAAAAGAAAAATGCCCTGGATGCGACCATTTATCAATTGTTGGCCGTGGCATACGACAAACAGGGCAACTTTGAAAAAGGCCTTTCGGTAGCCCGAAAAGCATTGGAAAGCCGTATTTCACAAAAAAACGGATCGCCGGATGAACAACGCTGGTTGGCTGTGAACTATAACAATGTGGGGAACCTCCTCATTGAGAAGGGCGATTACAGTACTGCAGAAACCTGCTTTAAAAAAGCCATCCGTATCCATCAACAACAACACCTGAAAGAAAACCGGCAACTGCTTTCGCATTATTACAACCACCTGGGGCTTTGTTATCGCGAAAGCGGAAAAGATGAACTGGCATGGCAAGCATTTGGCCAGGCGATGCAATGCTTTGAAAAAACGGACGAAAAAAACGAAAAGTTTGAAATCGACCTCTTGCTGAACCTGGGGGCTTTTCTTCGGAGAAAAGGCGACCTGAAACAAGCGGCAACCATCCTTAAACGGTTGCGGGTGTTGCATGCCTCCAACCCATACCAATCGGAACAAGTGTTGAGCAGTATAGGGATGTGGCACCAAAAAAAAGGCCATTGGAAAGCGGCAATGGATACCCTTCAACTGGCGTTGAAAACCAGCACTGCTAACAAAGGCAGGCACCACCCTGTTACGGCTTTACAGCATATGCGGATCGGAGACCTGTACGCGGCTAAAGACCAACCGGAACCAGCACTCGGGAGCTATCAGAAAGCCCTGATATCTTTGCTCCCCAAATACGATGCCCCGATCGGATCTCCCCCGAAAAATCGGCAAAGCTCCCATTTGCAAACGCTGCTGCAAACCTTAACCGGAAAAGCAGATATGTTATTGAAAAAATACGATAAAACGGCCCGTCCGGAACTATTGTTGCAGGCTTTTGAACACTATAAATATGGCATGAATGTGCTGGATAATATTCACAAAGGCTATGCAGCCGAACATGTCAGAAGGCAAATCATTGACGATGCCTATGCCATTTATGAAGGAGCCATTACAGCGGCATGGTTGCTCTACGAGACTACGGAAAACAGCGCTTGGTTGGATACCACTTATCAGGTTGGCGAACGAAGCAAAAGCCGTCTGATGCTTTTACAGAATAAAGCGTTGTATTTACAGGATAAAGATAAAACGGCTACAAAACAACTCGATGAGGCCTATGCATTTCAGGTAAACCTGGCCTGGTACCTGAGAAACTCCGAAGAAGCAAGGAGAGCGGACAACACCCTTGAAGAACAGAAGTGGAACGATGTTTATGCCGCTGAAAAAGGGCGTTTTGAAGCCTTTAAAATGCGTTTCCAAAACGATTTTCCGGATTGGTATTCCCTTTATTACCAAACCCCCATCTTATCCGTCGACAGCTTGCAAAAAAGCCTGGCAGAAGAAGAAGAGGTTTGGATGTATCTTACCGGAAAAAAGCGGCTTTTCATTTGGGTGATTACCCAGGATAAGTTATCCCTGGATGTACGGCCCGCATCGCCGGATCTTCCCCGGTTACTCCACCGCTATTACCAACAACTAAGCCATCCGGCAGCTACCCGGGAGGCGGTTCGCGAGTTTCAGGAAACGGCCCACTCCTTGTACCGCATTGTTTTGCCTTATCGCAACAAAACCTTGCCCAAACAATTGGTCATCATCCCTGGGGGGGGGCTTCATGGCCTGCCTTTTGAAGCTTTGATCACAGAAAAACAAAAAAACCATGGATTTCGGGATTTGAATTACTTGGGCAACGATTGCCGGGTTAGCTATGGCTTATCGGCCACTTTGTTGAACGAATGGAAACAAAAAAGCAGCGCCCTTTCGGAATTAAACTTGCTTGCCGTTGCTCCTGACCCCATTGCAGGAATGGGGCAGATCACTCAACACATTCCGGAGGCAGCGGCCATCTGTTCGATGTTTGGCGGAACCCACCTGAAAAACCATCAGGCCACGAAAAAACGATTCATTGAAGCACTTCAAACCCACAACATCATTCACATTGCATCCCATGCACAAGCCAACCTGAATCATCCTGAAAGATCCCTGATCCGTTTCACTCCTGCTGCGGATACATCGGACAACGGAGCCTTGTATGCTTCCGAAATTTATGGCCTGGAAATGCAAACCCGTATGGTGGTACTCAGTGCATGCGAAACGGGTTACGGAGACTTGAGCAAAGGAGAAGGAAGAATGAGCCTGGCCCGGGCTTTTATGTACCGGGGAACTCCCAGTTTGTTAACTTCGCTTTGGAAGGTAGACGACAGAAGTACTTTCGGCCTGATGGCTTCTTTTTACCAAAGTGTAGAAAAGGGTAAGGCACTGAACGATGCTTTGCACCAGGCACAACAGGAATATCTGTTGCAGGCAGACGACGTTTTGGCACATCCTTACTACTGGTCCGGATTTGTATTGCTTGGCAGTACCTCTAAAATTGTTAAACCTCAAAGGGATACCAACTGGATCCTGTGGGGAGTGGTGGTGTTGGGCGGCCTTGTTTTAACGGTGCGCTTTAAGAAGCCTTTTTCAGGAGCAATTTTGGGGGATGTGGGAGTAAAGAAAGGGGAGAAAAATTCCGACCGGAGTTGAGAGGGGGTTGTATTTTCGAACAACCCCATACCAACGGCATGATTACAAGGGGAAAAACGGCGCCGATATAGCCTTCCGAGCCCCGCGGCTCCGGCATCGGAAATTTTTGAGATGATAAAACAACACGCTCCCTTTTCATCGGTTCCGAAAACAACGCGTCGGCCGTGTGGAAAATCGTAGGCTTCATAGAAAATGGAGAAAAAATTACCTCCGTTTCAAAACCATTTACCATCTTTGTATTATTATTTGTATTATTAAAAGTGATTGCCAAAACCTGATGAGCTTTTCAAAGCACAAGGTAAAAAGAGACTACATTCATGATTTAACATTTACCTTGCAATCGGGTTTTCTTCTCTAAAAGTGAAAACAGAACCAAAATATATACAATTAGTTTCGGGCGTAAAAAGAACGGTCTCAAACCTTAGAACAAACGAGTTAAGGGTTGACCGTTCTTTTTTTGGTTTATTCAACACGATGTAACCATATCTGTAAAACAGGCAATGCAATGTCTGCTGTTCGTTGCCGGCTTTTACAAGTTACCCGATCTTCTTCCTGACCGACTGCCTGGTTTCGGAAATGAAAACGCTAAATTTTAAGCCAGTGTAATGCCCAGGCATGAAATATTTAAAGCCCCGAAAATAAGCTCAAAAATTATTCCTTGAATGATCTGCTTATTTGGTTTTCCATCTACCGTAATGCTAAGTATTCTTCCTATTGCAAACCCTATAAAAAGCAAGGTTGCAACAGTAAATGATGTGGTGGTTAGCTCAGGAATAACGGTTCCCAGTAAAATAATTATTCCTCCCAATAACATCACAGCGCTTACGCCTCTTACTTCGTTTAACAAGTCGACGTTGTTTTCCAGTTTAATTCCGGAGCCCTTCAAATAGGCTTTTATGGGGTTGCTTAACCTCGTGGCACCTACAAAGAGTAGCATAAGGCCTGATAACGATAAGGTAACGATTTCAAAAATTTCCATTTTAATTGCGTTTAATTTATACTCATGCAAATGTAAAATGATGTTGTGACAGGGGAGTGTCAGGGGTATGCACTTTTTTATATCAAAACCTTTCTGCATTGAGCGATGCAAGTGCCTCCGCGGTACCAAAAACAAACGAATAACAAGCAACAAAACCGTTGAAGAGAGGTTGCCAAAAGGCAATCGACGATGGAGAATAACGACACCGGAATGCTGGTTATCAAGCTTGTCGAAACACTCAGCACCATAGTAAAACCCAGAAGATCAGCCGCGTTCTGACGTGTTATTTTACCTTAAATGTTTGAACCAACCGGTTGTTGCGGCCCTCCAGCACCAGGAAATATTGTGCGGTTTCCAGATCAATGTTCAGGAGCCTGGAAGCGGTGCCGGAAGAGGTGTTCCAGGTATCATGATAAACCGTCCGTCCGGTAATGTCTACAATTCGCAGTTTCCATCTGGTAGCAAGCGTACTTTTCAACATAATTCGAACATGATCATCGGCCGGGTTGGGGCTGAGGTAAATATTTGCAAAAAGCTCCGGGTCTTCCAGTCCGACAAAATTTTCACTCAATGGAATTTCCCATATTCCTCTGCCAAAAGTAGCCGCATAGAGCCGATTCGCTACAGGGTCGATTTCCAATTCGCTTACAATAACATTGGGGAGCCCCTGGCCATAGGGTTGCCAACCGGGTAGGGTGTCGTTCAGGTACCATACGCCCAGATCCGTGCCAATGTAGATGGTATTCTTGGCAGATTGTTGATCCCGAACCACGCAGTTAACCGGAATGTTGGGCAATGTGCCGGATATATTGGTCCAGCTGCCCCCTCCGTCAGTAGTCTCGAAAACTTTTATTCCCGCCTCAAAACCGGAGCAGGTTATCAGAGCAGACTGAGGGTCGTTATCGCTTACCGCCAGATAAGTGAAATACAATGAATCCGGAAGGCCGGCCGTAATGTTGGTCCAGTTGGTGCCCTCATCGTGGGTAACCCAAAGCGCTGCAGAAACTCCGTAGCTGGCATAAGAGCGTTTTGCCAGATAAAAAGTTGCCGGCTGAGACCGGCACTGTACAAGGGCAGAAGCCGGAGCCGGAAATGTTGCTCCGGGCATATCGGGAAAAGCGGAAAGTCGTATCCATGTAGATCCGGCATCTTCGCTTTTCCAGAGGTTTCCCCAGGCTCCGTATATCGTGTAAGGATCATCGGGAGCATGAAGGAACGGAGTGGTCCATTCTCCCTTTTCACCCGTGTCGGTAATTGGGTTGCTTATTCCGTAGTCAATATTTTGTCCTGCATCGAATGATCGGGCCAGGTTGCCATTTTGGTGGGAACCAACCACAAAGTGTACATCGTAAGGAGCAATAAAACATTCCATACCGTCGCCCCCAATAATATTGGACCAACCTGTGCCGTCATTGTAAAACGTGGAATTATCCTGCGCACCGGCAATCAGTGTGCCGGAATTATCCGGGCCCAACCCAAGGCGATAAAAAGACGTGATCTGCATTCCGGAAGAATGATCCTCCCATACTGTTGGCCAGGTATACCCCGGAGAATTGGCCGCAGCATCCCAGGAACCTATAACGAGTGAATCGGCAGACATGACTCCGCCATCGTTGCAAACAAAATACCGATCGGATAATGCATGGTACTTGAGTTGATGTTGATCGGCATGAATGCTTTCACCATAGTAATTGACCCAAAAAGAGATCCCATCCCAGTTGTGTCCGCCATCTTCCGAACCCCAGAGGTTCACTCCTCCCACAAAAATCCTTTCGGGATCAGCAGGGTCTACGACCAAGGCCAGATCGTAGGTTCCTTGTCCTCCGGTTCCCTGTCCACCGTACCAACCCAATATATTCTTACCATCCGTATGGCTCGACCTGATCTCCCATGTGTTGCCCCCGTCGGTAGATCGGTAGGTACCAAAGTAGCCCTCCTGATAATCACAAGTGGTTGCGTAAATGTAATTCGGATCGGATGGAGCAATTGCAATTTCCACCCGTTGTACACTGTCGGCTAGAGGTATACCGGTATTTAAGATGGTCCAGGTATCTCCAAAATCCGTTGATTTGTATACTCCTGGCACACCCACCCCGGAGGTAGCAACATAGCCGGAAGCTGCGTATAAGGTTTGCGTGTTAACCGGATCCTGCTCCAGGTCCCACATTAAACGATCAAAAGTCGTTACCCAGCTGGCTCCGCCATCCGTAGACCTGAACACTCCCGAAACACCCGCAGCCACCAAATTATCGCCGTTGTCCGGATCAACAATTACCCGCCGCATAAGAGAATGGTCGAATGGGGTCTGCTGAAAGCTAAGTCCCGTAGGCGTCCAGTGAATGCCCCCGTCGGTGGTTTTATACACGCCTAACCCATAGTGAGAGTGTCGTTTCCGGTCGTCGAGAATTAACGAAACACCGATGTATTCAAAGTCGCCGACACAGATGTACAGTATGTCGGGATCGGAAGGATCAACAGCAATATCGGATATCCGGAGGATGGGCAAATGATCCGTTAGCGGGGTCCACGAAACCCCGCCATTTGAGGTTTTCCATACCCCGGCCTGTGCCACGCCAACCCACCAAACATTTGGATCGGTCGGATGAAATGCAATGCAGTTTATTCTGCCCATACCATGACCGGAATAGGGATTAGGCGAACCGGGGAGTACATCCGGACCATAAGGGATCCAATTAAAAAAGGACCGGGAGGCTCTGTTTCGGGATTGGCTGTGTTCCACTGCCGCTTTCATAAACAATGCAGGATCGTAAACTCCGGTATTTATGTTAGACCGTTGGTTGTAATGATCCTCCCACCTTTTGTACCATTTCCAACCGTTCGTTTCGTTCGGGTTTTTATCCGAAGCCCACTCGTTGAAAGCCTTTTGTGCTGCTGCCAGTGTGGGTTTTTTCTCAGACTTTTTCAGCGACTCCAAAGGTATTTGTCCGTTGGTATCGAAACCTATAAAACAGCATAAAACGATCGGGAAAAGAAATCTCATGGCTAAAAGGAAAGTTCGTGCATTTAAACTACAATTTAATCCGATTATTTTAAGCGGGCAATCAGGCAAAGGATGTTTGCAAGCCATAAACGGAACAATAAAGAATGTGTACGGTGTAAACGAATTACTTGCTTCCTCCTCTATTCCATCACCTCCACTCACTTCTTGCATGGCTTTTTTGTGTCACAAAACAACCGCACGAAAACTTTTTGTGGAACGGCTCATACCCGAGGCATCCGCAAAAAGAACGAATACATCGGTTATTATGCAGTGAATGCTTTACGGACGAACGTTGAACAGGACCTCGGGGTGGAACGGATTGCCTGCTTAAAGGGCATAAACGCTCTGTCGTTGAAGGTTGACTTATAACACTTGCGTACACCCCTGTTTTTTGTTGATGCAAAAGGGCTTTGCTACCCACCTTTCTCCGAAAAGGAATAACCGAACGATACCCGTAGTGCGGTTTTATTTCGGAAAACCCATCGGGAAGTCCGTCAATATTTACAATTTCATTCCGGAATGTGGCGAAATATATTTAACCGGCACCACACGTTGTATTTCATGAAGCCTTAATTTTGCGGATGCATGAGTGAAGATTATGATTTCAGGAACGAGGACTTTTCACGATCCGACAAAGACATTGAAAAAGAGTTACGCCCCAAACAATTTGAAGATTTTGCGGGGCAACCTCGTGTGGTGGATAATCTCAAAGTTTTTGTGGCCGCTGCCCTGCAACGGAACGAAGCACTGGACCATGTATTGTTGCATGGCCCACCGGGTTTGGGTAAAACCACCCTTGCAAGCATCATCGCAGATGAAATGAAGGCAGGGATCAAAGTAACTTCAGGTCCTGTGCTCGACAAACCGGGCGATCTGGCCGGGTTACTCACCAATCTTGATGGCGGCGACGTTTTGTTCATTGATGAGATCCACCGGTTAAGTCCGATCGTAGAAGAATACCTCTACTCTGCAATGGAGGATTATAAGATCGATATCCTTATCGACACAGGGCCCAATGCACGTACGGTACAAATTGCATTGGAACCTTTTACATTGATTGGAGCCACCACCCGTTCGGGGTTACTGACCTCGCCGCTCAGAGCCCGTTTTGGGATCAATTCAAGGCTTTCTTACTACGATGCAAAAATCCTCACCATGATTGTGGAGCGATCTGCCGGTATTCTCAACATACCCATTAAGGAAGATGCAGCGTATACCATTGCCGGCCGTTCCAGAGGAACCCCCCGTATTGCCAATGCATTGCTGCGCCGGGTACGCGATTTTGCGCAGATCAAAGGAGACGGAACCATCGATGTTGCCATTACGGAAACAGCACTTGAAGCCTTAAATGTAGACAAGCATGGCTTGGATGAAATGGACAACAGGATCCTCCGTACCATTATCGATAAATTTAAGGGTGGGCCGGTTGGCCTTACCACCATCGCAACAGCCGTGGGCGAACAGGCCGGTACCATTGAAGAAGTGTACGAACCTTTTCTCATTCAGGAAGGCTACTTGACCCGTACCCCCAGAGGCCGACAGGTGACTGAGTTGGCCTACCGTCATTTAGGCATTGCACCTCCTGCCTCACAAGGAGATCTTTTTTAGGATGGCACTTTCCATCACGATACGGGAAAAACATTCGCAGATGATCCGTGCGGAAGCCCGGCGCCTGGGGTTTGGTTTTTGTGGTTTTTCGGAGGCCTGTTTTCTGGAGGATGAAGCACCACGGCTTGAACATTGGCTCAAAAACAACCGGCATGGAGAAATGGGGTACATGGCCAACCATTTTGATAAAAGGCTGGATCCGCGAAAGCTGGTGCCGGGAGCACGATCGGTTATTTCTTTGTTGTACAATTACCAAACCGAAGCCAGGCCTTCCGATCCCGATGCACCGAAGATCTCAAAATATGCTTACGGCCAGGATTATCACCACGTGATCAAAAAACGCTTACAACACCTGATGCATTTTATCGGAGAAGAAATTGGCGAAGTGGATGGGCGGGTATTTGTGGATTCGGCACCGGTGCTGGATAAAGCTTGGGCGAAAAGAAGCGGATTGGGATGGATAGGCAAACACACCAACCTCATCAATAAAGAACAGGGGTCCTGGTTCTTTATTGCAGAGATCATCAGCGATCTGGAATTGGTTCAGGATGGTCCGGTTAAAGATTATTGCGGCGATTGTACCCGCTGCATCGATGCTTGCCCTACCGATGCGATCACCGCACCTTATCAGGTAGACGGAAGCAAGTGCATTTCCTATTTCACGATCGAACTGAAAGAAGCGATCCCCGAAGAAATGCAGGGCCGATTCGATAACTGGGCCTTTGGATGCGATACCTGTCAGGATGTGTGCCCCTGGAACCGCTTTTCGACACCGCACAGCGAGCCCTTGTTTGATCCGCATCCGGATTTATTGAAAATGTCAAAATCAGATTGGGAAGACATGACCGAGGAAGTGTTCGGAGCTTTGTTTCGTAAATCGGCCGTAAAACGAACAAAATATGCCGGCCTGAAAAGAAATCTGCAATTTTTACAAACATCTGATACAGCCTCCTCGTAAGTCCTGTCTTGTAAGTTTCAAAAAATTATCACACCCTTTCCCAACCCAATCCACCTTCCTTCCAACCTCCTGTTGCAGAAGTTTTCAACCCTTTTCCAAAGCCCGGAACCCCTTGCCATAAGCTAAATTTAATCCTCCGATGTGGGTTGTTCGGGCACCGTTTCTTGATTTGTATTAAAATTTCTGAACCGAATCTTTATATTTGTGCTCGCGTCCGGTTGGGATGCGGACACATGCAGATGAAAAGCAATACACAACAAATCATCTGTTACAGTGTTTATATTTAGAAATTATAACTGACGGTTTACAGGTTAATCAATAAAGACCCATCATGAGAAGCGTATTTGCTCTATTTGCATTGTTTGGATTGCTGAGTTTCAGCGCCGCTAATTCTGCCGACGCTGCTGAAGACGTTGCCCGGAATGGAAATCATTTTAATTCCACTTTGTTACCGGCCACACCTCCGGGAGGTACTGCGGAGGCTGCGGAAAAAAGCGGAACTCAGATCATCAAAGAGAAATTCATCGAAGGTGATCCGCGTTTCATGTCTCTGGTATTAATTTGCCTGATCCTCGGATTGGCCATCTCCATTGAACGCATCATTTACCTGAATATGGCCACCACCAATACCGATAAGTTGCTGAATAGCATCGAAGGTGCGCTGGCATCGGGTGGCATGGAAGAAGCCAAAAACGTTTGCCGCAACACCCGCGGCCCTGTAGCCAGTATTTTTTATCAAGGGCTGGAGCGTTCTCCGGAAGGACTTGAAATGGTCGAAAAATCGGTGGAAGGTTACGGCGGGATCCAAATGGCATTGCTTGAACGCGGATTGAGTTGGTTACAGCTTTTTATTGCCTTGGCTCCCATGCTTGGTTTCCTTGGAACAGTAATTGGTATGATCGGCGCATTCGATGCCATTGCGGAAGCCAACAACATTTCGCCCACCATTGTAGCAGGAGGGATTAAAGTCGCTTTGATCACTACCGTATCCGGTTTGATCGTAGCCATTCTCCTTCAAATCGCTTACAACTATATCGTTTCCAAAGTGGATGCCATCGTTACCGATATGGAAGATGCTTCCATCAAGTTAATTGACCTGCTTTCGGCACACCACTTAACCAAAAAGCAGTAAGCATAAAAAACCGATCATTTATGAATGATTCCGTTATAAAACTCATAGGTGCAGGCACAAAAATGCTGTTGCAATTGCTTGCGGTGGTGTTTGTTGTGTGGATCCTGATGAATGGCGATCCGAAAGAAGAACTCAACTACAACGATCAGCCGATCGATTATGGCATCTGGATTTCCTACGTTGCCATTGTGATCGCTGTGGCCATGGCACTGATTATGGGCATTGTTTTCATTTTCTTAAATGTGAAGAAGGCAATCCCGCGTCTTGCAGCCATTGCTGGCCTTGGTATAGTTGCGCTCGCGGGCTACATGATCGCCAGTGGAAGCACAGCGGAGTTTGCCAACATTCAAAGCAACATAGAAGTGACCGAATCCGTATCCAAATGGAGTGGATTTGTGCTGCAGACCTTCTATATCTTGTTTTTTATTACCCTCCTTGCTGTCGTTTTTTCAGTAGTGCGTGGTGCTATTGTAAAACTTAGATAACCCATTCAGTATGGCTCGTAGGGAATCAGGCGAAATTAATGCAGGCTCAATGGCCGATATTGCATTCCTCCTGCTCATCTTCTTTCTGGTAACCACTACCATGGATAAGGATAACGGAATTATGCGTCAGTTGCCCCCGCCTACACCGGATGATTATGTTCCCCCTCCGGTAAGGGAAAGGGATGTTTTCAAAGTATTGGCCAACGCCAACGACCAGTTGTTAGTAGAGGGCAACCTGATGGAAATTGAAAACCTGGGAGATGCGGTAAAGCAATTTTATACCAACCCTGAAGCCAGCGAAGATCTGCCCCAATTGCAATGGATGCGAAAAACAGATGTGCAAAACAACCTGGATATTGCCAAAGCAAATTTACGCCAGGCCCCGAATGACAACGAGGCCCGGAAAAACGTAAAAAAATGGGAAAATAAATTGAAGGCAGTCGAGTTGCTCGGTGATTATCAGACTTTGCCCGGCTCCGCCATTATTTCCATGCAAAACAACCGGGGAACATCCTACAATTTGTACGTGCAGGTACAAAATGAACTTTCTGTGGCCCTCAACGAGTTGCGGGATGAACTTTCATTGGAAAAATTCTCCGTTAAATTTTCCGATCTGGATCCGAAAAACGAGCAAGATAAACCCAAGATCATTGCCATTCGTCAGGTTTATCCCCAAAGGGTATCAGAGGCAGAAGCCCGAAGTACGGGTGGAGGCTAATGTAAAATGAGCAACGACTGACTAGACTATGCCTAAGTTCAAAAACAAAAAAGACAAAGGAAGTGCAGAAATATCCACCGCATCGTTGCCGGATATTATCTTTATGCTGTTGTTCTTTTTCATGGTAACAACGGTAATGCGCGAAACTCCCCTTAAGGTAAAAATTGACCTGCCTTCCGCTACGGAAACGATCCGCCTCGAAGACCGGTCGCTGTTGGATTATATTTATGTGGGTAAACCCTTCGACGAACGGTTTGGTACCCTTGAGCAAATTCAGCTCAACGACCAGTTTGCCGAATTGGCAGACATTCAAACCTACGTGATGAACCGCCGTTCCGAAAGGGAGGCGCGTGGCGAAGAGGCCATGATCCCTTCCGTAACCACGGTTCTGAAAATAGATGAAGGTACCAAAATGGGCATTATTTCCGATATCAAATCCGAACTCCGGGAGGTGCAGGCGCTTAAACTTAACTATTCCACCCTTGTGCGGAATGAATAACGGATGAACCGATATCAACTCCTTTCCTTTCCATAAAAGAAAGATCAACCCGCCGATTTAAAGCGAATGATCTTTGGAGCGAAGAGGGAGCAAAGCGACCTCCTGCTGTTTTGCTTCAGCGACTTTCATCATCACAAAGCCCTCATTATTAAGGGGTAAGACGAACTTAAAAAAAGAGGCGCGTTATCTTCAGTAACGCAGCACCGGAGGCAACGATACGATCAGCCGAGCTCCAACCCCGCTTATCTTTTTATCTTCCGACTGGGTCATGTCATACACCACATCGAATATCAAAGCAATGTCGCCCGAATATTCATCCGAAATCTGCTTTTTCACCCCTATACCAATGCCCAACTGGTTATTATAGAATAACTTTTTTGCAGGATTACCCAGGCGTTGCATATCCCAAAAAACACCTGCAATAAAGTCCGTTTTGTTGCTCGTATAAAACTCATCTGCATCCAGCTTGGTGGTAGAGATCAGATCGTGCATCCAACGATCGTAATACAACCCGAAATGGAGTCCGTAACGGTAGGGAGAAGATTCTTCATCCGGAAAATTACGGCGTTCGAAATCGCTCGTGGTAACCGCACTGTGCAAGCGCAACCATTGGAAGAGGTAAACATCAAAACCGATCACCAGGGTTCTTAAGTTGACCGATGTAACCGATATACTAACAGAATCTTTTATACCACCAGCAGAGTCTTTCCGGATGATGCTATTCAGGCGTTGCCACCGCAGTCCGGTACTGATGTACGCCAATGGCCGGCGGGAGTAACGCAAAGGCACAAACACACTATCGCCCCTGATGTTGGTGCCCTTTACCTTAGGAGCCAGCAGTATGGTATACCGGCCGGGGTCGATGTTTGCTTTGTATTCGCTGCTGAAAACGGTTCCGTTTTTCTCTTCGTTGAAAAAAAGGATATTTTCGGTCACATTTGTATAGCGGTTCCTTCTGCGGTCATAGTGGTTGGGCTCCAATTTTTTTAACCGGGTTTTTTCGGGGGCATAATTGAGGACTGTGATATCGACATCCACATTTTCGATGTTGTTTTCCGATTGCAGATTCAGACTGATCTTGCTGTTGTATTCCAAAGGCTTTGTTTTCGAAAAGCTGAAAATGCTTTGTTGGCGTTGGATCAATTTTCGGTTGATGTTGCAATGGAAAGAGGGTTTATCCACCACTTCCACAAGAATGGTTTTTACACTTTTGGTCAATCCGTCGGAAACGGTTAATTGCAAGGTGTACGTACCCATATCGTTGAATACCATTTCTTGTTTTTTTGCATAGGAATCATATTCCATCCGCAATTTGGAGATTTGTTTCCAGTAAAACGAAAGCGATTCAACAGGGGTGTCGTCGTCGGAAGTCATTCCGGCATCAACGGATAATGTTTTGCCTACTTCAACAAAAAAAGGACCGCCCGTAGAATCGTTGGCATCCAGAAAATAATCGTTGGCAAACAACCGGATCCCGGGCTTGGAAAAGGTATTTTCGGTGATGTGCTTCAGTACCGTAAGCAGTTTGGTTTCATAAATGAGTTTGCCCGGATGGTTTTTATCCGGCTCGCTTTCTTTTCCAAAGTGAATAACGGTACCCTGCCGTTTCAGATACGTGAGGTTCAGATGGATATTTCCGTTTTCTTCGGTAACAGAGGCCAGTTCCGACAGCGACAGATCGAACTGATATTGTTGATCATTGATCTTGTCGATGTATACCCGAAGCACATAATTTGCCAGGTTAAAATACGTTTTTGCGTCGTCCGGAATGGTATTCGGATCAAACAGGATCGTTTGTCCTTTCAGCGTTGAATTGGTGGTTTTGATCTCTAATTTTTGTACCCTGTTCTGAAGCATATTGTTCAGGCTGAACACTTCCGAAAAAGAGGATTTTTCGCTGTACGATTTTTGTTTCCGTAGCTCCCGGGTCAGCTGTTCGATGTTCGAAAGCAGAAGCGGCTGGGATCTGCCATCCGATTCGGTCATGATCAGGAGTTTCGATTCACTTTGAGACCACACGGTGTTCGGATCCAAAAACAGTATCCAAAGGAAAAGCGTTAAAGATAGCTTGCGAGACATATCGAAATGGTTTGAGCCAATGCTTGTATATCCGCCGATGCAAGTGCACGGGCAATTTTACGGTTCAGTTGTTTCCGGACCATGGTGCCATCGGGATCGCCGAATTCGTCGGCATATCCGGAAATGTGCAAATCGGAAAGTTCTGCACAATTTTGTTGGTCGATTTTTACCAGCAGGTGCCCGGTAGCATAACGATAAAAACCATCTGCCGTCTTTTTTACTCCACCGTTGGAGTGCACAAATTTTATGGTATGATCTGCATTGAAGTTTTGTGGCCGGAGCAAGGGATTCAGCCGAGAGATCTCGTTGTTCAGGCGTTGCAAAAGGCTTTTGCTCAGTCCTTTTACCTGAAAAGAAACAGAAGCTTGGAGATCAGCCGGATTGGTGTCGTTGCGATCATCCGATGTGGTTAAAGTGTAGCGTTTATCGGAGTTGCTGTGCAGCCGTTCCGTCAGCCGCAACCCTTCATATCCCTTTTTTTGAATGATCAATTGTACATCAACAGGAGGCTGAACCTCTTGAATGATCAGTAGAAATTTTCCGTCGGTTCCTGTGAAAGCAGGTTTGCTCCATACGGTGTCCGGTTGGTTGTTGCGATCCAATATGGCATACACCTCCGCATCTGCCACAAACCGGTTTTTTTCATCCTTAACAAAACCCGAATAACGAATGCTGTTCTCATGTTTCTGCTGATCGTTTCCAAAACCAAAAGAAAGCACAAGCGCTGCTGCTACCAAACTGCCGATCAAGGTAAGAATTAATATAAAAGCCTGCTTTTGAGTGAGTTTTGGAAAAATATTCATCCCCAAAACGGATTTGAACAAATAGACCATGAGCAGCAGACCAAAAGCAGGCAAACCACCATAAATCAAAACATCTACAAAAATGGAAGGCTCCAAACCGAAGTGAATTTAGTGGGTACGTTCAAAAATACAGGATAGGGTTGCATGAAACAAAGCCGGACTACAAACAGATGTTGGAACCCCGGCTGCTGGTCCAGGCCATGTAAGATCATCTTTTTCAATTGTATTATCAACTGGTTTTGGGTGGATAACATGGAATTGTTTTAAATGCGTTTGCTCCGGTGGAGGAACACCGGAGCATTTTTATGCTAAGGTACTTTTGCTTATTTTACTACCTGAAAAACACCGGAGGCTACCCGGTTGCCTTGTACAATTTCCAGATAGTACATTCCCGCATCAAATGAGGTCGTTTTCAACGGAAAACGTTGGCGACCGGTTCGTTTTCCTAAATTTTCGGCATATACGACCTGCCCCAGCGGGTTGTAAATTTTTATCCGGATGTTGTCCGATCCATTTGCATCAAACGCAACAACAGACCGGGTTTGTAACGGGTTGGGATAGATCATCATCCCAAAATCATCGTGATCGTTTTCGGCCACACCCAAAACACCTTGTGTACCGATGGCACCATTCCAAACCTCTTTGCTGTTTGATTTTTGAACCCAAACTACTACTTCAATCTGATCGTTCCAAAAGTCGAAAGACAACTGAGAAGGGTTCGCATTGATGGTATAGGTATAGGATTCGTGAAAGGTTTGTGTGATTCCCGAATCGAGAAAAGAAAGGCTGATACCGGAAGCAGTGGGCAACATTTTGCGGAACACGTGGTGAAATTCTGTTTCACCGTTAGCGCCATTGTACGCATATTCTTTGTTGGCCAAAGCGATGTATAGTCGGGAGCCACCACCCAAATTTGTAAGGGGTGTAAACGCCACATTCACATCGATGGTATTCCCCGTAATGGTGTAAGCGGCAGCGATCTCTATTTTTGCTGGTATGTTTTTATAGGTATCGATCTGGAGTTGTGAGCCATGGTT
This sequence comes from uncultured Flavobacteriales bacterium, assembly GCA_938010565.1. Lineage (GTDB taxonomy): Bacteria > Bacteroidota > Bacteroidia > Flavobacteriales_D > CALLUQ01 > CALLUQ01. The sequence continues at coordinate 20,217 of CALLUQ010000104.1, forward strand.
GTCGTCTCCGTCGATCTTCCAATCCGGAATGCTGCTTACGCCATAAAAGTTACGCCGTGTTCCGACTTCCGTATTGTAAGAAGGGTCGCCCGATCCGGGCCAGTTCATTTGAAATTTTAAAACGGCGATCTCGCCGCTTCCTTCCGCGTTGGGTGCATTGGCATCCAAAATAGGCGTGTAAACTGCATTCCAGGTGGCACAGGGAGCGCATGTTGCACTTGAAAACCCTTCGATAATGGGAAGTCGATTGGGGCTTTGTGCCCGAACACTGCCTGCCAGTAGCAGCAACGATAAAAGTAAACGTGGTTTATTCATAATGATGTTGATTTCATTTTTAGCACAACCCAAGTTTGGCGGGAAGTACGGAAGTAATGGTTTCTTCTTTCTTCAAGTGTACCGTTTTTAATCCCAGTTGATCTGCCCCTTCGATATGCTGAAAGGAATCATCGATAAACAGGGTTTGGCGGGCATCCAGCAACTGATCTTCCAATACATGCTGAAAAATATTGGCATTTGGTTTGCGCATGCCCGCTTCATGAGAAAGGTATACTTTATCAAATAGTTCGGAAAGTTTGATGTCGGTAGCCTTAGCCCACTCTTCGTTCACCTTTTCCATGTGGATCGAATTGGTATTGCTCAGAAGAAATATTTTGTAACCTGGTTTTAGTCCCTTCAAAAAATCAATTCTTTCTCCGGGTACATCAAGTACCATTTTGTTCCAGGCATCCACCACATCGGAACGAGAAGTACCTTTTGCCGTATAAAGGAGCAAACGATCAATAAATTCGTCTGATGAAATTCTTCCTGTTTCGAGATCATTAAACATGGAAGCCTGATTTGCTTGTGAGTATAGGGTGTAAAAGTCAGGAATTCCCAAGGCTTGAAATGCCTTAATTGTTGCTTCGTAATCAATGTTAATGATCACTCCGCCCAAATCGAAAATGATTGCTTTGGTCAATTTTTTTGTCATATTACAAATAAAGTCAAAATATAACATGAAATGTTTACCTACAATGTAGAACAAACGCATTTAAATTTTGAGTAGCCTTCCGATACGAATGCTCCCATTCCGCTTTTTTTGATTGGATTTTTTTGCTCAAAGTTAATTATTTGATCATCGGTTAATTACGATGCATTTGGTTGAAGTGGAGAAAGGGTAAGCATTTCCTTTTAATTGGTTGTTTGCTAGGTGCTTATTGCGCAAAACGAACCCAGATGCGGGTTGGGATCGTATGTTGTTTCCCGCTTCGCGGCTTTTTTTTAGGCTTGATCTGAAAAAAAAAGCAGGTAACTTATTTTAAATTAAACTGTTATATAAACCAAAATACCAAAGCAGAAATGGGTAGTCCGGAAGGAAGATGTCCAAATGCCTCATTCAATAAAGGAGCCTGCTTGTATCATCTCGGACAATACGAGTAGGCAATTAAGTGCTTTTTGCGTTGTGGAAAACAACAAAACCATACCCCTACAATATCCGATTTTTTGGTCTGAGAATTGCCGTGTACGGAGTGTGTTGAATCCATAAAATATTTAAAATGATCCGAACTGTTTTTTTGTTTACCTTCAGTCCATGTTCCGGTACGGATAGACCGAAATACACAATTATACTATATTCAATTCTTCTTTCACCGCTGGGAGTAAAAATAATTGTTCTCGTTCATGTAACTCTCTAATTCCTGATTTGGTCATTGCTTTTTCTGTAAACGGGATAATATGATTTTTAAAAAGTAATCTAATCCCTTCAAGCCGCTTCTCATCTCCCATTTCCTTATCAAGGTCAAGAAAGTTCTTATACTCTTGTGTCTCTCCTGCATTGATATGGCCGATTGAGTTTTTAACCAACTTCTTACTTTTCATGTAAGTCTCTCCAAAAACCCCTTGAATAAAAACCTTGATATTCAATTGATAATAATTGCCAAAATTTGATTTCTGCAACTCAAGGACTATTATCGTTTCTTTGCTTTCCTTGAACCATCCGCCAAAAGCTCTATCAAAACCGGATACTTTGGCTATCTCTCTGAATTGCTTTTTACATTCCTTATTATCCATATCAATAGGTGTCTAAAACAGTTTTCCAATTAATACCCTTGTACTGTGGCAGTGATTGTAGCTCCTTAAGATACATTTGAAGTTGCCTTTGCCCTGCCTGCATGGCTCTTGGGTTAAAAGGCTTTAGCTCGTAGATTATCCCCTTATTCACATCCAAAAAGTCAATACATCTCCAACTTGGTAAACGAAACTCTTTGTAAAGCCCTTTAGCTGGATTGTGAAGTTTTGCCTTATAAGCCTTGTGCATCTGCTGGCCAAGCTTTAAGTTGGATTTTGTAAATTGAGTCCCCGTCCTAGCGGTTTCCAAAACAACACCCTCCAACACCCTCCCATCTTTCTCCTTCCGACGATCGTCCGAAACGCCTCTTTGTACTCTTTTTTTATGGGTAGCAATTTCTTCCGAAAGCGCCCTACTTTCCCGCCAGGGTTTTATCCAGGTGACTCCTTTTATGGTTTGTATGGCGGCGGAAATGGTGATGGTTACCATCATCGGGGTGGTACCGGTTGCTTTAAATTCTTCTTTCCAGTACACCAAAGCCGCA